>NZ_KV800315.1:71077-151534 GCF_001810205.1 Pseudomonas sp. HMSC076A11 | reverse complement strand
CCTGCTCGGGCAGGTGCTCGACGGCCTCGGCCGCCCCTTCGACGGCAGCCCGCCGGCCGAGCCGGCGGCCTGGTATCCGGTCTACCGGGATGCCCCGCCGCCGATGAGCCGGCGCCTGATAGAGCGGCCGCTATCGCTGGGTGTGCGCGCCATCGACGGCCTGCTGACCTGCGGCGAAGGCCAGCGCATGGGCATTTTCGCTGCCGCCGGCGGCGGCAAGAGCACCCTGCTGGCCAGCCTGGTGCGCAATGCCGAGGTGGATGTGACGGTACTCGCCCTGGTCGGCGAACGCGGTCGCGAAGTCCGCGAGTTCATCGAAAGCGACCTCGGCGAACAGGGGCTGCGCCGCTCGGTGCTGGTGGTCGCCACCTCCGACCGACCGGCGATGGAGCGCGCCAAGGCCGGTTTCGTCGCCACCAGCATCGCCGAGTATTTCCGCGATCAGGGTCGCCGCGTCCTGCTGCTGATGGACTCGCTGACCCGCTTCGCCAGGGCCCAGCGCGAAATCGGCCTGGCGGCCGGTGAACCACCCACCCGCCGCGGCTACCCGCCCTCGGTGTTCGCCGCGCTGCCACGCCTGATGGAGCGTGCCGGGCAATCCGAGCGGGGCTCGATCACCGCGCTCTACACCGTACTGGTGGAAGGCGACGACATGAGCGAGCCGGTGGCCGACGAGACCCGCTCGATTCTCGACGGGCACATCGTGCTGTCGCGCAAGCTGGCCGCCGCCAACCACTATCCGGCCATCGACGTGCTGCACTCGGTGAGCCGGGTCATGAACCAGATCGTCGACGACGATCAGCGCCATGCGGCCGGACGCTTGCGCGAATGGCTGGCGAAGTACGAGGAAGTCGAGTTGCTGCTGAAGATCGGCGAATACCAGAAAGGCCAGGACAGTGAAGCCGACCGGGCCATCGAGAAGATCGCGGCGATCCGCCAGTGGCTGCGCCAGGGTACCCACGAAACCAGCGATTACGCACAGGCCTGCGCGCAGTTGCGGAGCCTCTGCGCATGAGCCTGGCGCTGCTGTTGCGCGTCCGACGCCTGCGCCTGGACCGGGCCGAGCGCGCCCAGGGCCGCCAATTGCTACGGGTTCGCGCCGCGGCGCAGGAACACACCGAGCGCCAGGCGGCGCAACGGGACTACCGCGACTGGCGACTGGCCGAAGAGCAACGGCTGTTTCTCGCCTGCCAGGCGGCCATGCTCGACCGCCGGCGCCTGGAAGCCTGGCAGCAGCAGGTAGGGCTGCTGCGGGAAAAGGAAGCCGGCCTGGAACAGGACTGCGCCGAGGCCGCGCAGCGCCTCGAAGGGGAGCGCGAGCGCCTGCGGCAGTGCCGGCGAGAACTGCTGGAACGCCAGCGGCAACTGGAGAAGTTCGCCGAACTGGAGCGCCACGTCGACGCCGAGCGCCAGGGGCTGCGCGAACCCAGCGAGGAAGGCGAACTGGAAGAATTCACCCGCCACGAGACCTGGCCATGCTCAAGCTGAACGCCGTGGATACGGCTCCGCTCGTGTCGTCCGACACCCCTGCCCCCCTTCCGCCGCTGCGCGCGCAGCAGATCGCCTTCGAACAGGCCCTGCCCGCGCACCGACCGCCGGCGCCCAGGCCACCGTTCGACAAGGGCGACGAAACGACGGAGGCCGCCGCGACAGCCGACGCGCCGACCTCGACGCCTCTCGCCGACCAGCCCGCGGCGCCTGCCGCCGACCGGCCGCCGACCACTCGGCAGGACCCCATGCCAGTTGCCGCGGACGCAACGCCAACGCCAACGCCAACGCCAACGCCAACGCCAACAGTGTCGCCGTCCGGATCGGTAGCACGGCAAGCGCCGGCAGCCACCGCGCGCGTCGCGGCGTCCACGCAAGGCCGGGAGCCGGCCAGCGTTTCGGCGCCTCCGGTCGACGAACCGCCGCTGGCGCCGGTGTCCTCCCACCCGCAAATCGCAGGTCGGACGCATGAGCGGCCACAGCCCGGCCCCGGCTTCCCGGCGAAAACCGCAGCCGAGGTCGCGCCCACGGCGCAGGCCAGTGTCCAGGCTTCGCCGCCCGCGCCGACAGCGGGCGGCGAAGGCCGCGGAGAGGAGCGTCGGCAACCCGGAGAAACCGATCCATCCGCACAGCCCCCCGACGACCAAGCGCCTATGCCACTGCCCGCCATGCAAACCCCCGGCGACCGCCTGCTGGCACGTCTGCTGGCATCGAGCGGGAGCCGGCCACTGCCGCTGGCCGATCTCGCGCGCCTGCTCGATGCCGTGCAGGGGCGCATCCAGGTCGCCAGCGCAGCCGAAAGCCATGCGGCGCGCCTGCAGGTGCAACTGCCCCAGCTCGGCGCCGTGGAGGTGCAGGTCCTGCATGGCCATGGCCAGTTGCAGGTCGAGATCAGTGCCAGCCCCGGCAGCCTGGCGTTGCTCCAGCAAGCCCGTGGCGAGTTGCTCGAACGCCTGCAACGGCTGCATCCGGAACAACCGGTGCAACTCACCTTCAACCAGCAGCAGGACAGCGGCCAGCGCTCGCGGCAACGTCGCTACCTGCATGAAGAGTGGCAAGCCGAATGAACGGTACGGACCTCGACCTGCCGCTCGCCAGCCGCGCCGAACTGGATCTCCAGCGACGTCTCGCGCGTTGCCGTCGCCACTATGTCGGCAACGCTTTGCAAGCGCGCCTGGACATCGCCCAGGCCGCCCCCGACGTCGATCTCGAACTGAGCCTGGCGTGGGACGGCCTGCCCCTGCGCTTTCTCTGCCAGGCTCCGGCGCTGGCCCACTGGCTCGCGCCGAACCTGCAGGAGGCAGCCTTCGCCAGCCTGCCGGCGGCCCTGCAACTGGCCTTGCTGGAGCGCGAAGGCAACGTCTTTCCCGGCCTGGTCTGGTACGGCCTGAGCCCGGCGCAACCACGCGCTGCGATGGGCCTGCGCCTGAGCCTGGAACGCGACGACCAGCGCCTGGCGCTCTGGCTCGACGGCGATCCCGCGACGCTGCTGGCACGCCTGCCGCCGCGCCCCTCGGCGCAACGCCTGGCCATACCGCTGCGCCTGTCGCTGCAATGGCCCGGCCTGCCGCTGGACGCCAGCGAGCTGCGCACCCTGGAGCCCGGCGACCTGTTGCTGCTGCCTGCCGGTCATCGCCCCGACGCAGCGCTGCTGGGGGTTCTCGAAGGACGCCCCTGGGCGCGCTGCCAACTCCACTCCACGCAACTGGAACTGCTCGACATGCACGACATCCCCTCCCTCGCCGACAGCGAGGACCTGCACGAACTCGACCAACTGCCGATCCCGGTCAGCTTCGAGGTCGGCCGCCGCACCCTGGACCTGCATACCCTCTCCACCCTGCAGCCAGGCTCGCTGCTCGATCTCGACAGTGCCCTGGACGGCGAAGTGCGCATCCTCGCCAACCAGCGCTGCCTCGGTATCGGCGAACTGGTCAGGCTCCAGGACCGGCTCGGGGTGCGCGTAACCCGCCTGTTCGGACACGACGAAGCATGATCCAGTTGCCCGACGAGCTCGGCCTGATCCTCGGCCTGGCCCTGCTCGCGCTGGTCCCGTTCATCGCGGTGATGGCGACCTCCTTCATCAAGATGACCGTGGTCTTCTCGCTGCTGCGCAACGCCCTGGGCGTCCAGCAGATTCCGCCGAACATGGCGATGTACGGGCTGGCGATCATCCTCAGCCTGTACGTGATGGCACCGGTCGGCTTCGCCACCCGCGACTACCTGCGCAACCACGACGTCAGCCTGAACGACTCGGCATCGGTGGAACGCTTTCTCGACGAGGGCATGGCGCCCTACCGGAACTTCCTCAAGCGGCAGATCCAGGAGCGCGAACACACCTTCTTCATGGAAAGCACCCGCCAGGTCTGGCCCAGCGAATACGCCGAGCGGCTCGACCCGGACAGCCTGCTGATCCTGCTGCCGGCCTTCACCGTCAGCGAACTGACCCGTGCGTTCGAGATCGGCTTCCTGATCTACCTGCCCTTCATCGCCATCGACCTGATCATCTCCAACATCCTCCTGGCGATGGGCATGATGATGGTGTCGCCGATGACCATTTCCCTGCCGTTCAAGCTGCTCCTGTTCGTCCTCCTCGACGGCTGGGCGCGGCTGACCCACGGCCTGGTCATCAGCTACGGAGGCTGACCATGAGCAGCGCCGACATCCTCCACTTCACCAACCAGACCCTGTGGCTGGTGCTGGTCCTGTCGCTGCCGCCGGTACTGGTCGCGGCCCTGATCGGCACCCTGGTATCGCTGGTCCAGGCGCTCACCCAGATCCAGGAGCAGACCCTCGGCTTCGTCGCCAAGCTGGTGGCCGTGGTGGTGGTACTGTTCGCCACCAGCGGCTGGCTGGGCGGCGAGCTGTACCGTTTCGCCGAAATGACCCTGCTGAAGGTGCCGCTGGTGCGATGAGCGTCCAGGACCTGCAGCAACTGCTGCTGACCTACAGCCTGCTGCTGCCGCGGATCATCAGTTGCTTCGTGGTCCTACCGGTGCTGGCCAAGCAAACCCTGGGCGGCGGCCTGGTGCGCAACGGCGTGGCCTGCTCGCTGGCGCTGTTCGCCTACCCGATCGTCGCCGGCAGCCTGCCGCCGGCCCTCGACGCGCTGGACATCGCCCTGCTGATCGGCAAGGAAGTGCTGCTCGGCCTGCTCATCGGCTTCGTCGCCACCATTCCCTTCTGGGCCATGGAAGCGACCGGCTTCATCATCGACAACCAGCGTGGCGCGGCACTCGCCTCGACCCTCAACCCCAGCCTGGGCAGCCAGACCAGCCCCACCGGGCTGTTGCTGACGCAGACGCTGATCACCCTGTTCTTCTCCGGCGGCGCCTTCCTCGCGCTGGTCGGCTCGCTGTTCAGGAGCTATGCCAGTTGGCCGGTGAGCAGCTTCTTCCCGCAGTTCGGCAGCCAATGGGTGGAGTTCTTCTACGCGCAGTTCTCGCAGATGCTGATGCTCTGCGCGCTGTTCGCCGCGCCGCTGCTGATTGCCATGTTCCTCGCCGAGTTCGGCCTGGCGCTGGTCAGCCGCTTCGCCCCGTCGCTGAACGTGTTCATCCTCGCCATGCCGATCAAGAGCCTGGTGGCCAGCCTGCTGCTGGTGCTCTACCTGGGCATCCTCATGGAGCACGCCTACGATGCCCTGCTGCTCGCCGTCGACCCGCTGCGCCTGCTGCGTCCCGTGCTGGAGACGCCATGAGCGCCGAGAAGACCGAGCAGCCCACGGCGAAGAAGCTGCGCGACGCCCGCCGGCAGGGCCAGGTGGTGAAGAGCAAGGAAATTGTCTCCAGCGCGTTGATCCTGTCGCTGGTGGCGCTGCTGATGGGCTTTTCCGACTACTACCTGGAGCATCTCGGCAAGCTGCTCCTGCTGCCCGCCGAGTACATCGACCTGCCGTTTCGCCAGGCGCTGGAGACCATCCTGGAGAACCTTCTCCAGGAACTCCTCTACCTGCTGGCGCCGGTCCTGCTGGTCGCGGCGCTGGTGGTGGTGCTCAGCCATGTCGGCCAGTACGGCTTCCTGCTCAGCCTCGACAGCGTCAAGCCGGACCTGAAGAAGATCAACCCGATGGAGGGCGCGAAGAAGATCTTCTCGATCCGGAGCCTGGTGGAGTTCCTCAAGTCGACCCTGAAGGTCGCCCTGCTCTCCCTGCTGGTCTGGCTGACCTTGCAGGGCAACCTGGCCAGCCTCCTGCGGATTCCCGCCTGCGGGCTGGACTGCGTGGCACCGGTGAGCGGGCTGATGCTCAGGCAACTGATGCTGGTCTGCGCGGTCGGCTTCCTGGCGATTGCCGTCGCCGACTACGCCTTCGAACGCCACCAGCACTACAAGCAGTTGCGCATGAGCAAGGACGAAGTGAAGCGCGAGTACAAGGAGATGGAGGGCAGTCCGGAGATCAAGAGCAAGCGCCGGCAATTCCATCAGGAACTGCAATCGAGCAATCTGCGCGCGGATGTCCGGCGCTCCTCGGTGATCGTCGCCAACCCGACCCACGTCGCCATCGGCATACGCTATCGACGCGGCGAAACGCCCCTGCCGCTGGTCACCCTGAAGCACACCGACGCCCTGGCCCTGCGGGTCCGGCGCATCGCCGAGGAAGAAGGAATCCCAGTGCTGCAACGAATTCCGCTGGCACGGGCGCTGCTGCGCGACGGCAATGTCGACCAGTACATACCGGCGGACCTGATCCAGGCCACCGCCGAAGTCCTGCGCTGGCTGGAAAGCCAGCAGACGGATACGCCCTGATCGCTATCGGGCAGGGCGGCCGCTGCGGCACCGGCGACGCAAGACGCTGCGACCTGGCGCCGAAAAAAAGGGGCCCGAAGGCCCCTTTCACATGCTTGCTACGGGTCAGTCCTTGTCCGGGATCCCGTGTACCACGCCCGCGGTATTCTCCAGCAGGCTCTTGGTCGCGGTCTGGATGAACGACTCCAGCTTCTTCTGCAGCTCGGCCTGGTCCGGCACTTCCTTGGTGATCACCGCCTTGGCATCGCCGCCCAGTTGGTAATCGTAGACGCGCACGTCACCGTCCTTCGGCCGCACCAGGATGCGGTTGCCGGAGACGATGGCGACGTTCTGCTCGCTGCCCGACGGCTTGATCACGCCGAAGCCCTTGTCGCCTTCCGGCAGGTTCAGCAGGTCGCGGCCCCAGCACTGGTGGACGGTCTCGCCGCCGAGCAGGCCCATGATGGTCGGCACGATGTCGACCTGGGTACCGACGGTCGGCAGGTGGGTACCGAACTTCTCCTGGATGCCGGGAGCGATCAGCAGCAGCGGCACGTTGAAGCGGTGCAGGTCCATCTCGGTGAGCTGCTCGGGGCTGCCGAAGCCATGGTCGCCGACCACCACGAAAAGGGTGTCCTTGTAGTACGGCGACTTCTTCGCCTTCTCGAAGAACTGGCCCAGCGCCCAGTCGGAATAGCGCATGGCGGTCAGGTGCTCGTCGAGCGAACCGTAGCCGGTCACGCGCTCCACCGGCAGGTCCTTCGGCAACGCATAGGGCACGTGGTTGGAGAGGCTCTGCAACAGCGCATAGAACGGCTTGCCGGTGCTCGCCAGCTTGTCCAGTTCCTCGTTGCCACGGGCGAACATGTCCTGGTCGGAGACGCCCCAGGTCGGATCGGAGAACACCGGGTCGACATAGTCGTTGCGGCCGATGAAGGTGGTCATGCCCTGGTTGCTGAAGAAGCCGGACTGGTTGTCCCAGGCGAAATCGCCGTTGTAGACGTAGACGTCCTCGTACTGGCGGGCGCTGAGCAACTGCGGCAGGCCGGAGAACTTGTGGCCGCCCTCCGGGGTTTGCATCAGGTATTCGAAGCCCGGCAGGTTGGGGAAGCAGGCCATGGTGGCGAACATGCCCTGGTGGGTATGGGTGCCGTTGGAGAAGAACTGGGTGAACAGCAGGCCTTCCTTCGACAGCTTGTCGAAATACGGCGTGATGTTGCCCGGCGCGCCCAGGGCGCCGACATAGTGGCCGGCGAAGCTTTCCAGCAGGACCACCACCACGTTGCGGATCGGCAGGGTATTCGCCGCCGGCGGGGTGAACTCGCGGCGCACCGCGGCCTCATCGGCGTCCACCAGCTTGTCGTTGGGGGTCAGCAACATCTGCCGGGTGGTCTCCAGGGCGACCTTGTCGTCCAGGGTGGCCTTCCAGATGTTCGCGCGGTCTTCGGAGAAGCGCTCCTTGGCCGCCTTGACCAGGGTCAGGGTGCCGTTCAGGCCCAACTGGTTGGCGAACATGGACTCGGTGGTGAAGGCATCGCCCCAGCGCAGCGGCGGGCCCTGGCGCAGGGTGCCGCGGGCGGCGAGGACGCAGACCAGCACGCAGAGGAACAGCACCACGCCGCGCACGTACCAGGGCGCGGCAGCGCTCGGCCGGGCGATCACGCTGTCTTCGCGCGGCTTGCGCTGGCTCGGGCGGGTCGCCAGGTCGATGGCCTTGAACACCCGGTACAGCACCCAGGTGGCGAAGGCCCAGGCCAGCAGGTAGCGGACCACCGGGAAGCCGTACCAGAGCATGCTCATGACGGTCTTCGGGTCTTCCGACATGTACTGGAAGACCAGGCTGTTCAGGCGCTGGTGGAACTCGCGGTAGAAGTCCAGTTCGAGTACGCCGAGGAACAGGGTGATGCTGGCGAACAGCGTCAACCATGTACGGAACAGGCCGCGAGCGGCCATCGCGCGTACCGCGAACAACGACAGCACCAGCGGCGCCACGGCATAGACGACGACCCGCAGGTCGAAACGCACGCCGTTGCCGAACGCCTCGAGGAAGGTGCTCGCCGGGGTCGCGCCGATCAGTTCGCGGTTGTAGATCAGCAAGGCCAGGCGCAGCAGGCTGAACATGACCAGCAGCACCAGCGCGCTGAGCGCGGTGAACGCCAGGTGGCTGCGGATGGTGGGCTGGAACAGCCGTGGGGGCGATTGGGTGGTTCGGACTTCCGTTTGGTCCATGTTTACAATTCGCTCTTCTGTCGTTCGATTTCGAGAATGCGGTCCCGCCCCTGCTCGGCCAGCAGGTAGCGGCCGGGCCCGATGGGCAGTAGGGACTGTGCGGAACGCAGGCGCCGTACGATCACCTGCAGCGGCCCGTCGGGCGGCAGCAGCAAGGCTCGCGCGTTATGCGTCGAGTCCTCGGTGATCCACAGGCCTTCGCTGTCGCACAGCAAAAAGCTCGGTGCATTCAGTCCGTTCAGCACCACCTCGTCCTCGGCCCCCTCATGCAGACGCATGACGTGGCCACGTTTCTTTTCCGTGTAGAAGACGCTTCCGTCCGGGCAGGCGGCCACCCCTTCGGAGCGCTGCAGTCCCTCGCGCAGTACCGTCAGTCCGCCGGTCTCCGGGTCGTAGCGGAGAATCCGCCCGTCCAGGTCGCGATCCTCGGCGGCGTACAGGTAGCGGCCGTCGCTGGCGACGCCCTCCACCTGGATGCCGTCGAACAGCGGCCGGGCCTGCTGGGCATGCCACCAGAACACCGGCGAGGCGCCCTGCTCCTGGCTGATCGCGATGCCGTCGCGGAAGCTGGCCATGCCGTCGGGCTTGGACAGCCCGTCGAGCACCGTATCGCGGCTACCATCGGCGGCGATGCGGAACACCAGGCCCTTGCCGTCCTGCAACTCCTGGCTCACGTAGAGCAGGCCGTCCGGGTCGCGGGCCAGGGCGCTGACGTGGGGAATGTCCTCGAGCACTACCCGGTAGGTCCAGCCGGATACGGTGGCTGCCGGGGCGAAACGCTGCCAGCCGAGGAAGGCCAGGGCGATGAAGAGGACGCTACCGAGCAGGCAAGAGACTACTACGCCGCTCTGGCGCAATCGTTTGGTCAGCATTCGATGCACTCAAGGACAAAACTGCCATTTATAGCCATGGCAACGGAAAAAAGCGCGCAGATTTTCCCGGATCGATTGTGAAAAAAATGTTAGCTGGCAGTAACAGGGGATGTCGGAGCGACGCATGAAAAAGGGCCTTGCGGCCCTTCTTGGTGAAGCGTCAGTCGTTGTCCTGCTTGCCGATGGCCTGCAGCACGTACTGCGGCAGAGCAAACGCGCCCAGGTGGATATCGGCGTTGTAGTAGCGGGTGGCGATGCCGCTGTCGCGGAAGCGCTGGCGCAGCGTTTCCAGCGGAAGGCGACGCAGGCCTTCGCGGGTCGAACCCCAGGCGAAGGTCATGGCGCCGCCGATATAGGTCGGCACCGCCGCCTGGTAGAAATGCCAGTCGGCGAACAGCCCGTCGGTACGTGCGGCGGTGGTGCGCACTTCCTCCAGTTGCATGAACGGCGTGCCGTTCTGGGTGACCAGGATGCCACCCTCGTTCAGGCAGCGCCGGCAGGCCTGGTAGAAGTTCTCGGAGAACAGCACCTCGCCAGGGCCGATCGGGTCGGTGGAGTCGGAGATGATCACGTCGAAGCGTTCTTCCGTGGTAGCCACGAAGCGCATGCCGTCGTCGATCACCAGGTTCAGCCGCGGGTCGTCGAAGGCGCCCTGGGAGTGGTTGGGCAGGAACTCCTTGCACATGTCGACCACGGTGCCGTCGATCTCGACCATGGTGATCCGCTCGACGCTCTTGTGCTTGGCCACCTCGCGCAGCATGCCACCGTCGCCGCCGCCGATGATCAGCACGCGCCGGGCCGCGCCGTGGGCGAGGATCGGCACGTGGGTGAGCATCTCGTGGTAGATGAACTCGTCGGCCTCGGTGGTCTGGATCACTCCATCGAGCGCCATCACCCGGCCCATCCGGGCGTTTTCGAAAATCACCAGGTGCTGGTGCTCGGTGCGCACCTCATGCAGCATGTTGTCGATGCTGAAGCGCTGGCCGTAGCCCTGGTACAGAGTTTCCTGATAATCGCTCATGGGCCGGGATCTCCCTGGTAAGGCTGCAATCTGGCAGCGGGACTTGCCCGCGCCGCGAAGAAAGGCGCGCATTCTACGCTGGCGGCAATGACAGGTCGAACCCCGCCGGCGGATGGCGCCGGCTGCGCCGGCCAGGTATCGTCTACCCATGAGCCAGCCTACCTCTCCCCTCGTCCTGCACCTGCCCTACCAGTCACCCTGGGAATGGCGCCAGTTCCACCAGCATTTCGCCCTGCGCCTGCTCGCCGGTGTCGAAAGCCTGGGTGACGACCACTATGCCCGCAGCTTCCGGGCCAACGGTCGCCCGGCCTGGTTCGAGGTGCGACCGCTGGCGGAACGCCAGGTCCTGGCGCTGAGCCTCAGCCCGTCCGCCCATGCCCTGGCCGCCGAACTCGAGGCACGGGTCCGCCGGATGTTCGACCTGGACAGCGACCCGGCCGCCATCGCCCGGCATTTCGCCGGGGATCCCCTGCTCGGCCCGCTGGTGGCCGCCAATCCGGGACTGCGCCTGCCGGTGGCCTTCGATCCCTTCGAACAGGCGGTGCGCGCCATCGTCGGCCAGCAGGTCACGGTGAAGGCCGCGGTGACCATCACCGGGCGCCTGATCCAGCGCCTCGGCGAGCCGCTGGAAGATCTCGGCTACGACAGCATCAGCCACCTGTTCCCGACGCCCGCCGCGCTGGCGCAAGCCAACCTCGACGGCATCGGCATGCCCGGCAAGCGGGTACAGACGCTGCAACGCTTCGCCGCGGCGATCGCCTCGGGAGAGCTGAGCCTGGACCTGGCGGACGGCCCCGAGGCCCTGGTGGAGCGCCTCTGCGCGTTGCCCGGCATCGGCCCCTGGACCGCCGAATACATAGCCCTGCGTGCCATGGGCGAAGCCGACGCCTTCCCCGCCGCCGACCTCGGCCTGCTGAAATCCACGGTCTGGGGGCCGCAAGGCATCGATGCGCGCAGCCTGAAGGCCCGCGCCGAGGCCTGGCGGCCTTGGCGCGCCTACGCCGCGATCCACCTGTGGAACCACTACGCCGCAGGCGGCTAACGCCGCGGCGGGAGGCTACAGCCTGACGTTGCCGCGCGGGCCGGCGATGGCCCAGATGATCAGGCCGAGCACCGGCAGGACGATGATCACCAGGACCCAGATGATCTTCATCCCGGTTTCCGCAGCGCTTTTCAGGATGTTGACGATGGCCCAGATATCCAGGGCCAGGATGACCAGGCTGATCAGCCCGCTGAGGGTGGAACCCATGGCGCGATGCTCCCGAGCAAGAGTGTTCCCTCAGGATAGCCGGCGCGTTCACTCCACGAGGATGTCGGCGAAGCTGGCCACCGTCGGATGGCCGTCCAGGCTGCCGCCTTCGCGGGCCAGGCCGAGCGTGCGCATGCCCGCGTCGCGCGCGGCATCCAGTTCCTGCACCACGTCGGAAAGGAAAAGGATTTCCGCGGCCGGCAGGCCGATGGCCCCGGCGATCCGCGCATAGGAGGCGCTTTCCCGCTTCGGCCCGCTGGTAGTGTCGAAGTAGCCGGAAAACAGCGAGCCCAGGTCGCCGGCCTCGGAACAGCCGAAGATCAGCTTCTGCGCCTGGATCGAGCCGGAGGAATAGACGTACAGGTCCAGCCCACGGGCCTTCCACTCGCGCAGCGCCTGCACCGCGTCCGGGTAGACGTGGCCCTTCAACTGACCGTCGCGGTAGCCCTGGGCCCAGACCATGCCTTGCAGGGCCTTCAGCGGCGTCGCCTTGCGGTCCTCGGCGATCCATTGCAGGAGGATCGCGATCACCCGCTCGACATCGGCGTCCGCCTCACCGCTCTCGGCACGCACCGCCGCCAACTGTGCGGCTACCTCGGTCTCTCCGGCGTGTTCGCGGACGAAGTCCGGCAGGTGCCGGGCGGCATAGGGAAACAGCACGTCGAAAACGAAGCTGACCGCGCTGGTGGTGCCTTCGATGTCGGTGAGGATGGCTTTGATGGTCATGCGGACTCCGGATGAAACCGCCCCCGGCAGGACCGGGGGCGCGGATGGTGACGGATGGGACGGTGCCTCGCTCAGTCTTCCAGCAGGGGGAAGCGGCTGGCGATGTCGTCGCCGGTGAACTGGGCGACCCAGCCCTCCGGGTTGTTGAACAGGCGCACGGCGACGAAATGCGGGTGCTCGCCCATGTCGAACCAGTGGCGAGTGCCGGCCGGCACCGAGATAAGGTCGTTGCGCTCGCAGAGCACGGCGTAGACATGCTCCTCGATATGCAGGACGAACAGGCCGCGCCCGGCGACGAAGAAGCGCACCTCGTCTTCGCCATGGCGGTGCTCGTCGAGGAACTTGGCGCGCAATTCGGCCTTCTGCGGGTGGTCGCTGTTCAGGCTGACCACGTCCACGGTGATGTAGCCGCGCTCGCGCTTGAGCCGCTCGATCTCGTGGGCGTAGGCGGCGATCACCTCGTCCTGGCTGGCGCCGGCGGCGATCGGCGCGGCGGCTTCCCAGCGTTCGAAACGGACGCCGACCTCGGCCAGGGTCGAAGCGATGTCCTCGGCATGGGTCAGCAGCTTCAGCGGCTGCTCCGGCTGGTTCTCGTGATAGACGGTAAGGCTGCTCATCGGCTCAGACTCAGTACTTTCAGTTCACACTCGAACAGAAACTCGAAAGCTTCCACCTGACGCAGGGCATCGCTCATGCGCGCGCCCCAAGTGTACAGCCCGTGGCCGCGGATCAAATACCCCGGGCAGTGCGGATGCGCCTCCAGCCAGGGCTGCACGCGGCTGGCCAGGCGGGCGATGTCCTGGTCGTTGTCGAAGATCGGCACCTCGACCTGGCCTTCGTGGGTGGTGACCCCGGCGAAGGCCTTCTGCAGTTCGTAGTCCTGCAGCACCAGGCGGTCGCCGCGGACCAGGCGGGAAAGCACGGTGGCATTCACCGAGTGGGTATGCAGCACCGCGCCGATCGCCGGGTTCCAGGCATACAGCTGGGTGTGCAGGAGGGTCTCCGCCGAGGGTTTCTTGCCCGGTTCCAGGCTGTTGCCGGCCAGGTCGGTGGCCAGCACGTCGTCGAAGCCCAACTGGCCCTTGTGCTTGCCCGAGACGGTGAGCAGCGCGCGCTGTTCGTCCAGGCGCGCGGAGTAGTTGCTGCTGGTTGCCGGCGACCAGCCGCGGCCGTAGAGGAACCGGCCGGCGTCGATGATCTGCTGGGTCAGCTGTTCACGGTTGTCGTTCATGCCCGCACCTCTTGCAAACGGGTACTGATGATAGCGGCTGCCAGCAAGGCTGCCAGGCTGGCGATGGCGAAGGTCCAGGCAGGGCCCAGGCTGTTCCAGCTATAGCCGGAATACAGCGCGCCCAGGGCTCCACCGGTACCGGCCAGCGCAGCATACAGGGCCTGGCCCTGGCCCTGCTGGCGCGGGCCGAAGCTACGTTGCACGAAATGGATGGCAGCCGCATGAAAACTGCCGAAGGTGGCGGCATGCAGCGTCTGGGCAAAGACCAGCAGCGCCAGGCTGTCGGCCAGGTTGCCGAGAAGCAGCCAGCGCAGCGACGCCAGCAGGAAGCTCGCGGCCAGCACCTGGCGCAGGCTGAAACGTTGCAGCAGGCGTGGCATGGCGAGGAACAACATGACCTCGGCGACCACCCCCAGCGCCCAGAGCAGACCGATCAGCGCCCGGCTGTAGCCCAGCGATTCCAGGTGCAGGGTCAGGAAGGTGTAGTACGGCCCATGGGACAGCTGCATCAGGCACACGCACAGGTAGAACGCCAGCACGCCCGGCTGGCGCAACTGGGCGAGGAAGCCGCCCTCGCCTTCGCGCGGTTCGCGATGGGCCGGCTGGGCATTGGGCACCCACCAGCTGCACAGCACGATGCCGAGCATGATACCCAGCAGCGTCGCCGGGTAGACATCCAGGCTCAGGCGCTCGAACAGCGCGCCGAGACCGACCACGGTGCAGATGAAACCGATCGAGCCCCACAGGCGAATCCGGCTGTAGCTGGCGCTGCGCTCGCGCAGATGGGCCAGGGTGATGACCTCGAACTGCGGTAGCACGGCATGCCAGAAGAACGCGTGCAACGCCATCACCAAGGCCAGCCAGGCGTAGCTGTGGCTGACGAAGATCAGCGAGAAGCCCAGCGCCGTGCATACCGCGCCGAAGCGCACGATGGCCAGGCGCTGGCCGCTGCGGTCGCCCAGCCAGCCCCACAGGTTGGGCGCGACGCAACGCATCAGCATGGGAATCGCCACCAGCTCGCCGATGCGCGGGCTGGGGAAGCCCAGGTGATGGAAATACAGGGCGAGGAACGGCGCCGTGGCGCCGAGCAGGCTGAAATAGAAGAAATAGAAGCTGGACAGGCGCCAGTAGGGAACCGCGCTGGTCACGATCCGCCGTTCACCCGTCCCGCACCGCGGCCTGCCACAGCCCTCACAGCTGCGGCAGGACCGGCGTGTCGACGCGCACGTCGGCGTTCTGCCCACGCTGGCGCAGCAACTGGTCGAGCAGGACGATGGCCATCATCGCCTCGGCGATCGGCGTGGCGCGGATGCCGACGCACGGGTCGTGACGGCCCTTGGTGATCATGTCCACCGGCTCGCCGGCGGTATCGATCGAGCGCCCGGGAGTGGTGATGCTGGAGGTCGGCTTCAGCGCCAGGTGGGCGACGATCGGCTGGCCGGAGGAGATCCCGCCGAGGATGCCGCCGGCATTGTTCGACAGGAAGCCTTGCGGGGTCAGTTCGTCGCGGTGCTCGGTACCGCGCTGGGCGATGCTGGCGAAGCCGGCGCCGATCTCCACGCCCTTCACCGCGTTGATGCTCATCAGCGCATGCGCCAGTTCGGCGTCCAGGCGGTCGAAGATCGGCTCGCCCAGGCCCGGCGGCACGCCTTCGGCAACCACGGTGATCTTCGCCCCGACCGAATCCTGGTCGCGGCGCAATTGGTCCATGTAGGCCTCCAGCTCCGGCACCTTGTCCGGGGCGGGGCTGAAGAAGGCATTCTGCTCGACGCTGTCCCAGCTCCTGAACGGAATCTCGATCGGCCCGAGCTGGCTCATGTAGCCGCGCACCTGGATGCCCAGGCCCGCCAGGTATTTCTTGGCAATAGCCCCGGCGGCCACGCGCATGGCGGTCTCGCGCGCCGAGGAACGGCCGCCGCCGCGGTAGTCGCGCACGCCGTACTTGTGGTGGTAGGTGTAGTCGGCGTGGGCCGGGCGGAACAGGTCCTTGATCGCCGAGTAGTCCTTGGACTTCTGGTCGGTGTTGCGGATCAGCAGGCCGATCGGCGTGCCGGTGGTCTTGCCCTCGAACACCCCGGAAAGAATCTCCACCTCGTCGGCTTCCTGGCGCTGGGTGGTGTGCCGGCTGGTGCCGGGCTTGCGCCGGTCGAGGTCGCGTTGCAGGTCCCGGGCGGACAGTTCCAGCCCCGGGGGGCACCCATCGACGATGGCGACCAGCGCCGGGCCGTGGCTTTCGCCTGCGGTGGTGACGGTGAAGAGCTTGCCGTAGGTGTTGCCGGACATGCGAGGCTCCGCGTGAGGACGAGAGGGAAAGACATCGGAGTATACCCGTCAAGGACGGGCCTGCGAACCTTCCCCGGAGGACGCGATCAAAGCGCTATCATCGGCCCATGAAGACCTCCATGCCGCGCGCCCTCCTCGCCCTGTTCTGCCTGCTCGCCAGCCTGGCCCACGCCGCTCCCAACAGCATCCTGCACCGCCCCTACGACCTGGACACCGGGCACGGCGTGCTGCGCGGCTCCTTGCTGCTGCCGCGCAGCGCCGTGCCGCCGCCGGTGGTCCTGCTGGTCGCCGGCTCCGGTCCCACCGATCGCGACGGCAACAACCCCTTCGGCGGCAACAACCGCTACCTGTTGCGTCTCGCCGAGGCCCTGGCCGAACGCGGAATCGCCAGCGTGCGCTACGACAAGCGGGGAGTCGCCCGCAGCCTGGCGGCGGCGCCGCGCGAGGAAGACCTCAGCGTCGGCGTCTATGTCGACGACGTGGTCGCCTGGAGCGAGCGGCTGGCCCGCGACCCGCGCTTCTCCCGGCTGATCCTGGTCGGCCATAGCGAAGGCGCGCTGATCGCCAGCCTGGCGGCGCCTCGCACGCCGGCCGAGGAATTGATCGCCATCGCCGGCAGCGGCCAACCCATCGACCGGGTGTTGCGCGAGCAACTGCGCGGTCGCCTGCCGCCGGCGCAACTGCGCCAGGCCGACTCGGTGCTGGCTTCGCTGAAGGCCGGCGAGACCCGCGGCGATATCCCGCCGGCGCTCGCCAACCTGCTCCGCCCCAGCGTGCAGCCGTACCTGATCTCGCTGTTCCGCGAAGACCCGGCCCGCGCGTTCGGCCGCCTGCGCATCCCGACCCTGATCGTCCAGGGCCGCAATGACATCCAGGTCGGCGTCGCCGACGCCGAGGCGCTCCAGCGAGCCAAGCCCGACTCGCAACTGGTGCTCATCGACGGCATGAACCACATCCTGCGGATCGCCCCGAGCACCGGTCTCCAGCAGCTTTCCGCCTACAACGACCCGAACCTGCCGCTGGCCCGGCAACTGGTCGAGGCGGTCAGCCGCTTCATCCTGCGCGGCGCAGAGGCGGAAAAAGGCCGCTGAGCCGCTACAGAAATCGCTTCCCGCGCCGACAAGTTCTGAAAGCCGGCCCGTGAAGGCGGCCGGCCAGAGGATGTCCGATGATCGATAGCGATACCCAACCGGCCGCAGAAGAAGCCGAGAAGAAACCGCCGCACCCCTGGGCCGAACTGGCGCCGGAGCATTTCCGCCTGCTCCGCCTGGCGCCACTGCCCACCGACCGCGCGACCGGCGCCCGCCCCCTGCGCTTCGTCCAGCTCGGCAGGGTCGAACGGCACAGCGCGGACCAGAGCCTGCTGCGCCTGAGCATCCAGGTGCCAGGCCTGATGCTGCGCAAGGAGCAGAACCTGCTGGAGGTCTGGGCCGATCATCGCAACAAGGAAGTGCGTTTCGGTTCGGACGCCGGGCTCAGCCTGGAACCCTTGAACCGCGGGCTGGGCCGTTTCCTGCTGGCCCAGGCCATCGCCTGGGCGCAACGACGCTGGGCCCACTACAAGGTGGAAGGCGGCGCACTGGCGCTGAAGGATGGCCTGACCGAAGACGCACGCCTGCGCCGCGACCATTTCATCCGCGCCCAGGGCTTCGACGTCAGCTATGAGGACCAGCGGTTGCTCAAGGCCCGCTACAGCGCCGGCCGGGTCAGTGAGCTGCACAGCGATTGGCACAAGGACAAGGTGCAGATCGTGCCGCTGCTGGACGCCGCGGCGATGCTGGAACAGGCCGAGCAGACCCTGCAGGCCCAGGATGCGGAGATCCGCCAACTGGAACAGCGCATCAACCACTACCGCCGCGACGACACCAGCCTGCGCTTCACCATCGCCTGCCTGACCGCCTTCGCGGTGTTCCAGGCCGGCCTGCTGATCTGGATCGCCACTCACTGAACCGGCGGCACCAGCCGCCTCCGATCACTTTTCCAAGCGCGAACGGAACAGTTCCCGGTGCTCGCGGCACTGCGCGGCGGACAGCATGAACACCCCGTGGCCACCGTGCTCGAACTCCAGCCAGGTGAAGTCCACTTCCGGATACAGCGCCTGCACATGGACCTCGCTGTTGCCCACCTCGACGATCAGCAGGCCTTTCTCGCTGAGGTGGTCGGCCGCCTCGGCGAGCATCCGTCGCACCAGGTCCAGGCCGTCGTCGCCGCAGGCCAGGCCGAGTTCAGGCTCATGATGGAACTCCGCCGGCATGTCGGCGAAATCCTCGGCATCCACGTAGGGCGGATTGGACACGATCAGGTCGAAGCGCTGGCCGGGAAGCCCGGCGAAACCGTCGCCCTGGACGGTGTAGACCCGCTCGCCGAGGTCGTGGCGCTCGATATTGACGTTGGCCACCTCCAGCGCATCGAAGGACAGGTCGGCGAGCACCACCTCCGCCTGCTCGAACGCATAGGCGCAGGCGATGCCGATGCAGCCGGAACCGGTGCAGAGGTCGAGGATTCGCGCCGGCTCGGCCGGCAGCCAGGGCGCGAAGCGCTGTTCGATAAGTTCGGCGATAGGCGAGCGCGGCACCAGCACGCGTTCGTCGACGCTGAAGGGAATCCCGCAGAACCAGGCTTCGCCCAGCAGGTAGGCCGCCGGAATCCGTTCCTCGATGCGCCGCCGGAGGATCTCCGCCAACTCGGCGCGTTCATCGTCTTCCAGGCGACAATCCAGGTAGCTGTCAGAAATTTCCCAGGGAAGGTGCAGGGAGCCCAGAACCAGGTGGCGCGCCTCGTCCCAGGCATTGTCGGTGCCGTGACCGAAGAACAGGCCGGCGGCGTGGAAACGGCTGACAGCCCAGCGGATGTAGTCGCGCAGGGTGAGCAGACGGGACTCGGACATGACGGAATTGCTCCTCGCAACGCACAAAAGGGCGACATTCTAGCCGATCGCGCCGGAGCTGGCCTCCAGCGCGGGAAGTCCATACCACTTTAGTGCGCATGCGGCAAAGGTTCACAGGCTCGCCGATAGGGGCCAGAATGAAAGGCATGTGCCTTCTCAGGAGTAGTGACATGCCTCATCCGCTCACCCTTTTGCAGATCAGCGGACGCGGCTACCCGCCAGCCCCCCTTCGGCAGAGCACCTTGCTGATCATCGATGCCCAGGAAGAGTACCGCAGCGGCGCCCTGCGCCTGCCAGGCCTCGACGACGCCGCCGCGGAGATCGGCGTGCTGGTGCAGGCGGCCCGCGCCAGCGGTACGCCCATCGTGCATGTACGCCACCTGGGTATCCAGGGCGGCCTGTTCGATCCGCAAGGGCCGCGCGGCCAGTTCCTCCCGGAACTGCAACCGGAAGCCGGGGAAAAAGTCGTGGAGAAACGCCTGCCCAATGCCTTCTCCGGCACCGAGCTGCACGACCTGCTGCAGAACCACGGCCGTCTCGACCTGATCGTCTGCGGCTTCATGACCCATTCCAGCGTCAGCACCACCGTGCGCGCGGCCAAGGACTACGGCTACCGCTGCACCCTCGCCGATAGCGCCTGCGCCACCCGCGACATACCCACCCTGAACGGCGGGGTCCTGAGCGCCGCGGATCTGCAACGCGCCGAGATCGCCGCCCTCGGCGACAACTTCGCGGCGATCGTCGCCCAGGCCCGGGAACTGCTCTGACCGCCCATCCAGCCGCCCTCCCGTCCCGCCCTGCGGAGGACTAGTCTGCCTGCAGGGCCATGGCTTGCGGCGAGAAGACGAGTGGCGCACGGTTTGCCCACGGCTCCCGGGAATCCGGGAACCCGGCAGGAAGGTTCCGGTCCTAGCCCCGATGACACACGAGGAAGTCGGGATGAAGTTGTCCGATAGTTTCGATGCGCGCCGGCTGCGCCCGCGCCGGCCGAGAGTCTGGCGCTGGCGCCTGGCGGCGGCGTTCGCGGCCCTGGTGGCGAGCCTGGGCGTGCTGCTGTCGCTGGCCGGCACCTCGGCCTTGATCGGCCGCCAGCCGGCTGTCGGCATGCTGCATATCGAACCCGCCGCTGGCGGCGTCTTGCTGGCCCTTGGCCTGCTGTCGCTCTGCCTCGGCGTGTTCTTCTGGCGTTTCAGCCGCCGCCGCAGCCGCCGCAACAGCGACCTGAGCCTGTCGCCGAACCTGATGAAAAAGCGCGACTGAGCGGGCTGCCGGCGTCCGGCCGATCCGGTAAACTGCGCCGCTTCGCGGAGGCTCCCATGCAAGACGACGACTTTTCCCTGTTCAAGAGCGAGATGCGCGGCGTCAAGCGCATCTCGGTCGATCGAGCCGATACCGGCAAACCTCGCAACGACCGCCAGCAACTCAAGCAGCGCCAGCTCAATGCCAGCGTGCGCAACGACGAAATCCGCGTCGACGGCCTGTCCGACCAGTTCGTCATCGACGTCGGCCCCGAGGACGAGCTGTCCTGGGCCCGCGACGGCGTCCAGGAAAGCCAGTTGCGCAAGCTCAAGCAGGGCCTGGTGCCCTTCGACGGTAGCCTCGACCTGCACGGCATGAGCGTGGAGAAGGCCCGGCAGACGCTATGGGACTTCCTTGCCGAGGCCACCCGCCTGGAAATCCGCTGCGTGCGCGTGACCCATGGCAAGGCCGCGCGCAAGGACGGACGCAGCCCGCTGGTGAAAAGCCACGTCAATACCTGGTTGCGCCAACACCCGCAGGTGCTCGGTTTCACCTCCTGCCTGCCACGCCACGGCGGCACCGGCTCGGTCTACGTGATGCTGCGCAGGACCATGCTCGAAGGCCGCGACGAGTAGCCGGCAAGCGCCGAGTCTTGCCAGCGGCCCGGCGACGTCCTACCCTCCGCGCTGGTAATCGTCTGACTGGAACGCCCATGTCCCTGGAACAACACTACTCCTCGATCCTCACCCAGCTCGGCGAGGACGTTAACCGCGAAGGTCTGCTGGACACGCCCAAGCGTGCCGCCAAGGCCATGAAGTACCTGTGCCGCGGCTACCAACAGAGCCTGGAAGAAGTCGTCAACGGTGCCCTGTTCAGCTCCGACAACAGCGAAATGGTATTGGTCAAGGACATCGAGCTGTACTCGCTCTGCGAGCACCACCTGCTGCCCTTCATCGGCAAGGCCCACGTGGCCTATATCCCGAACGGCAAGGTGCTCGGCCTGTCGAAGGTCGCGCGGATCGTCGACATGTACGCCCGCCGCCTGCAGATCCAGGAGAACATGAGCCGGCAGATCGCCGAGGCGGTCCAGCAGGTCACCGGCGCCCTCGGCGTCGCGGTGGTGATCCAGGCCCAGCACATGTGCATGATGATGCGCGGCGTGGAGAAGCAGAACTCGTCCATGGTCACTTCGGTGATGCTCGGCGAATTCCGCGACAACGCCGCCACCCGCAGCGAATTCCTCAGCCTGATCCGCTGAGGCCAGGTCCGCTGGCGAAAGAACCGGCCCCACTGGGCCGGTTTTGCGTTTCCTTCCCCGGCGATCAGCCGAAGAAGCGCTTCATCGAGCGCGACAACCAACCACCCTCGCTCTTGTCCTTGACCAGTTCGGACATGCTGTGGCGTACCGCATCCACATATCCGGCGTCGTCGTTGCGGATGTGGTTGAACAGCCAGCGCGAGAGCAAGCCCTTGAGTTCATCGCCGACATCCTCGCCGGCCTGGAAGCGCACCCGGTATTCGGAGACCCGGCGGATGAACAGCTCGTGGATCTTCTTGTGCGCCCGGGAAAACTGGTAGCCGGCATCCTCCATCAGAGTTTCCTCGAAGGCGAAGTGCGACAGCGTGTAGTCCACCAGCTCCTCGATCACCTCGGCGATCGCCGCGTGTTCCTTGCCTTGCTGGGCGTCGTGCAGGTGATTGATCATCTCGACGATGCGTTTGTGTTGATTGTCGATGACCTGAATACCGGTATTCAGGTCATCCTGCCAGACCAGATGCGCCATGATGACTTCCCCCAAGCGAACAGCGAACGGCCTTTCCGAACGGCCTGGGGCCAGGGTATTTTTGTGACGCAGTACGGGTATTGACGCCGGTCAAGCGGGACAAGATGTTAATGAATTTCGCATGAATTCATTCGCCCCCCTCGCGGCGGCATGCCCGCTCGATCCGCTCGGTTTCGCGCGGCTGAACATCCGCCATCGTCGCCGGAAAGCGGCGTCACCAGTGGTCCCGACAGGACAGGAAGGAAATGAACCTGATCGCGCACGTGGAAATACCGGTGTCCGACCTGGGGAGGGCGATGCGTTTCTACGCCTCGGTGTTCGGAGTGGCGTTCGGCGAGGTAGCCACCCTGCACGGAAGCAGAATGGCGCATTTCCCCTTCGAGGAAGGCCGTGACGGTGCCAGCGGCGCACTCGCCGAGGGCGACGTCTACGTGCCTACGCTACATGGGGCGATCATCTACCTGAATGTCGCGGACCTGGATGCCGTCATTGCCCGGGCCCTCGGCGAAGGCAGCGAAATCCTCTTCCCGAAGACGCCGCTTGGCGACGGCGTGTTCATCGCCGAGATCAGGGACAGCGAAGGCAATCGTATCGCCCTGCAGAGCGCTTGCGGAGAGCGGCCGTAGAGGTCCTGCAAACCGAGCGCCGCCGGCTCAACGGGCAAGAACGCCGGCCAGCCAGGAACGCCGCGCGCCCAGCGCTTCCTGCAATTCGCGGACGCCGATGCAGCGCCGTTCGGGGTCGAGGCTCAGGGCGGTACGCAGCGCCGGCCAGCAGCGCCGAGGCAGGTGTCCGGGCGCGCGCAGCTGGCGCTCCAGCCCCTGCTCCCGGGCCTGGTTCGAGGGCAGGCGGCGGAACGGATGGCGACCGTCGGCCAGTTCGTAGAGGACGCAGGCCAGCGCATACAGGTCGGCCGCCGGCGACAATGGCGCGCCCTCGAGAAGTTCGGGAGCGGCGTAGCCCGGAGTCCAGGCGTCGATGCGGCCCCGGCTGAGCTGCGGCAGGCCATCCAGGATGCCTGCCTGCGCCTGGCCGAGGCCGAAGTCGAAGAGCCGCACGCCCTCTTCGCCGAGCATCACGTTGCTCGGCTTCAGGTCGCCATGCAGTACTCCTTGTTCGTGGACGTAGGCCAGAACATCCAGCAACGGCCGGGCGATCGCGCTCAGCTCGGACCAGGGCAGGCCTTCGGGACGCTCGCAGAGCAGGCGGTCGAGCGGCAGGCCAGGCATGAGTTCCATGACGATGTAGGCGCGCTGGCATGCGGTGTCGACGTCGAAGGTGAACAGACGCACGACGTTCGGATGGCGCAAGCGCCGGGTCAGGGCGAACTCGCTATAGAGCAAGGCGCTGGCGTCGGGTGACTCGGCGACCGACTCGTTGAGCAGCTTCAGCGCTACCAGCGGCGCCGGGTCGCCGAACTGCTCATGGAGCAGGTCCCGGGCACGGTAGACCGTCCCCATGCCGCCGGCGCCGAGCATCCGCTCCAGACGGTAGCGCCCGGAAAGAACGTCCGGCAGCGGACCGGGCAACACCGCCGGCAGGTCCGGCGCCGAGGCGGTCGGGGCGGCGAAGGCGAAATAGGTCAGGTTCGCGCCGCCCTCCTCCTCCGGCAGCAGCTCCAGCGACGACAGCGGTTCGTTCATTGGCGGATCACCACGGCCGTCAGGTTGTCCCGTGCGGCGCCGCTCAGGGCACCGTCGAACAGCCGCTCCACCGCCACCTGCGGCGATGCCAGGCTCAACGCGCGACCCAGCGCATCGGCGCTCAGCTCTTCGTAGAGCCCGTCGCTGCAGAGCAGGAAGACATCCCCGGGATGCACCTCCAGTTCCAACACGTCCAGCACCAGTTGTTCGCTGGCGCCGACGGCACGGGTCAGCGCGCGCGCCGAGGGATAGGCGCGGGCCTGCTCGATATCCATCCGCCGTTCGTCGACCAGTCGCTGCAACAGCGAGTGGTCGCGGGACAGCTGGTACAGCCGCTGGCCGCGCCACAGGTAGCAGCGGCTGTCGCCGACCCACACGCAGGCCGCCCGCGACCCCTCCACGACCAGCGCCACCACCGTACTGCCGATGATCCTGTCGCCGCGTTCGGCGCTGAGGGTGAGTTCCTCGCCCAGGCGCCGGTTGAGCCAGTGCAGGCACTGGCGCATCGCGTTCAGGCGCTCGTCGAATCCCGCCCGGGCCGGCAGTTCCGCCAGGCTGGTGACGATCATCCGGCTGGCCAGGTCGCCGGCCTGGTGCCCGCCCATGCCATCGGCGACCGCCCAGAGCCCGCGATCCGGGCAGTCCAGGAAGGCATCCTCGTTGCGCGCGCGGACCTTGCCGCGATCCGTGCGCGCCGCGCTGCGCCAGGGCTCGGTGCGTTGCATCAGAGCTGCACCGGCATGCGGAAGCTGCGCAGGACTGCGAGATCGAACGGATTCGGCGTGCGCTGGGCGAGCAGCAGGTAGTTGGCGCGCAGGCCGCCCAGGTCGGCCTTGAGCACCATCACGTCACGCCCGCTGAGGTACTCGGTCTGCATCAGGTCGAACAGCCTGAACAGCGACCAGGGCCCGGTATTGCGTTCGATTCCCACCGGTCGTCCGGCCATCTTCTCCAGCACCAGGCTGGTGCGGCCGCCGTCGGCGTCGCTGGGCCACTTGAACGACATCGGCACGATCGGGCCGTGGCGGTACTCCATGGACTGACCGTCGAAACGGAACTCGGCGCGGCTGACGCCAGGATCGAGGGTATAGGGCTCCAGGCGGAAGCGCACCTGTGGCTCGGCCGGGTTCTCGGCGAAGAAGCTCTGGCGGATCACCTGGGCCGTGCCCATCTGGTCGAGATAGACCTTGGACATCGGCAGGCTGTAACCGTCCACGCTGCGCAGGCGGTAACTGCCCGGGTCGCCGCTGACGAAGGGCCGCATGTAGGTTTCGAAGAAGCGTTCGGCGACGCCCTGCGCCTTGAAGAACTCGCGGAAATCGCTGACCGCGACATCGCTGGCGCTGTGCGCGTTGAACGGGTAGCGCTTGTTGATCGCCTTGCTGTAGAAACCGTACAGCTCGCTCTGGTAGCGCTGGTTGAGGTACAGGTAGGCATCGCCGAGGACCAGCCGCCAGGCGTCTTCTGCCAGCACGCTGAACCATCCGCCGAGCGGTCGCGGCAGTCGCGCGGAGGCGTTGCGCAGGTTGCTCAGGGCATCGCGCTGGCCGCCCATGCGGCTCTTCGCCATGTCGAAAGCCGCCTGCTCCGGCTGGCTGGCGCGCGCCAGTCCGGCGAGTTGCAACTGCAACTCGTTGAGCGCCTGCAACAGCGGGGTGAGGTCGGCCGCCGGGCCGTTGTTATCGTCGAGCAGGCGATGCAGGGGCTCGAAGCGGCGTTGCAGGGACTTCTTCGCGGTATCCGGCAGGTTCTTCGCCAACGCGTCCCTGGCCTTGCCGGCCGCCGCGGCGGCCGCCTTGCCCAGCTTGCCGCCCTTTTCCGCGGCCTTGTCGCTGGCCTCTGCCAGCGCCTCGGCGCTCTCCGCCAGGACCGGGAAACGGGTGTTCTCACGGACCTCCAGCAACAACTGGAGGATCGGCGAGTTGGCGGCGAGCAGCCCGGAAACCTGGTCGGCGCCCTCGCCGGCATCGTTGAACGGCAGCAGGCCCAGGCGTCCGACCGCCTCGCTCCAGAAGTTCGCGTAGTCGCGGAAATACAGCTGCTCGAGTTCGACCATCAGGCGCCGCAGGTCCATGTCACTGATCCCGCTGCCCTCGCCCAGGACCCAGTTGTCGCGAAGGATGTCGTTGACCAGGCTGGCGCCCTGGACCACGAAGTATTGCTGGTAGCCCTGCTGGGTGTAGAACCCCGGGATCACGTAGTCGGTGCCGACGAACAGACCGGCCTGCGGCCCCAGGTGCTGGCCGAAGCGATACTCGGGCAGGCTTCGCGCCTGTTCGCGCAGCACCCGGTAGACCACGTTGGCCAGGGACTCGCTGCGCAGCACCTGGCGTGCCTGGGCCACCAGGGTCTCGTTCAGCGGATAGCTGAACGGTTGCTCGAGCAGACGGGCGAAATGCGTGTTCAGGCCATTCTGCACGGTGCCGTTGCCGGCATAGCGCTGCGACCAGTCGGTAGCCACCCAGTCCTTGAGCCATCCGTTCTCGCGGCGCTCGCGCAGATTCAGCATCAGGTAGGCCCGCAGGCTGTTGAGCAGGCGTTCGCGATTCTGCATGTTGCCGCGGATCTGCGCTTCGAGCATCCGCGCCACGCGCGGCAGCAGTTGCGTCTCCAGCTCGCGGCGATAGGCAGCGGCCAGCGGCGGGTTGACCTCGTTGCCCTGGTACAGCCCGGCGCGCTCGTGCAGCGAGACTTCCCCTTTGGGCGGAAACACGGTGGTCGCCGCATAGCTGCTATCCAGCGTCTTCAGCGCCGCCATGGCGTCGTCGCGCTCGCCAAGCGCCTGGCGCTGCTGGGCCCATTGCTGCGCCAGCTCGCGGACCCGCTCCAGGCGCTCGTGGTTGGCCGAGAAACCGCCAGCCCAGAGCAGGCCGAATAGCAGAAGGAGCGCCAGCGAACCGACGTACAGGGCTCGCTGGCCCCAGTGGATGCGCGTGCGTTCGCGGCGATCGAGACCTGCCAGGTTGGCCTCGGGGAAGATCACCTGGCTCAGCAGGTGATGGATGAAGCGCGAGCGCCCGTTGCGCAGGGTCGGCAGCAGGCCGCTGGCGATCCCCAGGTTGGCGCCGATGCCGGCGGTGTCCTCGTCCAGCTGCTGGGCCAGGTGCGGCGCGCTGGTCAGGTAGAAGCCGCGCAGGCGGCTGGCGCGCTGGTAGCGGTTGCCGGTGAAGGCGAGTTCGACGAACAGGCACAACCGCTCGCCGATCTGGCCAAGCTGGTGCGGGAAGTCCAGGATGCGACCGCGACGCAGGGTATCGCGCTCCTGGTGGATGCGCATGATCACCTGGCTGTTCAGGCGTCGCAGAAGGTCCTCGAACGCCTGGCGCAGGACCGTCACATCGGTGCCGTTCTGCTCCTTGCCGAAGCTGGTGCCCAGAACCTGGTCGCTCTCCTCGCGGCTCAACTGGTCGAAGAACTCGTCGAAGCCGAGCAACTGGTCGGCCTTGCTCAGCACCAGGTAGACCGGCAGATCGAGGTGCAGGGTCTGCTGGATTTCCTGCAGGCGCGCACGCACCTGGCGAGCCAGCGTATCCAGCGCCATCTCGTCGTCACTGAGCAACGTTTCTACCGGAATCGACACCATCACGCCATTCAGCGGCCGTGCGCGGCGGCGCTTGCGCAACAGGCCGAGCAGGGTCGCCCAGGCGCCCCCGTCGACCTCGCCGTCGGCTTGGGTCAGGTAGCGCCCGGCGGTGTCGATCAGGACGCCGTGGTCGGCGAAGTACCAGTCGCAGTAGCGCGTGCCGGCGGTGTCGCGGGTCAGCTTGCGGTCGATCCGGTTGATCGGGAATTCCAGTCCGGAAAAGTCCAGCAGGCTGGTCTTGCCGCTTCCCTGCGGGCCGATCAGCAGGTACCAGGGCAGCTCGTTGCGCCAGCGCTCGCTGCGACCGCGGTACAGGCTGGAGGTCTTCAGGGTGCGCAAGGCGTCCTTGAAGCGGCTGCGCAATTCCTTCTGTTCGTCTTCGATCAGACCGTCGCGGCGCAGGCGCTCCTGGCCCTCGTCGCTGTCCTCGACGGCCTTGCGCCGCACTCCGGCGCGCCAGCTGACGAAGACCATCGCCAGCCCCCAGACCAGGAACATCAGGCTGATGCTCAGCAACCGCGAGGTCGGGCTTTCCCAGAACTTGTAGTCGGCGACCGCCAGCAGCGGCCCGACGAACCACACCAGCAATGCCGCCAGGAGTACCAGCAACAGCGTCCAGACCCACGTCTTGCGCAGGAAGGCGCCGACTTTCTTGAAGAAGTTTTTCATTTCGCGTCCCTGTGTTTACGAACCGGGCTGTCCTGCCGCCGCATCGAGCGACTGGTAAGGCTGCAGCACCGTGTCGCGTTGTTCGCCGAGAACCCAGGCGAATCCCGAATACATCACCACTAGGCAGACCAGGGTGAACAGCGCCACCATCCACCAGGGCACGATCCGCACCAGGCCGCGACGCTGGTCGCTGAGCCCCTGCCAGTGCGGCGACAGTTCGCGCGGCACGTCGCCGCGCAACTGGCGGATCTGCCGGTAGAGCGCGTCGGAAATACCGTCCAGGTCGAGCACGCCGCGAGCCATCACCCGGTACTTGCCCTCGAAGCCTAGGGCCAGGCAGAGGTACATCAGCTCCAGCATCGGCAGGTGCTTGACCGGGTTCTTCGACAGCCGGTCGAGCAACTGGAAGAACTTCTCGCCGCCGAAGGTCTCGTTATGGAAGCTGCTCAGCAGGCTGATCTTCGACCATTCGCTTTCGTTGCCCCACGGGGTGGTCACCACCGCCTCGTCGACCACCGTGCACAGCACGTAGCGCGCCGCCATGACCTGGCTGTTTTCCACGCCATCCTGCACGGCGCGGAATTCGAAGAGCTTCATGGCGGAGGTCAACCGCTCCTTGAGCGCCGCAAGGTTCTCCAGCACGGTGCTGTGCTTGAGCCGGACCACTTCCGAAAGCAGTTCGGAAGCCGCCGCGACCAGCGGGTTCAGGCTGACGTTGAAGGCCTCGCCCGGACGCAGGCGCGCCGCGTAGATCATCCGCTCCTCGAGCTGCTCGAAGCGCGGCGGTTCGGCGAAATCGGTCAGCGGCCCCTGGGCCGGTACCTGTCCCTGGTGATCGAGGAGGACGGTCTTCTCGTCCTCGTGGTATTCCCTTTCCTTGATCATGTTCAGTTCCTGATGGCCCAGAATTTCAGTTCAAGCTCGGAGAACTCGCCGGATACGTGGAACGCGAAACCGCCGGAGCGCTCCAGCTGGGCCATGTCCTCGGCGTTGGGTTCGAGAATGAAATAGGTCTTGTTGGAGTGGAACGGGATCTGCCGCGGCGCCACCGGCAGCGGCTTGACCCGGATCCCCGGCAGGTGCAGGTTGACCAGTTGGCGAATGTGCTCGACCGCACCCACCTTGAGATGCGCGGGCAGCCGCTGGCGCAGTTCCTCCGACTCGCAATTGGCACTGGCGGCGAGCACGAACGAGGCGCTGCCGAGCAGCTTGTGGTCGTGCAGGGGCGAGACCAGGATGCCGTACTGGCGGGCCTGGAGAGGCAGTTCGATGGCATGCTGCTCGAGCACCATCGACAGGACCTGGCGGATCGCCTCCATCAGCCTGCGGAAGCTGGCGCCCTGGTCGCTGTGCTGGTAACGGCTGTCCAGGCGCGGACGCTTGCTCTCGCTGCCGAAGGTGGCGAGGTCGCCGAGCATGGTCAGCAGCACCCGGTACAACTGCTCCGGATGCACCTGCTCCAATCCCAGGTAGTGGCGCAGCAGCAACTCGGTGCGATTGATCAGTTGCAGCATCATGAAATCGCCGACCTCCGCGCCGCCGACCTTGCCATTGGACCGGATACGCTCGGCGATGGTGTCGCCGCGATGGCCGAGCATGCTGATCACCTCCTTCAGGCAGGACAGCAGGTAGGCGGATGCGTGGGCGTGGAGGTAGCTCGGCACGAAGTCGGGGTCGAGGCTGATCACCCCGTCCGGCGTGGTATCCAGCACCACCGCCACCTTCAGTTTGACGTAGGCCTGGTCGCTCTGCTGCTCGCCGAGCAGCAGGCGAAAATCCGGCCGCGCGCAGCTGACCTGCACCATGGAATCCTCGCCGGCGTTGGAGTCCGCCACCTCCAGGTCATAGGCGGTATAGCGCGCCAGGACCTCGGCCTGCTCCGGCCGGCGCGCCTCGATGTGGTTGCCGGTGACCAGCGGCAGGGCCAGGTAGATCGGCACGTTCGAGGTATTGGGCGGCACGTCGAGGGCGAGCGGCTCGGTGTTGCCGCCGAGTTCGAACAGGCTGCCGTCGGGCAATACGCCGGAGGCCTGGCTGATCACCAGCTTGCCCATGTTGAGGAACTGGCGGTCCAGCTCCAGGGCGAGGAAGCCCCAGTTGTAGCTGCCCAGCAACTGGGTCCGGGCCTTCATCTGGTTGTCGTAGTAGCGGTCGTTGTGTTGCAGGTGCTGCGGGCGCAGCAGCATGCCTTCCTGCCAGACGATCTTGTGCACGTTCATCGCGCGTCACCCGCCTTGCCGAGCAGTTCGCCGGCATTCAGGATGCCCTTCTGGCCCAGCTTCAGCTCTACCCGGGTCAGCTCTTTCGCCGTGACCGGCACCACGTAGCGCCAGCTTGCCTCGCCGAGATCACGGTAGGCGGCGAGCACGCCCACGTAGCGGCTCCCCTCCCCCACGCTGAGCTTGAGTTCGACCCGCTCGCCGGGACGCAGCTCCAGCTCCTCGCTGGTCACCAGGTCGGGGTCCAGGGTCTCCTTGGGACGTTCGTAGAGGCTGAAGAAGTCGGCGTTCTCGAACGCCACCGGGTGCTTCAGCTCGAACAGCCGCACTACCACCGGCGACGGCCGGCCATTGAGGTCGGGATTGACCCGCTCGCCGGCGCTCAGGGCGAGGTCGAGCTTGGTCAGTCTGGAATACGGCGACAGCGTGGAACAGCCGGCCAGCAGCGCCAGGACGGCGAGCATGGCCAGCGCCCTGGCTGGCGGGATCGGGCGACGAGACATGGCGATCATCCTTGGTGCTCGGTGTAGAGGGTGGAAATCAGGCGAACCTGCTCTTCGTAGGCCTGGGCGAAATCACGCGCCAACAGACGCTCGCTCCAATCGTCGTCCTGGCATAGCGACTGGTGGTAGCGACCGTAGGCACGCCAGCGGCTGCCCGAGGTGGCCAGCAACGGCCGGCGACCGTCGCGCTCGAAACGCAGGGCCAGCTGCTGCGGCGAGAAATGCTCGAGGGTCGCGCGCACCGCCGCCCGGCTGGCGCCGAGCAGCGCCACCTGGTGCGCCTGGAGGTCGCGGAAACTGCGTGCGACGGCCTGTTCGCCACTCAACTGGCCAGGCTTGCCATCCCGTAGCAGATGCCCCAGCGCCTCGCCGGCATCGGCGCTGAAGCGCAAGGGATTCTTGCCGGTATCGCGCAACGTGCTCAGCGACAGGCGCAGTTCGTTCTTCAGTTCGCTGCGGGTCCGCAGGCTCTGCTGCAAGCCGCCGATGCACTGCCGCAGCAAACCGGCGGCGTCGATCGCCAGCGCTTCGCGCGCAGCGCCGTCGAGGCCTTCGAGGTCCATTCCCAGGGCCTGGCCGAAACGCTGCCAGAAGGCTTCGTCGCGACCCGGACGCGGACTTTCCACGGGTTCCTGCGGAGCCGCCGGGGCGGGCACCAGCTCCGGTACGACCAGGCTTTCCATGTCGATCCGCGCGTAGTCCGCACGCGCCCCGGCCTCATGACTGGGCTGGGCGATCGCGCTCAGGTCGTCGAGTTCGTAGGCATCTGCACCGTCCTGGTCGAGCGCCTGCAACGGATCGAGGGCCAGGAAGGCATCGTCCGGAATGATGCTGCCCGCCGGCTGCGGCCGCCCGACGTCCATGGCGAGCTCGTCGGGCTCGCGCAGCAACCGCGCGCGGATCTCGAAGTCGCCGAGCAGGAAGACGCTGTCCTGCTCGATGCGCTGCGGCTCGCCATGCGGCAGGCGGCTGCCGTTGCCGGCGCGGATGCCGTTGCTGCTGGTGTCGGTCAGGTAGAACGCGCCGTTGCGATAGCTGACCCGCGCATGCTGCTTGGACAGGTGCCGCTTGCGATCGGGAATCGCCCAATCGCACTCACCGCCGCGGCCGATGAGGCCGCCGTTCCTGCCGAAGGTCTTGCTGCATAGCTCCGTCGGTACGAATTGCTTGGCGCTGAGCATTTCCAATACCAGTTCCATGAGATCGCTCCTTGCGGTCACTTGCCGCGATTGACCGCCTGCGGATCGCCAAGCGGGCGATAGTCGCCGTCGTTGAATTTGTAGTTGCCGCTGCAACCGGCGAGGCCGCAGAGGACGGCCAGGGCCAGAAGCACGGCGGGCCAGTGACGAACAGGCATCAGGGAGTCTCCATGGAAGGGCCGCGGACGCCGCGCTCCAGGCGCGCGCCCGGCTGGGCTGGTTGGAAGGAAATCTCGATCATGGGCTTCAGGTCCGGGGATCGCCGAAATGAATGTTCAGGCGTCCCATGCGATAGATCAGGGTTCGTCGCGGCAGACCCAGTTCGCGCGCGGCGAGGGTCTGGTTGCCAGCGTTCCTGCGCAGGCAGGCGAGCAGCAGGTCCCGTTCGATCTGCTCCAGATGCTCGCGCAGCTTGAGCGGCGCCTCCGCTTCCGGGGGCGCGCGCAGGGAAAAGTGTTCGGCCAGCAGCATCTCGCCTTCGCAGAGCAGTACCGCGCATTCCACCAGTCCCTTCAGCTCCCGAACGTTGCCGGGAAAGCCATAGCCGTCGAGCAGTTCCAGCGCTTCCGCGGACCAGCCCAGCGGCGCGCGGCGCAGGAACACGCAGGCGCGCTCGGCGAAATGCCGGGCCAGTTCGAGGGCGTCGCCCTCGCGCTGGCGCAACGGCGGCAACTCGATGGGAAACTGCGCCAGCCGGTAGTAGAGGTCTTCGCGGAACTTGCCATCGCGTACCAGCAGGGCGAGGTCACGGTGGGTAGCGGCGATGATGCGTACATCGACCTTGTGCGTGTCGTTGCCGCCGAGCGGGCGAATCTCGCCTTCCTGCAACACGCGCAACAGCTTGGCCTGGAGCGAGAGGGGCATGTCGCCGATTTCGTCGAGCAGCAGGGTTCCGCCATCCGCGGCATCGAACAACCCGGGACGATCGCGCTCGGCACCGGTAAAGGCGCCCTTGCGGTAGCCGAACAGCTCGCTTTCCAGCAGGTTTTCCGGAAACGCCGCGCAGTTCTGCACCACGAACGCCTGTGCACGCCGCGGGCCGTACTCGTGGATCGCCCGTGCGACCACCTCCTTGCCGGTGCCGGTCTCGCCCTGCAGCAACACGGTATAGGGGTTGTGCAGGACCTTGCTGATCAGGCGGCAGGTCTCACGCATCGCCGCGCTCCTGCCGATCAGCCCGTAGCCGCTGACCACCGGTGCGCTGGACGGTCCCTGCGGCTCGCCGGAGGGTTGCGAGAGGCGTTGCAGCAGATGCAGCTGGGCCAGCACGAACGAGCCCAGCTGGCCCAGTGGATGGGCGAATCCCTGCAGGTCCAGTGGGCGCCGGGTAGCGCAGACCACCATGCCCTCGACCGTTTTCTCCGGGCTCACCAGCGGAACGCAGAGCAGGGACAGCCAGGGCTGCTCCCCTGCCGGCAGGAAGCCGGTCTCGTGCAGCCGCGACGGCAGGTCGACGAGACTGACCACGCGGTTCTGGCACAGGGCGAACTGCAGCAACTGCTCGCCGGTGTAGTCCGCCGGCAGGCTCGACGGCTCCAGCGCCTGCAACAGGCCGTCCCGGCATTCGGCGTTGAGGGTGAGCGCGGTATGGGTCTGGTCGAGCAGATACAACTGGCTCAGCTCGCAGCCGCTGAGTTCGCCGACTGCGCGTGCGAAACCGCCCAGCAGGGCCGCGATGTCGGTTTCCCGCGACAGCGCGCCGAACTGAGCGAGCAGGGCTTCGGCGAAGGCCAGGGGTTGCGGTACGCGGCTGAACATCGCACCCACCTCAGGCGAACTCGCAGAGCACGCGGCCGTGCTCGCCCAGCGTCGCATGGACCCGCTCGAGACGCTCGTCGCGCGCCATCGCTTCCAGCAAACGGTCGGCCACCAGCGGCAGCAGGTGCGTGTCCAGCAGGTGGTCGATCAACCGTGCGCCGCTGTCGCTCTGGGTGCAACGCTCGGCCAGGTGGTCCACCAGCGCCTGGCTGTAGTCGAAAGCCAGTTGACGGCGCGCCAGACGCTCGCCGAGGCGTTCCAGCTTGATCTCGATCAGCTCGCGCAGTACCGGGCCGCCCACCGGGTAGTAAGGCACCACGCGCATGCGCGCCAGCAGCGCCGGCTTGAAATGCCGGCTGAGCGCCGGCCGGATGGTTTCCTCCAGGAGTTCGGCGGAAGGCCGCGCGCCGTCCTGGCAAAGCGCGGCGATGTGCTCGCTGGCGAGGTTGGAGGTCATCAGGATCAAGGTATTGCGGAAATCGATCTCGCGCCCTTCGCCATCGTTGGCCACGCCCTTGTCGAAGATCTGGTAGAACAGGTTGAGCACGTCCGGATCGGCCTTCTCCACCTCGTCCAGCAATATCACCGAATAGGGCTTCTGGCGTACCGCCTCGGTGAGCATGCCACCCTCGCCATAGCCGACATAGCCGGGCGGCGCGCCGATCAGGCGCGAGACGGTGTGCTTCTCCTGGAACTCGGACATGTTGATGGTGGTGATGAAACGCTCGCCGCCATACAGCAGGTCGGCCAGCGCCAGCGCGGTCTCGGTCTTGCCCACCCCGCTCGGGCCCACCAGCAGGAACACGCCGACCGGCGCATCGGGCTTGTTCAGCCCGGCCGCGGTGGCGCGCATCGCGCGGTCCAGGGCGCTGACCGCCTGTTCCTGGCCACGGATCCGCGCCCGCAGGTCGTCGGCGAACCCCATCACCTTGGCGTTGTGTTCCCGCGCCAGTTGTTCCACCGGTACGCCGGTCCAGGCGCCGATCACCTCGGCAACCAGGCGCGGGCAGACCTCGAAGCTGACCAGCCGCCCCTGGGCCTGGGCATCGGCGAGCGCCTGGCGGGTTTCGTGAAGGGCCTTTTCCAGGGCTTCGACACCGCCATGCTCGTCGGCCGGGAAAGTCTCCGCGTCCGCCTCGCCGCCCTGCTCTTCCCGGTTCGCCTCGCGGGCCCTGGCCAATTGCTGGCGCAGGGCGAGCAGGCGCTCGGCGAGTTCGCGCTGGCGGCTCCACTGGTCCTCCTGTACGTGCCGCTCGCTTTCCGCCTGGGCCAGGCGCTCCTCCAGCGCCTGCAGGGTATCGTGGTCGATCGGCAGGCCTGCCTCGGCATCGCGGCGCAGGGCCTGGCGCTGGCGCTCGCCTTCGGCCAGCTCGCCGCGCAGGCGCTCGAGACTCTCCGGCGCCGCCGCCAGGCTGATGCGCACCCGCGCACAGGCGGTGTCGAGGACGTCGACGGCCTTGTCCGGCAACTGGCGACCCGCCAGGTAGCGGGCGGACAGTTCGGCGGCGGCCACCACCGCGTCGTCGCGCAGGTAGATACCGTGGCTTTCCTCGTAAACTCGGGCCAGGCCACGCAGGATCGTCACCGCCTCGGCAACGCTCGGCTCATGCAACTGCACGGGCTGGAAGCGCCGGGCCAGCGCCGGGTCCTTCTCGAAATACTTCTTGTATTCGGCCCAGGTCGTCGCCGCGATGGTGCGCAACTCGCCACGTGCCAGGGCCGGCTTGAGCAGGTTGGCGGCATCCGAGCCGCCGGCCTGACCGCCCGCGCCGATCAGCGTATGGGCCTCGTCGATGAACAGGATGGTCGGCCTGAGCGCTGCCTTCACTTCGTCGATGACGCCTTTCAGGCGCCGCTCGAACTCGCCCTTCACGCTGGCACCGGCCTGCAACAGGCCCATGTCGAGGGACAACAGCTCGACGTCCCTCAGCGCCGGCGGCACTTCCCCTGCGGCGATCCGCGAGGCCAGGCCTTCGACGATGGCGGTCTTGCCGACGCCGGCCTCGCCGACCACGATGGGGTTGTTTTTCCGCCGACGGGCCAGGATGTCGACCATCTGGCGAATAGCCCCGTCGCGACAGAGCACCGGATCGAGCTTGCCGTCGCGCGCCTGCTGGGTAAGGTTGTGGGTGAAACGCTGCAACAGGGACTCGCCACCGCCCGGCTTGCCGCTGGGCGCGCCCTCCAGCGGCTGCGAGAGCGCGAAGTCCTTCAACCGCTCGATGTCGAGCCGCGCCAGCAGCGGCTGGTAGCGGCTGCCGGCATAGCGCAACGGGTTGCGTAGCAGGGCCAGGATCAATGCCGCCTGGTCGATCTGGCTACGGCCCAGTTCGAGGTTGGCCAGCAACAGCGCATCCTGCAGCCACTGCACCAGCTCGGGCGCGAACACCGGATTGCGCGAGGCGCTGTGCTCGCCCCGCGCTTGCAACGCGGCGTTGAGTTCGCCAGCGTCCACCGCGGCATCCTGCAGGGCGCGCGCCAGCAGTCCCTGGGGACGCTCCAGCAGGCCCAGCAACAGGTCCTCCACCAGTACCTTGCTGCCGCCGCGGGCTACGCAGCGCTCGGCCGAGCCTTCGAGGTCGCGCCGGGTGTCGGCATCCAGCGCCTGAATCAGTTGTTGCAGGTCTACGTTGATCATGCTCATCCATCCTTAATGAATCTTGCTGCCCAGCGTCACCACGCCATCCGCGCGCTCCCGGCCCAGCCAGCTGGTCCAGCCAAGGCGGCAGGCGTTCTGCGCGCCGATGCGGAACTCGCGGATTTCCTCGTGGCGCAAGACCAGCCGGATGTCGTAGTCGAGCGGGTCGCGCAGGGTGAAGCGAACCAGCGCGCAAAGCGGCTGGTAGCCGGGACCGATCGGCAGGAACTCGTGGAAGCGCTGCCAGTCGAGCTGGCGGATATGAATGCGGAACTTGCCGCTGCGGTCGCGGACCCGTTCGCCCAGCACCGCGTCTTCGCCAAGCTGGCTGTTGAACAGGCCGAGCCGGTTGCGCTGCTCTTCGAGGATCGCGACGCGCCGTTCGATACACTGCTCGGCGACCAGTTCGGCATGCTTGAAGTAGTAGCGCAGCACCGACTCGATCAAGGCCGCCGAGTGCGCCCGCAGGCTGAGCAGGCCCAGGTAGGGCAGCAGGCGTTTCCAGTTCAGTTCCCTGGCCTTGCGGATCTCTTCCCCGCCCAATCCGACGAGGGCGAACAACTGAGCGGAGAACGCATCGCTCGCGCCGCTCTGGAAGCTCACCCGGTAGCGGTACTTGCGCCAGATCGGCAACAGCAGCCGATGCAGGCGGTGATGGAAGAGATCGAGGAAGTTCCGCGTAGGATTGCCCTCCTCGCTGTCGCCCAGAGCCTGCTCGCTGTAGAACGCCGGCAACGGCGAACTGGCACCGAACAAGCCGATCAGGTTGAAACGCAGCCGCGCCCGCAGCATGCCGCGCTCTTCGAAGAACTCCACCCGATCGACATCGCTGCCCGGGAAACCGAGGCTAGGATTGGCCTGGAATTCCAACTGATCGTAGAGCGCCTCGTCTCCCAGGCCGGGATATTCCTCGCGCAGGCGATCCATGACCAGCAGGACCGCCTGGAACAGCGAGTACTCGCGAATGCCCCGGGCCAGCGCGCTTACAGCAGGGGCTGCAAACCCATGCGCGGTTTCCATTGGTACACGTCTCCCTGTGTGCTCCTCACCCGCAACTCGTGGTAGGAGTTGATGCTGGCGTAAAGCGCGAAAAATTCGTTCAGAACCGAAGCGAACACGAACAGGTCGCCCTCGCCGATGTAGCCTTCCGGATCGATCGTCAGCTCGGTACGCAAGCCGCGCAGCGGCAGGCCCCGATGCAGGCGGTCGACATGCTCGTGGCGGACCGCCTTGAGCCCGCCCAGCAGGCGCTTGCTGACCTTCGCCGCATGCTGGTCGTAGTAGCGCGGCAGGTCGTAGGTTTCGAGGATCACCTTGAGTGCGTCGACGTTGGCCAGCGACAGGTAGTTGAGCGACATGTTGCTGATCAGTTTCCAGAGGAAATCGCGGTTCAGCGGCGGCGCGTAGCTCGGCGTCGCCGGGGTGATATTGCGGAAACCGAGGAACTCCGGCGTGCCTTCGCAGGCGACGCAGATATCGCCCAGGCGCAGCCGTTGGGGCAGGTTCTGGTTGGTGCAGGTCAGTTCCACCGACAGCGTCTCGATCTGCTCGGGATGGCGGATGCCGAAGCTCAGGTAGGTGTCCAGGCCATCGTGCAGCAACGAGGTCCGTTGCCGGACGCTGTAGTGGGGCCGTGCTTCGGGAACGTCGAAGCTGGGATCGTGCTCGAAGGACTCGAACGGTACGTAAGCCTGGTAGCCGAGCCCGCCCGGCCGCCAGCCAGTGACGCCTTCTACCGAGAACACCCCGCAGTCCTCCAGGCTGTATTCGGCCGGCATCAGCAGGTACTCGTCCTGCTTGCCGTCGAGGCGGATCGGCAGCGCATCGTGGCGGAACAGGTTGGCCACCGGCGTACAGTACAGCTTGACGTTCTCCAGCGTCGGGTGCAGGCGCTGGATGCCGCTCTTGCGGATATCGAAGCGCAACTCGAGGCCGCGGACCTGCTTGAGGGTTTCCTCGGGCAGCGCGCCGAGCAGGTCAAGGCCATCCACGTCGACGAACAGGAACTTGTCCTGGAACGCGAAGTACTCCTGCAGGTAGCGATAGCCACGGAAGGTATTCAGCGGATAGGGAATCAACGCCTCGTCTTCGGCGAAACCCACCGGCTGCACCCGCTCGCCCGTCAGGCGGAACGACATCGGCTTGCCGGCCACGCCATCCAGCGGCCGCCCATGGGCGTCCAGCGGAATCAGCTGGATGCTCTCCAGGTTGCGCAGCAGGCACAGGTAGAGCATCTGGCTGATGTAGCGCTCGCCGGCCAGGTGCAGGCGCAGCCGACTCAGGCCCAGCTCGCCGAGATGCCCGTCGCAGTTCATCGCCAGGCGCAGGCCGAGCAGCGCGCCTTCGCCGGTCACCGAATAGTTGAGCGCCTCCAGCACCAGCGGCAGGACCTCGGTGGCGTAGCAGGTACGGAAGCGACAGGCGACCTCGCCCACCGGCCGGCTCTCGACCGGCGTATCGCGCTCCACGCGCAGCGCCCCGCCCGGGCGGGTCAGGGGGTCGAACTGGAGAATGCTGAAAGCCGGCAGCGGGCGCATATAGTTCGGCCACAGCAGGTGCATCATCGAGTGGCTGAGTTCCGGCAACTCGTCGTCCAGCTTCTGCCGCAACCGCCCGGTCAGGAAGGCAAAGCCCTCGAGCAGGCGCTCGACATCCGGATCGCGTCCGACCTGCCCGAGAAACGGGGCCAGGGCCGGGCTACGCTCGGCGAAACGGCGCCCCAGCTGGCGCAGTGCGGTGAGTTCGCTCTGGTAGTAATGATTGAAGGACACGGCTTACCTGCTGGATATCGTTTCACTGATGGCAGTCGTCTGACCGCTGCCGCCAAAACCGCAATGACATTTCTGGCCTGAAGATCGGAAACCCACGGTGTCCGTTGTCTTTCCGTAATCGACCCGATTCGCGCCCATCTCAGAAGACCTCATGGACGAACCAGGCATCGAAGCGGTACAGCGCCAGGCCGAGGCGTCACCCTGGCGGGCCGCCGCGAGGCCGTCGAAGAACACGTCGGCGGAACCGACGACGATGGGATTGCTGCCATGCCCGGGGAGCGGACAAGCGGTGGGATCGGAAACGCGGGCTGCGGGTTTGCCGGACATCGAAACCTCCTTAGCTGACCGTCACTTGGCCGCTGCCATCCAGGCATGCGGAAAAACTCACCTGGCGCTTGAAACCCTCCACCTCCAGCAACCCTTCGATGCTGAAGGCCAGGCGGAGCTGGTCGTTGTCGCGTGGCAGGGAAACGACACGCACGTTGCTCAAGCGCGGTTCGTAAGCCTCGATGAAACCTTCGATGGCCGAGCGGGCCTGGCTCAGGGAGTCGTGCAGGCTCAGGCGCATGTCGTTGAGATCGGGCAACCCGTAGTCGGACAGCGTCTGCACGCTGCCCGCCCGGGTGCTGAGCATCTTGCCCAGATGGGCAGCCACCGACGCCATGGCGGAAACCTCGCGGCTCCAGCCGACGCGCTTATCCGCGTCGCCGTTCAGGCGCTCGAACAGGCTGCCGTATCCGGTCATGGAAAGCTCCGCTTACTCTTTGTCCAGCTTGCCGACCAGCGACAGGGTGAAGTCCGCCCCCATGTACTTGAAGTGCGGGCGCACGTTCAGGCTGACGCGGTACCAGCCCGGCTCGCCCTCGACGTCGCTGACGATGATCTGCGCAGCGCGCAGCGGGCGACGGCCGCGTACTTCGGCGCTGGGGTTTTCCTGGTCGGCGACGTACTGGCGGATCCACTTGTTCAGCTCCAGTTCGAGGTCGGTACGCTCCTTCCACGATCCAAGCTGTTCGCGTTGCAGGACCTTCAGGTAATGGGCCAGGCGGTTGACGATCATCATGTACGGCAGCTGGGTGCCAAGCTTGTAGTTCAGCTCCGCGGCCTTGCCTTCGGCGCTGATGCCGAAGAACTTCGGCTTCTGCACCGAGCTGGCGGAGAAGAACGCGGCGTTGTCGCTGCCTTTGCGCATGGTCAGGGAAATGAAGCCTTCCTCGGCCAGTTCGTACTCGCGGCGATCGGACACCAGCACCTCGGTGGGGATCTTGGTCTCGATCTCGCCCATGCTCTCGAAGTGGTGCAACGGCAGGTCCTCTACCGCACCGCCGCTCTGCGGCCCGATGATGTTCGGGCACCAGCGATACTTGGCGAAGCTGTCGGTCAGCTTGGTGCCGAAGGCATAGGCGGTGTTGCCCCACAGGTAATGCTCATGGCTGTTGGCCACGGTCTCCTTGTAGGCGAACGACTTGACCGGATTCTCTTCCGGATCGTAGGGCGTGCGCAGCAGGAAGCGCGGTACGGTCAGCGCCACGTAGCGGGAATCCTCGGACTGGCGGAAGCTCTGCCACTTGGCGAACTGCGGGCCTTCGAAATGATCCTTCAGGTCCTTCAGGTCCGGCAGGCCGGTGAAGCTTTCCAGGCCGAAGAACTTCGGACCGGCGGCCGCCACGAACGGCGCATGGGCCATGCAGGCCACGCTGGAGACGTATTGCATCAGCTTGACGTCGGGCGAACTGGGCGACATGTAGTAGTTGGCGATGATGGCGCCGACCGGCTGGCCACCGAACTGGCCGTATTCGGCGGTGTAGATGTGCTTGTACAGGCCGGACTGCATCACCTCGGGCGAGTCCTCGAAATCGTCCAGCAGGTCCTGCTTGGAAACGCTGAGAATCTCGATCTTGATGTTCTCGCGGAAGTTGGTGCGGTCGACCAGCAGTTGCAGGCCGCGCCAGGCCGACTCCAGCGCCTGGAAATCGGGATGATGGAGGATCTCGTCCATCTGCGTGCTGAGCTTGGCATCGATCTCGGCGATCATCCGGTCGACCATCGCCTTCTTCACCGGCTCGCCGTCGTTCTGCGGCTTGAGCAATTCCTCGATGAAGGCGGAGACGCCGCGCTTGGCGATGTCGTAGGCCTCGTCGTCCGGGCTCAGGCGGGTCTCGGCGATGATGCTGTCGAGAATGTTGTATTCGCCGTTCTGGTTCCGGCCTTGCTGTGCGGCACTGGTGCTCATGTATCTGCTTCCTTGGCTAGGGGGTGGCTCAGGCGTCCTGGGAGGGGGCGGCGCTCAGCCCCAGCTCGCCCAGCACACGGCTACGGGACTCGTCGTCGGCGAGTACGCTTTCGATGGCCTTGCGGAACGCCGGGGCGTTGCCCAGCGGGCCCTTGAGGGCCACCAACGCATCGCGCAACTCCATCAGCTTCTTCAGCTCGGGCACCTGCTCGACGATGCTGGCCGGGTTGAAGTCCTTCATCGAGTTGATCTGCAGCCCCACCGCCAGCTCGTCGCTGCCGCCCTCCTCCTGGAGACGATTGGGTACGCTCAGCGTCAGCCCCAGCTCCTGCTTGGCCAGGACCTCGTCGAAGGTCATCTTGTCGATGCCGATCGGCTTGCGGTCCTCCACCTTGCGCTCATCCCCGCGCTGGGTGTAATCGCCGATCGCCAGTAGCTTCAACGGCAGTTCGATTTCCTCCTGGGCACCGCCGGTGGCGGGCTTGAAGGTGACGTTGATGCGTTCCTTTGGGGCTACCGAGCCTTCTTTGGCCATGGCTTTTTCTCCTTGAGAATTGAGGGCGCGAAGCCCTATTCGAGCACCACCTCGAGATCGAGGTGGCACAGCCTGCGATAAATGTCTTCCTTGCGTTCTCGCACGGCGTGGTTCTGCGGCAACAGCTCGCAGCAGCTATGCAGCAGGTGCAGTACATCCAGCGCCAGATCGGGCTCCCAGGCGTGCAATCCCGATTCGTGCAACTGATGGTCGAGGCTCTCCAGCTGGGTCTTGGCCAGCTCGTACTTCTTCGCCAGGAAGCACAGTCGCGCGAGGCTCAGTTGCCAGAAGAACCGGGCGCGTCCGCCGTGGGCGCGCTTCATGCCCTGCTTCAACACCTGTACCGCCGCCTTCAGGCCGTCCTTGCGCAACACCGGCTGGACCTCGTCCAGGGCGACGTCCCATTCGGCCTGCAGGGCCACGGTCTCGACCTTGCGCGGCGCACTGTCGTTCTGGAGATGGGGCATGACATGGGCGCTGATCCAGCCGCGGGTGGCCGCATCGGCGAATGCGCTGCCATCGTGGAAACGCAGCTCCACCAGCCCCGGCAGACGCTGCAGGAGCAAGGCGAAATGCATTTCGACTTCCCGCATCGCCTGCTCGGCGTTGAGCCCTTGCAGGCACTCCCAGACCAGGCGCTGGCCGTCGAACCAGAACGGCGCCCGTGCCAGGCTCGCCTCCAGCTCCACCAGGAGATCGGCGTACAGGCCCTGGGCGAAACGCTCCTGGTAGCTTTTCAGCTTGTCCGCCGGCACTCCCCTTAGCGCGGTGACCTGTTCGGCATTGCGCTCGGGCATGGACTCGATGGGCAGCCAGAGCATCGTTCGGTTGAGGCGCAGCGCGCGCAGATCGGTGGCTTTCTGCTTCAGCCACCAGGCGCACAGGGGGCGTGCGGCCTCCTGCTGGGCGCGCATGGCCTTGTGGGCGTCGCGCTCGTTGTCGATGGGCGCACCCGGCGCCAGCAACTGGCTGGCCGCCTGCTTGACCTGGGCCACCACGGCGCCGACCACGCCAGGTTCGGGCTGGTTGTCGGCGGCGCGCTGGAGCATGCCCGAAAGGCGTCGGCTGATCGGCAGCAACAAGGGCGCGTCGTCGCCCAGTTGCGCGGTCAGCGCGGTATCGAGTTTTTCCAGGTGCTCGGCGAGACGCCGGAACAGGGGGAGTTGCTCCTTGATCGGTACGTTTTCGTTCAGCGCCTGCTCCAACCGGGGCACCAGCCAGGCAATGGCCGCGGCGCGAGTGCGCGCCTTGAGCGGATGGATCTCGACCCAATGCCGGCTGCACAGACGTTCCAGCAATCCCAGTCCGGCCAGCAAACCGGGAAAGGATTCCCGTTGGTAGAGGGCCCAGGTCAACCAGGCTGCAACACGCAGGTCCTTGGATTGGGCACGAAGCAGCGCTTCGCTGTTTTCCAGGATTTTCAACCAGTCGGTCTGGCCGTTCTCATGGAGCGAGAGCGCCTTGCCCAGCTCATTTTCCAGCGCCTCGTATTCGCTGGAAAAACGCACATCCTCACCCGCAAAGACATCCTTTGAAATCGGCTGTTCCGCGAGTTCCAGATAATGCGAGGAGAGCTTGCTCGAATAGGTCATCCTAACCCTTCAATGCACACCATGTGCGCCAATGAATATCTTAACAATTCAACTAGTTGGCATAAAAACCGAACGAAAATCCCAATAGTCTGAAGAGCTCTTTGCCTTCTCCATGAAAACAACATAAAAACTGGCAAGCAACAGGACATTCCCTCTTTGGGAATTTTCCTATTCATTGATACGAATCAATGAAAGATTTTCAGCCAAACGTCAGGCGTCTGCGTCCATGCCCTTTACGGCTTGGCTATAGCCATCATAACGACATTGATGGCCATTTGGAAAACCCTACCAAAACAGGTAGTTAACAATTTATAAAAAATAAGGCAGGCAGTATGGATTTCTCCGGAGAGCCTCGAAACATAGGCCTTCCAAGCGGACCAACAGCTGATTTAGAGCGTAATAGCGATTGTGCAAGAAGTTGCACAATGAAAACCAAGAAACATCCCCAATAACAGTCCACAGCCCTTGAAAATACTGGCCTGAACACTACTGCGCAAAAAGTTGCACAACACTGCGCAACTTCTTGCTCAATTCACTTGTTATATTTCTTTTCAGAATGAGACATGGATAACAATCAGCCATTGAATGAGATTGATTAAAAGAGCCATGAAAAGACTGGCACGGGAATTGTTAGAGAAATTAATCGAGATGGGCGGTCCCATGGCCACCGGCGAGGAAGTTGCGCCGTGACCGACTGTAGGCGGGACGCACCGCTGCGTTTACCCTGGACACGCCCGTACCGCACCGGCTGGACGGAAATCGATAGCGACCCGAGCAGTCAGGAAAGCAGGATTCGATGACCGCCGCAGCGCCTATCGCCAAGCCCTCGATGACCAACTTATGCGGTAGGCCGCGTACGGCGACGACAGAGAATTGCGCACCGCTTACCCGCTCGACAGTGCTGTGCGCCTACTGGCGAGAAAGCTGCCCGACAGTAGTCGGGTCGGCTAGCGCGGCCAGTCGGTCGTTGCCCTCCTGGGCATCGACCTCAACGGCCAGTAACTGACCCGCCACCAGCGCAGCGCCGGGTACCAACAGCAGCGCCAGGAAAGCGAGCTACGAATAATCAGGAAAAACGCGCATCCAGCCCGATGCATAAAAATTTCGCTCTACCCGAAACTCCCGCTCATGACAGAAATCACTGCCTCGCCAACCGCTGATCGAAGCTCCCCTCAATCCAGCATCCCCACATACCCCGGCACCTCCCCCACTCGCTTGATCCACGCGCGGATCGCCGGGTAGGCCGTCAGGTCGAAGCCGCCTTCATGGGCGACATGGGTGTAGGCGTAGAGGGTAATATCGGCGATGGAGAACTGTTCGCCGACCAGGAATGGCGTGCGCGACAGCTGTTTCTCCATGACGTCGAGGGCCTTGTAGCCGCCGATCTTCTTCTCTTCGAACTCGGCGCGGCGGGCTTCCGGGAGGCCGAGGTAGAGCTTGATGAAGCGCGCCACGGCCACATAGGGCTCATGGCTGTATTGCTCGAAGAATTGCCATTGCAGCACCTGGGTGCGCAGGCGCGGTTCGCTGGGCAACAGGGCGCTGCCGTCGGCGAGGAAGTTGAGGATGGCGTTGGACTCCCACAGGCAACTGCCGTCCTCCAGCTCCAGCACCGGTATCTTGCCGTTGGGGTTCTTCGCCAGGAACTCCGGGGTCTGGGTCTCGCCCTTGAGAATGTCCACCGGTACCCACTGGTAGTCGATGCCGAGCAGCGACATGGCCAGCTTGATCTTGTAGCAGTTGCCCGAACGGTAATCACCGTAGACCTTGTACATCGTGTCGCTCCTCGGATCGGATGGCCGGCGCCCCGGAAGGAGCGCCGATGAGGGTTCAGGCCGCTTCGGCGGCCTGGGCGTCGCGGACGACCTTGGCCAGGCGCCGCAGGCCTTCGTGCAGGCGCTCCGGGGCGACGTGGCTGAAGTTCAGCCGCAGACGCCCGAGGTTCTGCTCCGGCTCGGCGAAGAAAGGTTCGCCGGGCATGAATGCGACATCGGCGGCCAGCGCCGGCTGGAGCAGGGTGCGGGTATCCAGCGGCTGCCTGAGGGTCAGCCAGAAGAACAGCCCGCCCTCCGGGATATTCCATTCGGCCAGCTCACCGAAGTGCTCCAGCAGCGCCTCCTGCATGGCGTCGCGGCGGACCCGGTAGAACTCGCGCAGTTCGGCCAGGTGCTGGCGGTAGGCCTCGCTGCCGAACCATTGCAGCGCCTGCCACTGCCCTACCCGGTTGGTATGCAGGTCGGCCGACTGTTTCAGCCGCAGCAGGTGGGGGAACAGGTCCGGGGTGGCGATCAGGAAACCGACGCGCAGGCCCGGCAGCAGGGTCTTCGACACCGTGCCGGTATAGATCCAGCTGGACTTGCGCAGGCGGCTGACCAGCGGGGTTGCGCGGCCCTCGTCGAACACCAGTTCGCGATAGGGTTCGTCTTCGATCAGGGTCACGCCGAATTCGTCTAGCAGCGCCGCCACCGCGTCGCGGCGTTCCTCGCTGTAGCGCACGCCGGACGGATTCTGGAAAGTCGGGATCAGGTAGGCGAAGGCCGGCTTGTGTCGCTCCAGGCGCTGCCGCAGGGCAACCAGGTCGGGGCCCTCGGCACCCAGCGGCACGGTCACGCAATCGGCGCCGAACAATTGGAAGGCCTGTAGCGCGGCGAGGTAGGTCGGCGCCTCGAGCAGCACCTCGGTGCCCGGATCGATGAACAGCTTGCTGGCCAGGTCGAGGGTCTGCTGCGAACCGCTGACGATCAGCACCTGGCTCGCCTCGCAGGGGACGCCGAGGGCACGCGCTTCGGCGGCGATGGCTTCGCGCAGGGCAGGCTCGCCTTCGCTCATGCCGTACTGGCCCATGGAGGCCGGCATCTGCTCCCACTGCACCTTCGGCAGCATCGGCTCGGCCGGCAGCCCGCCGGCGAACGACATCACCTCCGGACGCTGCGCCGCGGCAAGGATTTCGCGGATCAAGGAGCTTTTCAGGCGGGAGATGCGTTCAGAGAAGGCCATGGGATCACCGGTAGCGTAGGCGGGGAAAAATGAGTCAAACTGCTTGACCGAAACTACGATGCCGCACCCGGAAGCGTCAATATGCCTGACCTGAAAAACCACGCCGTCCAGCAGCAGGCCATGATGGAAGCCTTCTTCTTCGCGTACCAGGCCTTCACCACCAAGCCTGACGAGATGCTCGCCCGCCGCGGCCTGGGACGTGTGCACCACCGCGTGCTGTTCTTCATCGCCCGCTATCCGGGCCTCAGCGTGAAGGAACTGCTGGCCCTGCTCGGCGTGACCAAGCAGGCGCTGAACATCCCGCTGCGCCAGTTGCTGGAGATGAACCTGATCGGCAGCGCCACCGCCGACGACGACAAGCGCAAACGCCTCCTCGGCCTCACCGCCGAGGGCGTGCGGTTGGAAAAGGCGCTGCGTCGCGAGCAGTCGCGGCTGCTCCAACGCTGCTTCGAGGAAGCCGGCGGCGAAGCGGTCTCCGGCTGGCTGGCGGTCAATCGCACCCTGGCTCGGGCGCATGCAGGCAGCCGCGGCGAAGCGGCGACGGAGGCCGCCGACTGACGCCCCATGGGCCTGGCGCATGGACGCTCGACAAGCCGACCGGCTGCCCGCTAGCTCCGCTCCAACTCCCGCGCCGCGCGCCAGCAGGCCAGCGCCATGGCCACGGTGGCGGCCAGCAGCGGCAGTACCGCCAGCACCAGCAACAGCACCGAAGCCAGCATCGCGCCGCCGGCGATGTCCAGCCAGGCCATGATCCGCAGCGACGGATAGAGGTTTTCCTGCTTGAGCAGACGCAGGCCCAGCCAGAGGGTGGTAGCGCCGATCAGCGCAAGCAGCGCGAAGTACACCAGCGCCTGCCAGTTCCAGCCCTGCAGCGCATCGTCGGTAACCGCCAGCAGGCTCCAGCCCTCGCCCAGCAGGGTCAGGAGAATCGACAACCATACCGGCCAGGCCAGCGAGGGGCCGCGAAAGCGCGACTCGACCAGGTGCTTGAGCCGCAGCAGCAGGTAGGCGCCGAGCAGGCTGAGGAGCAGGCCCAGCCAGTCGGCGTAGACCCTGAACGCGGCGCCGTCGCCGAATGCCTCCAGCAGGCTGAGCACCATCAGCACCACGCCGCCGGCTATCGAGGCCAGGCAGAGCCAGGCGAGGATGCGCAGTTGCGCGGGCGTCCAGCGCCGGCGGAAAGCATCCGGTATGCCCTGCTCGACCAATTCGACACGCGGCGTGGCGTAGGGGTTTGCATCCATGGCGAAGCTCCTCGGCAAATGCCGGGAAGTTACCAGCTCCGCCAGCTTCCGGCAGCTGCGACTGTATGGCCAACTATGTCCGCGGCTGTACCGGGACAGCCCCTGGCCGGCTGTTTAGGCTGCGCAAAACAGAAAAAGATGATCGGCACTCCGCGCCTCGCGCAACCTGCCCCGTGGCTCCGCCCACCGCCGTGCCCGGTCGTCCCGCACACTCCATGGAAGTACCCGGCATGACCGAAACCACCCAGCCCCAGCCTCGTCTGCGTCCGTTCGCCGACTCCTCTCCCGCCGCCGTGGTGGCCGGCTTCGTCGCCATGCTCACCGGCTACACCAGCTCGCTGGTACTGATGTTCCAGGCCGGGCAGAACGCCGGTCTCAGCAGCGCGCAGATTTCCTCGTGGATCTGGGCCCTGTCGATCGGCATGGGCCTGGCGACCATCGGCCTGACCCTGCGCTACCGGGTGCCGATCGTGATCGCCTGGTCCACCCCCGGCGCGGCGCTGCTGATCAGCAGCCTGCCCGGAGTGCCGTACAGCGAGGCGATCGGCGCCTTCATCGTCTGCGCCCTCCTGATCACCCTGTGCGGCGTCACCGGCAGCTTCGAACGCCTGATGCGCCAGGTTCCCTCCTCGCTGGCCTCGGCGCTGCTGGCCGGGGTGCTGTTCCGCATCGGCATCGAGATCTGCAACGCCGCCGAGCAACAGACCCTGCTGGTGCTGGCGATGTTCTTCAGCTATCTGCTGTGCAAACGCTTCTCGCCGCGCTATGCGGTGTTCGCTGCGCTACTGGTGGGGGTGCTGCTGGCCGGGATACTGGGCCAACTGGACTTCAGCAGGTTCCGCCTGGAACTGGCGGTACCGGAGTGGACCACGCCGAGCTTCTCCCTGGCCGCCACCATCAGCATCGGCATCCCGCTGTTCATCGTCGCCATGGCTTCGCAGAACATGCCCGGCATCGCCGTGCTGCGCGCCGACGGCTACCAGGTGCCAGCCTCGCCGCTGATCTCGAGTACCGGCATCGCCTCGATCCTGCTGGCACCGTTCGGCTCCCACGGGATCAACCTGGCGGCGATCAGCGCGGCGATCTGCACCGGACCCTCGGCCCACGAGGACCCGCACAAGCGCTATACCGCGGCGCTCTGGTGCGGCTTCTTCAACTGCGTCGCAGGAACCTTCGGCGCCACCCTGGCAGCGTTGTTCGCGGCGTTCCCCAAGGCACTGGTACTGTCCATCGCCGCCATCGCACTGCTCGGCTCGATCATGAACGGCCTGGCCAACTCGATGGCCGACGAGCGCCAGCGCGAGGCCGCGCTGGTGACCTTCATGGTCACCGCCTCCGGCTTCACCCTGCTGTCCATCGGCTCGGCGTTCTGGGGCCTGGTGGCCGGCCTGCTGACTCAGTTCGTGCTCAACTGGCGGCGCGGCTGACCGACCTCAGTCCGGCGCCGTCACGGGCGCCGGCGCGGCCTGGTGGCCACGGCTGACCCACCAGCCGAAGGCCGCCGCGGTGAAGAACATCAGCACTCCGTAGATCGCCGGCGGAATCGCCATGGTGCTGTTGTTCAGCAGGCTCGGACTCAGCGCCAGGGCGATCGCCAGGGTACCGTTGTGGATGCCGATCTCCATGCCGATGGCCACCGCCTGGGCCTTCGGCAGGCGCAGCAGGCGCGGCACCCAGTAGCCCACCGCCAGGCTCAGCAGGTTGAAGGCCAGCGCGGCCAGCCCGACCACCGGCGCGTAGGTGACGAAGGTCTGCCAGTCCTTGGCTAGCGCCAGCAGGATGATCACCAGCAACAGCAGCGCGGAAAGGATCTTCACCGGCTTCTGCAGGCGATCCGCCACGGCCGGCAGGCGGTTGCGCACCAGCATGCCGATGGCCACCGGGCCGAGGACGATGACGAAGACCTGCACGACCTTGCCGAACTGCAAGGGAATCGCCTGCCCGTCGCCCATGAAGTATTGCAGCGACAGATTGACGATCAGCGGCATGGTGAGGATGGCGATCACCGAGTTCACCGCGGTCAGGGTGATGTTCAGTGCCACGTCGCCATGCGCCAGGTGGCTGTAGAGGTTGGCGGTGGTGCCGCCGGGCGAGGCCGCCAGCAACATCATGCCGACCGCCAGGGCCGCCTCCAGGGCGAAGCCCTGGACGATCAGGAAACAGGCCAGGGGCAGCAGGACGATCTGGCACACCAGGCCGACCAGCACCGGCTTCGGGTAGCGCACCACGCGGAGGAAGTCGGCCGGGGTCAGGGACAGTCCGAGACCGAGCATGATGATGCCCAGGGCGATGGGGAGGAACAGGGTCAGGATGGGATCGGCGGTCATTATTGTTATTGCTCCGATGCGATGGAGACGGGCTCAGGCCCCGGATTCTCGACCCAGGTTAGTCCCCCGGCAGTGGCCTGGCGCGCCAAACCGCGCGCCGACCTGTAACAGAATGCGAATGCCCCGCGCCGGGGCATCCCGATTGTATCGCCGCCCGCTCAGATCGCCGTCGCCCCGCCGTCCACTGGCAAGGCGATACCGGTGGTGAAGCCCGCGTGGTCGCTGCACAGGTAGAGCACCGCGGCGGCGATTTCCTCGACCCGTCCGACCCGACCCAGCGGATGCATCGCGGCGGCGAACTCGGCCTTGCGCGGATCGGCCTCGTAGGCGCGGCGGAACATGTCGGTGTCGATCACCGCCGGACACACGGCGTTGACGCGGATGCCCTTCTTCGCGTACTCGATCGCCGCCGATTTGGTCAGGCCGATCACCGCGTGCTTGGAAGCAGCGTAGATGCTCATCTTCGGCGCCGCGCCGAGCCCGGCGACCGAGGCGGTGTTGACGATCGCGCCGCCGCCCTGGGCCAGCATCAGCGGGATCTGGTGCTTCATGCACAACCAGACGCCCTTCACGTTGACAGCCATGATGGCGTCGAACTCGGCTTCGTTGCCGTCGGCCAGCTTGCCCTGCTCGATCTCGATGCCGGCGTTGTTGAAGGCGTAGTCGAGACGGCCGTAGGCCGCCGCGCAACCCTCGACCAGCGCCTTGACCTCGGCGTCGCGGGTGACGTCGCAGCGAATGAAGAGGGCTTCGCCACCTGCCTGGCGGATCGCTTCGACCGTGCCCTCGCCGCCGGCGCTGTCCAGGTCGGCGACCACCACCTTGACCCCGGCGGCGGCGAAGGCCAGCGCGGTAGCGCGGCCGATGCCCGCCGCACCGCCAGTGACCAGTGCGACCTGGCCGGAAAGAAGTTTGCTCATCTGCTGCTCCTCGGAAAATCGCCTTCCGCCAACCGCGACGGAACCGGGCCGCGCCAGTCTAGCCAGGGCCGGCGCAAGGCATAGCACTATCAGGGGACTGGAGGATGGGCCATCCAGCCCGCTGATAAGACTGATGGCGGCGAATCATCAGCATAGATGACCGGTCATTTCCGCACTCGCCTTCGCTTGCCGCCGGCGCCGGCGCCGGCTATCCCTAGGGGCCTGTTTCCCGACATTCGAGTGCCCTGCCATGACCTCCCAGATCAATCGGCAATACCAGTTGGCCCAGCGTCCCAGCGGGCTGCCCGGCCGCGACACCTTCAGTTTCGTCGAGACCCCGCTCGGCGAGCCGGCCGAGGGCCAGATCCTGGTGAAGAACGAGTACCTGTCGCTGGACCCGGCGATGCGCGGCTGGATGAACGACGCCCGCTCCTACATCCCGCCGGTGGGGATCGGCGAGGTGATGCGCGCGCTCGGCGTCGGCAAGGTGCTGGTTTCGAAGCACCCCGGCTTCCAGACCGGCGACTACGTCAACGGCGCCCTCGGCGTGCAGGACTATTTCGTCGGCGAGCCCAAGGGTTTCTACAAGGTCGACCCGTCCCGCGCGCCGCTGCCGCGCTATCTCTCGGCGCTGGGCATGACCGGCATGACCGCCTACTTCGCGTTGCTCGACGTCGGCCAGCCGAAGAGCGGCGAGACCGTGGTGATCTCCGGCGCCGCCGGTGCGGTGGGCAGCGTTGCCGGGCAGATCGCCAGGCTCAAGGGCTGCCGGGTGGTGGGCATCGCCGGCGGCGCCGAGAAATGTCGCTTCCTGGTCGAGGAGCTGGGCTTCGACGGCGCCATCGACTACAAGAACGAAGACCTCGCCGCCGGACTCAAGCGCGAATGCCCGAAGGGCATCGATGTGTTCTTCGACAACGTCGGCGGCGAAATCCTCGACACGGTGCTCACCCGCATCGCCTTCAAGGCACGCATCGTCCTCTGCGGGGCGATCAGCCAGTACAACAACAAGGAAGCGGTGCGCGGCCCGGCCAACTACCTGTCGCTGCTGGTCAATCGGGCGCGCATGGAAGGCATGGTGGTGATGGACTATGCCCAGCGCTTCCCAGAAGGCCTGAAGGAGATGGCCACCTGGCTGGCGGAAGGCAAGCTGCAATCGCGCGAGGACATCGTCGAAGGCCTGGAGACCTTCCCCGAAACGCTGCTCAAGCTGTTCAGCGGGGAAAACTTCGGCAAGTTGGTGTTGAAGGTCTGAGGTCCGCCGCCGGCGCGAAGAAGCGGCGGATAGCGCCTCGCCTCGAAGAGCGTGTGCACTGAAGAAATAATGATTCCCGGCAATCCTGCCGCCTGTCCTTCGGGCTAAGCTGCGGCATCCGCGCCTGCAAGGAATCAGCCGCATGCCACTCGCCCGCTGGGTACCCGGACTCGATAGCCTGCTCCACTACCGCCGCGCCTGGTTCCGTCCGGATGTCCAGGCCGGGCTGTCGGTAGCGGCGATCCAGATCCCCACCGCCATCGCCTACGCCCAGATCGCCGGCTTCCCGCCCCAGGTAGGCCTCTATGCGTGCATCCTGCCGATGCTGATCTACGCCCTGATCGGCAGCTCGCGGCAGTTGATGGTAGGCCCCGACGCGGCGACCGCGGCGATGGTCGCCGCCGCCATCACCCCGCTGGCGGCGGGCGATCCGCAGCGCCTGGTGGACCTGTCGATGATCGTCGCGATCATGGTCGGGCTGTTCTCCATCGTCGCCGGCCTGGCCCGCGCCGGGTTCATCGCCAGCTTCCTCTCGCGACCGATCCTGGTCGGCTACCTCAACGGCATCGGCCTGAGCCTGCTGGTCGGGCAACTGGGCAAGCTGTTCGGCTACGAGGCGGCGACCAGCGGCTTCGTCGCCGGCATCCTCGCGCTGCTGGAGAACCTGCTGCACATCCATTGGCCGACGCTGATCCTCGGCAGCCTCTCGCTCTTGCTGATGGTGCTGCTGCCGCGGCGCTTCCCGCAGTTGCCCGGGGCGCTCTGCGGCGTCCTCCTGGCCAGCCTCGCCGCGGCGCTGCTGGGCCTGGATCGCTACGGCGTGGAACTGCTTGGCGAGGTACCGGCCGGGCTGCCGCAACTGAGCTGGCCGCAGACCAGCCTGGAGGAACTGAAAAGCCTGCTGCGCGACGCCACCGGCATCACGGTGGTCAGCTTCTGCAGCGCCATGCTCACCGCGCGCAGCTTCGCCGCCCGTCACGGCTACAGCATCAACCCCAACCACGAATTCGTCGCCCTCGGCCTGGCCAACATCGGCGCCGGGGTCTCCCAGGGCTTCGCCATCAGCGGCGCCGACTCACGCACCGCGGTGAACGACATGGTCGGCGGCAAGACCCAACTGGTCGGCGTGGTCGCCGCGCTGGTGATCGCCGCCACCCTGTTGCTGCTGAACAAGCCCCTGGGCTGGGTGCCGATGCCGGCGCTCGGCGCGGTCCTGTTGCTGGCCGGCTGGGGCCTGATCGACGTGCAGGCGCTGAAGGGCTTCTGGAAGCTCAGCCGCTTCGAGTTCAGCCTCTGCCTGCTGACCACCGTCGGCGTGCTCAGCGTCGGCGTGCTGCCGGGAATCTTCGTCGCCGTCAGCATCGCCGTACTGCGCCTGCTCTACTACACCTATCGCCCGAGCGACGCGGTGCTCGGCTGGATGCACGGCATCGACGGCCAGGTCGAGCTGGCCAAGTACCCGCAGGCCACCACTCTTCCCGGCCTGGTGATCTACCGCTTCGACGCCCCCCTGCTGTTCTTCAACGCCGACTACTTCAAGCAGCGGGTGCTTGCCGTGGTGGACGGCAGCGAGCGGCCGAATGCGGTGCTGCTCAACGCCGAAGCCATGACCAACCTCGACATCAGCGGCCTGGCCACCCTCCACGAGGTGCAACAGATCCTCAAGGCCCAGGGCGTGCACCTGTCGCTGGCGCGGGTGACCGGGCAGACGCTGGACCTGCTGCAACGCTCGAGCATGCTCGGCGAGATCAAGCCGCCGCTGGTGTTCAGCTCGGTGCGCTCCGGGGTCAGTGCCTATCGCTACTGGCTGCGCCAGCAGGAAAGACTCGCCGCCCAGGCCGCGGCTACAAGCGGAAATGCCTGACCATGCCCTGTAGTTCGCGGCCCAGCTCCGCCAGTTGTTCGCTGGACGAAGCCGTCGACTGCATGGCCTGGGCCGACTGATCGGCCACCTCGCGGATCGCCGTGACGCTGCGGTTGATCTCCTCGGCGACCGCGCTCTGCTGCTCGGAGGCTGCGGCGATCTGCTGGTTCATCTGCTGGATCAGCGCCACCGCCGTAGCGATGTTGCCCAGCGCCGCCTCGGTCTGCAACGCGTCGTCGACGCTCTGGTCCACCAACTGGTGGCTGCGCTGCATACGCTGCACCGCCTGCTGCGTGCCATTCTGCAAGGCACCGATCAGGGTCTCGATCTCGGCCGTGGACTGTTGGGTGCGCCGCGCCAGCGCCCGCACCTCGTCGGCGACCACGGCGAAGCCTCGACCCTGGTCGCCGGCCCGCGCCGCCTCGATGGCGGCGTTCAGCGCCAGCAGGTTGGTCTGCTCGGCCACGCTCTTGATCACGTCCAGCACGCTGCCGATGCGCTGGCTGTCGGCGCTCAGCGCCTCGACGCTGGCGGTGGCCGCGCGCACCGCCTCGGCCAGTCGCTCGATCCGCTCCAGGGTCTGGCGTACCACCTCCTGGCCGACGCTGACCTTGCCGTCGGCGCTTTCCGCCGCCCCCGCGGCTTCCTCGGCGTTGTGCGCCACTTCATGGACGGTGGCGGCCATCTGGTTCATCGCCGTGGCCACCTGTTCGGTTTCCGCCCGCTGGCTGTCGATTCCCAGGCGGGTGCGCGTGGTAACGCCGGACAGCGCCTCGGAAGCGCCGGCAATCCGCCCGACGCCGTCCTGCAACTGGCTGACGATACCGCGCAGGCTGCCGGTCATGGCGCGCATCGCGGCCATCAGTTGGCCAACCTCGTCGCGCCGCTCGCTGTCGACCCGTACCGCAAGGTCGCCTTCGGCGATCCGCTGCGCCACACCCATCGCCTGGCGCAGCGGACGGACGATCAGCAGGCTGATGCCGAAGGCCGCGCCCAGGCCCACCAGCAGCGCCAGCACGGCGGCGCCGACGATCAGCAGGGAGTTTGTCCGCAGGCTGTGGAGCATGGCCTGCTGCTGCGCCTCCCAGCTACGGTCGACACGCGCCATCACCTGCCCGGCGCGCTCGCCCATGGCGGCGTACATCTGCCGCTCCTGGAGCTGACTGGCGCGGTACTCGGCGAGCTTGTCGGCGAAACCGCGGATATTGGTCAGCACGTCCTTGACCACCGACACGTAGGCATCGTCGGTGATCGCCTGCTCCAGCCGGGCTGCCAGCTCCAGCGCCTCGCGCAGCGATTTCGGCGGCCCCTCCTGCGCATCCGCGGCGCGCGCTTCGAGACGCGAGCGGGCCTCGTCCAGCCCCTGAAGGACCAGGCGATTGACCTGGGCGACCTGGGCCGCCTGCTGCAACAGCGGCTCGCCGTCGTGCCCCTGGCTCTCCTTCAGCGCATAGGCGCCATCCTCGGCCAGGCTGGACTGGAGGATATCGAGGCTGTTGGCGGCGCCGTTCAGCGACCAGCTGGCGCTTTCCCAAGCCAATTGGCGTCCCTGGATGGACTGCTCGAAGCGGCCGAACGCTTCTAGGTATGCCGCCAGCACCTGCTCCACCTCGGCCATGCCAAGCGCCTGATCGGCGTCGCCGTCGGCCTTGAGCCGGCCCACCCGTTCAAGGGTCGCGGCCAGGCGCTGGCGCAAGCGCTCGGCGTCGCTCTTTTCCCCGTGCAGGGCAAAGTCCTTCTCGGCCTGGCGAACCTCCAGCACGTCGCGATTGATCGCGCTCATCTCCTGCAGGCGCGCGAAGCGCTGCCCCAGCGCATGCAGCGAGAGCACCGCGAGCGCGGCCACCAGCGCGGTCAATAGCAGGACCAGGGTAAAACCGATGGCCAGTTTCTTCGCCGTGCCGAGATCGGCCAGACGCCTGCGCAGCAACCCCAGCATGACTCCCCTCCCCCGTGACGCGCCGTCTGCGTGCGCATTTCCCGCTGTGTCGCGCGTTTTTCGCCGAACCTGAGCGGCCGGGCAAGGTAGTGGCACGATAATGGCCAGGAGAGATATGCGCAGGTCGTTTCCAGGATATCCGGGCTGACGTCGGTCGAGCGCGGAGCCATACTGGGCGCCCCATGGAAAAAGGAGCTTGCCATGCGTCCCGTATTGCCGCTGTTGCTGTCGCTGAGTCTGTGCGCCCCCACCCTGGCCGACTGGAGCGGCCCGATCGAGCAGCCGCTCTGGTCGTTGCCGGCGGCGCCGGGCCTGTCGCGCTGGCTGATCGTGCACAACCTGTCGAGCGCGGCGGCCGACGGCCTGTACCACGTCGAGGTCCTGGAGCGCCGCCAGGGCCAGCAGCCCTGGCAGTTCCAGCGCCTGGCCGCGCACCTGGCGCTGACCGAACAGGCGCTGCGCGCGAGTATCGTGGCGCCGCTGAAGCGCGGCGGGGTATATCCGGAAAGCTACCAGTTCGCCTATCGCCAGTGGCAGGAACGCCAGGCCGCGGGCCAGGCGCCAGTGTGCCGGCGCACGGTCGACGAGTGCCTGCGGGCGCCGGACTGAGCCCGGCTACCTGGGCCGGATCATGCTGAACGTGTCGCGGGTATGGCTGTAGTGGCTGCCGCCCAGGCGACCGACCAGGTCGAGCCGGGCGCTATCCACATGGCGCTCGTCGGCCAGCACGGCATCATCGACATGGGCCAGCAGCACGCGGGCGAAGATCAGGTGGCAATTGGGGTTCTCCGCCGGATACGGCTTGATCTCCGCCACCTCGCACTCGAAGGCCACCGCCGCCGCGGCGATCCGCGGCGGCGCCACGCGTACGCTGGACACGGTAGGGATGCCGACCGTCTCGATCTCGCTCACGCCATGGGGCAGCCAGGCGGAGGTGGCGTTCATGGTTTCGGCCTGGGCGGCGCCGACCAGGTGGATAACCAGCTGCCCGGTGGCCTGGACGTTGCGCAGGGTGTCCTTGAGGCTGCCGTCGTCGCGCAGGCTGACGTTGACCATCAGGGTCGGCGGCTCGTCGCTGATCACCTGGAAGAAGCTGAACGGGGCCAGGTTGCTGGCGCCCTCGGCGGACAGGGTCGAGACCCAGGCAATCGGTCGCGGGGTGACGGTGGAAGCCAACCAGCGATAGGCCTCGGCGGGAGCGATGGTGGTGAAGTCCAGTTGCATGGCGGTCTCGCGGAAATCGACGGAGGGGACGCCGATTATGCCGCAGCCCCGCAGCTCTCGCGACCGTCTGCGCCGCGGCCCTGCACCACCTGGAGGCAGCGGCTAGACTTGCCCTACCCTCACCCAGGAGCCCTGCCATGAACTATCGAGGAAGCTGCCACTGCGGAACCATCGCCTACGAAGTCGAAGGCGACCTCGACCAGGTGATCCAATGCAACTGTTCACTGTGCAGCCGGCGCGGCTGGCTGCTGTGGTTCGTCCCGCGCGACCGTCTGGCGCTGAAGACGCCGGCCAGCGCGATGCACACCTACACCTTCAACACCCATCGCCTGCAGCATCACTTCTGCCCCACCTGCGGCTGCGCGCCGTTCAGCGAAGGCATAGGTCCGGACGGCCAGGCGATGGCCGCGGTCAACGCGCGCTGCCTGGAGGACATCGACGCCAGCGCGCTCCCGGTACAGCACTACGATGGCCGCAACGCCTGACGCTGGCGCAGGTAGCCGATCACCTCGGCCTGGTTGCCGCGGAACTCGACGCGGTCTTCCTTGCTCTGCCGCTGGAAGGCGTACATCGGGTCGTAGTACTCCTTGAGCAGCCCCTCGATCCAGCCGCGATGGGTATCCACCGAGCCGTCGCGGCCCTGCTCTTCCAGCGCCTGCACGAGGATCGCCGCCAGCCGCTGGTAGCGCTCGCCACCGAGGCGCTTGACGATGCCGGCGAGGCTCTTCTGCAGGTAGGCGGAGAAGGCGGCGAAGCCCTCCTCCACGCCCACCACACGCTCGAACTCGCTGCGCAGGTCGATCACGTAGTCCCTGAGGATACGCTCGACACGCTGCTCGAAGGCATCCTCCAGCCAGACCAGCGGGTAGCCCTGCATGCCCTGGTACAGCTCCAGCGGCAAGGAGCAGCTGCCGACGATCCGCCCCTCGTCCTCGAGGACGAACTGGCCGACGCCGCGATGACGCTTCTTCAGGATGTCGATGGCCAGGCGGTTCTCGAAGTCGATCTGCGCCGGCTGCGGCGTGGCTCGCCGGCCAAAGCTGGAACCGCGGTGGTTGGCGTGGCCTTCGAGATCGAGGCTGTTGTCCAGCGCCGCGATCACCTCGGTCTTGCCGCAACCGGTGAGGCCGCCGACCAGCACGAAATCGCACTCGTCGACCGCCGCGCGGGTGGTTTCGAAAAGGAAGTTGCGCAACGCCTTGTAGCCGCCGATCACTCGTGGGTAGTCGATGCCGGCGTCCTGCTTCAGCCACTGCTGGACGATCTGCGAGCGCAGGCCGCCGCGGAAGCAATACAGGTAGCCGTTCGGGTTGGCTTCGGCGAAGGCTTTCCAGGCCGCCAGCCGTTCGGCCTTGAGCGCCCCGCAGACCAGTTCGTGACCAAGAGCGATGGCGGCCTGCTGGCCGTGCTGCTTGTAGCTGGTGCCGACCTTCTGCCGCTCGATGTCGTTCATCAGCGGCCGGTTGACCGTGTTGGGAAAGGCGCCCTTGTGGTACTCCACCGGGGCGCGCACATCCATCAGGGGGATATCGTCGAGAAACAGTTCGCGGTAGTGCTGGGTGTTGTCGCGCATTACAGCACCTGTACCGCGAGACTCTGTCGCTCGACCAGTTCGCCGATCGGCGCCAGTTGCAGGCCGAGTTCCGCCGCCACGGCGAGGAACTCCGCCTCGCCTTCCGGAGCCACCGCCACCAGCAGGCCGCCGCTGGTCTGCGGATCGCAAAGCAACAGCTTCTGCACCTCCGGCAGTGGCGCGATGCGCTCGCCATAGCTGTCGAAGTTGCGCAGGGTGCCGCCGGGCACGCAGCCCTGCTCCAGGTAATATTCGGCACTGGCCAGGCGCGGCACCGCGGCGTACTCAACGCGCGCGGTGAGCTTGCTGCCGTCGGCCATTTCCACCAGGTGGCCGAGCAGGCCGAAACCGGTGACGTCGGTCATCGCCTTGACCCCGGCCAACCGACCGAAGCGCGCGCCGGGCCTGTTCAGGGTGCACATCCAGTCGCGCGCCACGCCGACGTCCTCGGCGCGCAGCCTGGCCTTCTTCTCGGCAGTGGTGAGGATGCCGATGCCCAGCGGCTTGGTCAGGTACAGCCTGCAGCCGGCCTCGGCGGTGTCGTTGCGTTTCATGAAACGCTTCTCCACCACGCCGGTCACGGCCAGGCCGAAGATCGGCTCGGGGGCGTCGATGGAGTGTCCGCCGGCCAGCGGGATGCCGGCTTCCTCGCAGACCTTGCGGCCGCCGGCGATCACCTCGCGGGCGACTTCCGCGGCCAGCACGTTGACCGGCCAGCCGAGGATGGCGATGGCCATCAGCGGGTCGCCGCCCATGGCATAGATGTCGCTGATGGCGTTGGTCGCGGCGATACGGCCGAAATCGAAGGGGTCGTCGACGATCGGCATGAAGAAATCGGTGGTGGAGACCACCCCGCGCTCCTCGTCGAGGGCGTAGACAGCCGCGTCGTCGCGCGAGGCGTTGCCGACCCAGAGCTTCGGATCGAGGTTCTGCGCGCCGCTGCCGGCGAGGATCACCTCCAGTACCTTGGGCGAAATCTTGCAGCCGCAGCCGGCGCCGTGGCTGTACTGGGTCAGGCGGATCGCCTCGCTCATCGGTGTACTCCCGTGGATGTCGGAAAAGTGCCCATTCTAGCAAAGCCGGCGCCGCCGCCAGAGGACCGATCGCCGCGCCCGGCTCAGCGCCCGGCGCGCGACTCGCGGATATAGAAGCGCGCCTTCTCGGCCTTGCTGGTGCAGCCCTCGTAGGCCTCGAACTGCTGCTGGGTCTTGGCCCCGGTGAGCAGGGTCAGGGCCTTCGAGTAGCTGACGGTGCCGGCGAAACCTTCGGCCTTGGCCAGGTCGAGTTCCTTCCAGGCCGCGTCCAACTGGTCGGCGCAGTTCTCCCGGTAGGCGGTCTTGCCGGCGCAGCCGGCCAGGGTCAGGGCAAGGACGGGCAGAACGATCCAGGTTTTCATCGAACGATCTCCGGACAGGGAAAGGGCCGCGCATCGCCGCGACGCACTTGGCGGCGGCCGGGCGACACGCGTATCGTTTTCGCTTCGTCACGCAGTATTGGCAAGGGGTTGCAGATGAGCAAACAGGTCGCCCTGGTATTGGGCTCCGGCGGTGCGCGCGGCTACGCGCACATCGGCGTGATCGAGGAACTCGAGGCACGCGGCTATGAGATCACCTGCATCGCCGGTTGTTCCATGGGCTCGGTGATCGGCGGCATCTACGCCGCCGGCAAGCTGCGCGAGTACCGCGAGTGGGTGGAAAGCCTGGATTACCTCGACGTGCTGCGCCTGCTCGACGTCAGCTTCCGCCTCGGCGCGATCCGCGGCGAGCGGGTGTTCGGCAAGATCCACGAGATCCTCGGCGAGGTAAACATCGAGGACCTGTCGATTCCCTACACGGCGGTTGCCACCGACCTCACCAACCAGCAGGAAATCTGGTTCCAGGAAGGCTGCCTGCACCAGGCCATGCGCGCCTCGGCGGCAATCCCCAGCCTGTTCACACCGGTCATGCAGGGCAGCCGCATGCTGGTCGACGGCGGCCTGCTCAACCCGTTGCCGATCGTGCCGGTGGTGTCGGCCCACAGCGACCTGATCATCGCGGTCAATCTCAACGCCACCAACCAGAAGCAGTACCACCTGCCGGTGATCGAGCGTCCGGCCGCGCTCAAGGGGCGCTTCGACAGCATGATCGAGAGCCTCGGCCACAAACTCTCGTTCTTCCGCCGCCACGGCGACGACAATACCCCGCCGGAGCTGAGCGCCGACGCCCTGCTCCATCCGGTTCCGGCGGAATCCGAGGAGCCCGCCGAGCCGCAACTGCAACAGCCGGCCGCGGCGCCGCAAGGCAAGGACTCGCCGAAGTCGGCCAGCGGCACCACGGTGGTGGAAAGCAGCGGTCCGGCATCGCTGCTGGAACTGGTCAACCAGAGCTTCGAGGTGATGCAGACCTCGCTGGCGCAGTACAAGATCGCCGGCTACCCGCCGGACATCCTGATCAACGTGCCGAAGCGGGTCTGCCGCTTCTTCGAGTTCTACAAGGCGCCGGAATTGATCGCCCTCGGCCGGCAGATCGCCAGCGACACCCTGGACCGCTACGAGGAAGACAACGCCTGAGCCTCAGCGGCTGAACTCGAGGACCTCGTAGCCGCCGCGCCGTTCCGGGAACAGCAGGAGGAAGCCACCGGCGTGCGGGCGCAGCAGCGCGACCACGTCGGACTCAGCCGGCGCGCCGTGGGCCAGGCCACTGAAGGCCACCTGGGGCTCGTCGTTGACCGTGGCGCCGCCGAGGAACACGTAGCGCTGCGTGCCTTCGCGGAACAGGTAGCCGCTGACCCGCTGCGAACCGCTGGTCTTCTCCAGGAACAGGCCGCGGTCGGTACGCCGGATGCGGCACTGGAAGTTCGGATAGCGATAGATGCCGTACTGGTCGGCCTGGGTCGAGCGGCACTTCCAGTCGCCCAGCAGGCCTTTCTCGTCGACGGAGACGACGGGCTGCGCCAGGCTGAGTTCCAGTTGCTCCAGTTCCGGCAGGAATTCCTCGAAGGCACTGTCGTAGTAGCGCTTGTTGATGGCCTCGGCGTCCTGCTCGACGGCCAGCACGCTGCGCTGCTGCTGTTCGCTGGTGTAGCCACGCCAGTCCGGTTCGGCGGCGCCGGCATGCGCGCAGGCGGCGAGAACGGTGAGGCAGGCGAAGACACGGGAAACGGGGATCGGACGGGACATGGCGACCTTCCTGGCGAGTGGACCGGCGCATCCGGCGCCGGCAAGCGGTAGCCGCAGAACATAGCGCAGCGGCGCCGGGAATTCGAGCGCCGCCACGACGGGCGGCGGTTTCAGAAGATCGACCAGCCGATCCGCTCGCTGAGTTTCTCCAGCGCGGCGATACCCGCCAGCGAATTGCCCGCGGCGTTCAGTTCCGGCGACCAGACACAGACCGTGAAGCGCCCCGGCACTACCGCGATGATGCCGCCGCCGACACCGCTCTTGCCCGGCAGGCCGACCCGATAGGCAAAGTTGCCGGCCTCGTCGTAGAGCCCGCTGGTGGCCATGATCGCGTTGACCTGCTTGGTCTGCCGCTCGTTGAGTACCTGCTCGCCGCTGTGCTTGCAGAAGCCCTTGTCGGCGAGGAAGCAGAACGCCCGCGCCAGGTCGACGCAGCTCATGCGCAGCGCGCAATGATGGAAATAGCTGAGCAGCACCGCCTCGACGTCGTTGTGGAAGTTACCGAACGATTTCATCAGGTAGGCCGCCGCCGCGTTGCGCGAGCGGTGCTGGTACTCCGAGCGCGCCACCACCGAGTCCGACACCACTTCCGGGTTGCCGCACAGACGCCGGACGAAATCGCGCATCGATTGCGCCGGCGCGGCGAAACGCGACTGGTTGATGTCGCAGATCACCAGGGCGCCGGCATTGATGAACGGGTTGCGCGGCTTGCCGCGCTCGAACTCCAGCTGCACCAGGGAGTTGAAAGGCTGGCCGGAGGGCTCGTGGCCAAGGCGTTGCCAGATGTCCTCGCCGGAATGCTGGATCGCCTGGACCAGGCTGAACACCTTGGAAATGCTCTGGATGGAAAACGGCCGCAGGGCGTCGCCGGCATGGAACAGCTCGCCGTCGCGGCTGTACACGGCGATCCCCAGCTGGTTCGGCTCGACGCCGGCGAGCGCGGGGATGTAGTCGGCGACCTTGCCGCGCCCGATCAGCGGGCGGACTTCATCGAGAATCTCGTTCAACAGTTGCTGCATGATGACCTTCGTGGTGACACCGGGGCACCGACCCGGGCGCATCCGGGCCAGCGCGAATGCGCGGCATCATAGGCGATGAACGCACGGGAGGCATGCCCCTCGCGCAGAATTGCGCTGCGCGTCAGCTGTCGCGCAGGCGATAACCGACACCCGCCTCGGTCACCAGGAAGCGCGGGCTGGCCGGATCGTCGCCGAGCTTCTGGCGCAGGTGGCCGACCACGACCCGCAGGTAATGGGTGTCTTCGACATGGGTCGGACCCCAGATATCCTTGAGCAGTTGCTGCTGGGTCACTACCCGTCCGAGATGGCGTGCCAGCGCGGCGAGCACTGCATACTCCTTGCGCGTCAGCGCCACTTCCGCACCCTCCAGGGTGACTCGGCGATAGGCGAAGTCCACCTGCAACGGGCCGACCGCCACCGACGCCTCCGGGCTTTCGCCCTGCGCCGCCTGGCGCAGCAGGACGCGCACGCGGGCGAGGAACTCCTGGATGCCGAACGGCTTGGTCACGTAGTCGTTGGCGCCGCCGTCCAGGGCCAGTACCTTCTCGCCCTCGCTGGCGCGCACCGACAGCACCAGCACCGGCACCTGCGACCATTCGCGCAGGTCGCGAAGGATGTCCTGGCCGTCGCGGTCCGGCAGGCCGAGGGCGAGCACCACCAGGTCCGGTCGGTTCAGCGCGGCCTGGGCCAGCCCCTCTTCGCCGGTGCCGGCCTCGAGCACCCGGTAGCCCTGGGCATTGAGACTGATACGGAGGAACTTGCGGATCTGCGGTTCGTCGTCGATCAGCAGGATGCTGTTCTGCAATTGGGTCATGGCACTCGGCACGGCAGGTGAACACGGCGACAGGCCAGCGGCGGCGTCGCGGAAACGGCAGGAATAGCGCGAGCGCGGGCGCCAGGCAAGTGCGCCGGGCTCATTCGTCGCCCTCCAGTTGCCCGAGGTCCGGCTGCGGATGCAGCGGCAGGTGCAGGACCAGCGTGGTGCCGCGACCGTCGAGGCCTTCGCCGACGCTGATGCGCCCGCCGTGGGCGCCGATCATGCCCTGGCAGATCGCCAGGCCCAGGCCGGTGCCCTGGCCACCGCGGTCGCCACGGGCAGCGGTGTAGAACATGTCGAAGATCTTCTCCCGCTCGGCCTCGGGAATCCCCGGCCCCTCGTCGCTCACCGCGAAACGCAGCTCGGCGGCATCCTGGCTGACCTCGATGCGCAACCGGCCGTGGCTCGGCGAGAAGCGCGCGGCATTTTCCAGCACGTTGATCAGCGCCTGTTCGATCAGCGCCGCATGCACGTAGAGCAACGGCAGGTCGTTGGCCACGATCGCCTGCACCCGGTACGGCGCCAGCACCGCGCGCAGGCGGTTCAGCGCGCTGCCGACGATGTCGCCCGGCGCCACCCAGTCGCGCGCCAGCTTCAGGCCACCGTGGCCGAGACGGGTCATGTCGAGCAGGTTCTGGATATAGCGGTCCAGTCGCTCGGCCTCGTCGCGGGTGCTTTCCAGCAGTTCGCGACGATCCGCCGGCGGGATCGCCTCGCCCAGCGCCAACAGGCTGTCGATGGAGCCGCGCATGGCCGTCAGCGGCGTGCGCAGGTCGTGGGACACCGAGGCGAGCAAGGCGCTGCGCAGTTGCTCGGTTTCGCCGTGCAGGCGCGCGGCCTCCAGGTCCTCGGCCAGGCGAGCCCGCGCCAGGGCCTGGGCCAGAGGCTGGCCGAGGGCGGCAAGCAGGCGCCGGCGCTGCGGGCTCAGCGGCTGGCCGTCCAGCGGCGCGACACCGAGCAGTGCCAGCGGTCCCTCTTCCGCCGACAGCGGCCACCACCACCAGCGTCCTCCGGGCAGCGTGCCAGTACCGAGGCCGGCCGGCTGGTCGTGGGCCCAGGCCCAGTCCGCGGCGACCCGTTCCTGGTCGGCGAGTTGCCGCTGCACGCCGGCCTCGGTCTTCCACTCGCCATTGACCTGACCGAGCAGACAGACCTCGACGTCCTTCCAGTCGTCGAACTGCTGGGCGGCGGCGGCCAGCACCGCCTGGCGGTCGGTGGCGGCGGTGAGCTTGCGCGACAGCTCCAGCAGCAGGCTGGTTTCCTCCTGGGTATCGCGCAGCGCCTCCAGCTGGCGCCGCTGGCGTGCCGCCAGGTTGCCGGTGAGGCCGGCCATGAACAGGAAGAACGCCAGGCTCAGCAGGTCTTCGTGGCGATGGATGGCGAAGGAAAAATGCGGCGGGATGAACAGGAAGTCATAGGCCAGGAACGACGCCACCGCGCACAGCAGTGCCGGCATCAGGCTGCTGCGCACTGCCACCAGCAGCACCGCCATCAGGAACACCAGGGAGATGTTCGGCAGCTCCAGCAGGTGCGCCACGATCCAGGCCAGGCCGCTGGCCAGGGCGGTCGCCAGCAGCGCCAGCAGATAGTCGTTCCACACCACCGGATAGCGTGGCCGCGGTTCCGCCGGGCGCAGGTCGGCCTCGCTGTCCAGGGCACTGATCTCCAGGCCCTGGCCGTCGCGCAGCAGACGCCCGGCGAGACCACCGCCGAAGGCCCGGCGGTACCAGCGGCGCCGCGACTGGCCAACCAGGACCAGGCTGGCGCGGCGCTCGCGGGCATGTTGCAGGAGGGTCCGCGCCACCTCGCCGGCGCGCAGCACGACGATCTCGCCGCCGAGCCGCTCGGCCAGTTGCTGCGCACCCTGCAGGCGCATCCGCGCCTGCTCGCCGCGCAAGCCGCCGGTATCGACGTGTACCACGCTCCAGGGCAGGTGCCGACGTTCGGCGACCCGGCAGGCGTGGCGCACCAGGCGTTCGGCCTGTTCGTCACCGTCGATGCCCACCAGCAGCCGCCCGCGCAACGCCGGCGCTTCCTCGCCGCGCTGGCGGTAGCGGTGGTTGAGGTCGGCGTCGACCCGCGCGGCGGCGGTCTGCATCGCCAGTTCACGCAGCGCGGTGAGGTTGGTCTGCGAGAAGAACGCATCGATCGCCGCCCGCGCCTGTTCCGGCACGTAGACCTTGCCCTCGCGCAGGCGCTCCAGCAGCTCGCGCGGCGGCAGGTCGATGAGGACGATCTCGTAGGCCTCCTGCAACACCCAGTCCGGCACCGTCTCGCGGACCTGCACGCCGGTGATGTCGCGGACCTGGTCGTTGAGGCTCTCCAGGTGCTGGACGTTGACCGTTGTGTAGACGTCGATTCCCGCCGCCAGCAACTCCTGGATGTCCTGCCAGCGCTTGGCGTGGCGGCTGCCGGGAACGTTGCTGTGGGCCAGTTCGTCGACCAGGGCCAGCGCCGGCGGGTCGGCGAGGAGACCGTCGAGGTCCATTTCCTGCAGTTTCATCCCTCGATACTCGAGGCTGCGCAGCGGCTGCTGCGGCACGCCTGCGAGGAGGGACTCGGTTTCCGCCCGCGAGTGGGTCTCGACCACCCCGGCGCGCAGTTTCACGCCCTGGCGCAACTGGGCCTGGGCGGCCTGCAGCATGGCGAAGGTCTTGCCCACCCCCGGCGCCGCGCCGAGAAAGACTTTCAGGCGGCCGCGCCCGTCAGCGGGCAGGTCGGCCAGCAGCGCGTCGGCGCGTGCGGTGTCGGTCATGGATCGGTCGTACTCCGTTGCTCTGCGCCGCGCGGGGCGGACGATCGCCGGCGATCATCCGCCGATGCGGCGATATTGCAAGCCCTTGCGTGGGTCTCTGGGGAAACCTAGCGCTTCAACCCCGCCAGCGCCATGTTCAGCGCCAGCACGTTGACTACCGCCGGCCCCACCAGCGGCCGCTCGGTGTGGCTTTCCACCAGGTCTTCCACCAGCCGCAGCGGCAGCCCGCGCGCCGTGGCCACCCGCAGCGCCTGGTAACGCGCGGCCTGCGGCGGCAGCTGCGGATCGAGTCCGCTACCGGAGGTAGTGACCAGCGCCAGCGGCACCGGCCCCTGGTCGGCGATACGCTCCTGCGCGGCGTCCCTGGCAATGCGCTCGGCCAGTGCCGGGTTGCTCGGCGCCAGGTTGCTCGCGGCACTGGAAACGGTGGCGTAGTCGCCCGCCGAAGGCCGCGAATGGAACCACTCCTCGCCGTCGAACTTCTGCGCGATCAGCCGCGAGCCGAACACCTTGCCCTCGGCGTCGCGCAGCAGGCTGCCATTGGCCTGCTCGGGGAACGCCAGTTGGGCGATACCGGTGACCAGCAGCGGATAGGCCACGCCGGTGACCAGGCTCAGCACCAGCAGTGACGCCAGTGCCGGACGGAGTTGCTTGAACATGTGCAGATCCTCTCTTCAGTCCCAGGCCCTCGCCCGACGGCGAGGGCCGTTGTTCATGCCAGGCCGACGGCGGTCAGCAGCAGGTCGATCGCCTTGATCCCGAGGAACGGCGCCACCAGGCCGCCGACGCCATAGATCAGCAGGTTGCGCTGCAGCAGTTGCGAAGCGTCCGCCGCCTGAACCCGCACGCCGCGCAAGGCCAATGGGATCAACGCGACGATGATCAGCGCGTTGAACACGATGGCCGACAGGATCGCGCTCTGCGGGCTTTGCAGGCGCATCACGTTGAGCACGTCGAGCTGCGGGTAGATGCCGACGAACAGCGCCGGCAGGATGGCGAAGTACTTGGCCACGTCGTTGGCGATGGAAAAGGTGGTCAGCGCGCCGCGGGTGACCAGCAACTCCTTGCCCACCTGGACCACGTCGAGCAGCTTGGTCGGGTCGCTGTCCAGGTCGACCAGGTTGGCCGCCTCGCGGGCGGCCTGGGTGCCGTCGTTCATGGCCATGCCGACGTCGGCCTGGGCCAGCGCCGGGGCGTCGTTGGCACCGTCGCCGCACATCGCCACCAGGCGACCTTCGCCCTGCTCCTGGCGAATCCGCGCCAGTTTCTTCTCCGGGGTAGCCTCGGCGATCACGTCGTCGACCCCAGCCTCGGCGGCGATGGCAGCGGCGGTCAGCGGGTTGTCGCCGGTCACCATCACGGTGCGGATGCCCAGCCGGCGCAGTTCGGCGAAGCGCTCGCGAATGCCCGGCTTGACCACGTCCTTCAGGTGAATGGCGCCGAGCAGCCGGCCGTTGGCTACCACCAGCAGCGGGGTGCCGCCGCTCTGGGCGATCTTGTCCACCTCCCGCGAAAGCACCTCGGGCATCTTCTCCCGCGGCAGGTCGATGAAGCGCAGCGCCGCATCCACCGCCCCCTTGCGGTACACCTGGCCGTTCCAGTCGACCCCGGACAGGCGGGTTTCCGCGCTGAAGGCGATCGGCGTCAGCTCCTCGCGGCGCGGCTCCTCGATCGGATGCAGGATGCGCAGGTATTCGACGATCGACTTGCCTTCCGGGGTGTCGTCGGCCAGCGAGGCCAGCAACGCGCCCTCGGCCAGTTCCTTGCCGCTCACCCCCGGCGCGGCATACAGCGCGCTGCAGCGGCGGTTGCCGAAGGTGATGGTGCCGGTCTTGTCGAGCAGCAGCACGTGGACGTCGCCGGCCGCCTCCACCGCGCGACCGGACTTGGCGATCACGTTCAGGCGCACCAGGCGGTCCATGCCGGCGATGCCGATGGCCGAGAGCAGGCCGCCGATGGTGGTCGGGATCAGCGTCACCAGCAGCGCCACCAGGAACACCAGCGGCAGGTTGCCGCCGGCGAACAGGGCGAACGGCTTGAGGGTCACCACCACCAGCAGGAAGATCAGGGTCAGGCCGATCAGCAGGATGTCCAGCGCTACTTCGTTGGGGGTCTTCTGCCGCTTGGCGCCTTCCACCAGGGCGATCATCCGGTCCAGGGTCGACTCGCCCGGGTTGGCGCCGATCCGCACCAGCAGCCAGTCGGACACCACCTGGGTGTTGCCGGTCACCGCCGAGCGGTCGCCGCCGGACTCGCGGATCACCGGCGCCGATTCACCGGTGATGGCGGCCTCGTTGACCGCCGCCACGCCTTCGATGACTTCGCCGTCGCCGGGAATCATCTCGCCGGCCTGGACCCGTACCACGTCGCCCTTGCGCAGGCTGCTGGCAGCGACGCTCTCGAAACTGCCGTCGGCGCGCCGCTTATTGGCGGAGAGGCCCTGGCTGCCGGCCTTGAGACTGTCCGCGCGGGCCTTGCCACGCCCCTCGGCGAGCGCTTCGGCGAAATTCGCGAAGAGCACGGTGAACCACAGCCAGAGGGCGATCTGCAGCGCCACCGAGGTCGGCACCGCCTGGTCGGGGACGAAGCACAGCAAGGTGGTGAGCACGGCGGTCAGTTCGACCACCAGCATCACCGGCGAGCGCAGCAACTGGCGCGGGTCGAGCTTGACGAAGGCTTGCAGCAGCGCCGGCCGCCACAAGGCGGCGAGGCTGGTGGACGCGTTGTTGCGACGTTCGAGCGATTTGTGCAAGGCGTTCTTGGACGCCTGGGTCTGAGCGTTCATGTGCGATTCCTTCAGAAGCCGAGGCTCAGTTGTTCAGCGATCGGGCCGAGGGCCAGGGTCGGCAGGAAGGTCAGGCCGCCGACCAGCAGGATGGTCACGGTGAGCAGGCTGACGAACAGCGGACCATGGGTCGGGAAACTGTTCGGCCCCACCGGGCTGGCCTTCTTCGCCGCCAGGCTGCCGGCGATGGCGAGGATCGGCAGGATGTAGCCGAAGCGGCCGATGAGCATGGCCAGGCCGATCATCAGGTTGTGGAACGGCGTATTGGCACCGAAACCGGCAAACGCCGAGCCGTTGTTGGCGCTCCCCGAGGTGTAGGCGTAGAGCAGTTGGCTGAAACCGTGCGGGCCGGGGTTGGTCACCGCCGAGGCCGGTCCCGGCAGGCTGGCGGCAATGGCGCCGAGCACCAGCACGCCGACAGGCATCACCAGGAGGGTGAAGACCAGCAGGCGGACCTCCTTCGCCTCGAGCTTCTTGCCCAGGTACTCCGGCGTCCGCCCGACCATCAGGCCGGCGAGGAACACCGCGATCAGGACGAACAGCAGCATGCCGTAGAGGCCGGCGCCGACGCCGCCGAAGATCACCTCGCCGAGCATCATGTTCAGCAGCGGCAGCATGCCGCCCAGGGGGCTCAGGCTGTCGTGCATGGCGTTCACCGAGCCGTTCGAGGCGGCGGTGGTGGTGATCGCCCAGAGCATGCTGGCGGCGGTGCCGAAGCGACTCTCCTTGCCCTCCATCGGCGCGCCCTGCTCGACCGGCAACTGCGCCAGCGCCGGGTTCGGCTGATATTCGGCCCACAGCGACAGGCCCAGGCCGAGGCAGAACAGCAGCAGCATGCAGCCGAGGATCGCGCGGCTCTGGCGCAGGTCCTTCACGTAATGGCCGAAGGTGAATACCAGCGCCGCCGGGATCAGGATGATCGAGGCCACTTCGAACAGGTTGCTCCAGGCGCTCGGGTTCTCGAACGGATGAGTCGAGTTGACGCCGAAGAAGCCGCCGCCGTTGGTGCCCAGCTGCTTGATGGCGATCTGGCTGGCCGCCGGGCCGAGCGGGATGGTCTGCTCGGCGCCTTGCAAGGTGGTGGCATGGACGTAGTCGAAGAAGGTCTGCGGCACGCCCTGCCAGACCAGCAGCAACGCCAGCAGCAGGCACAGCGGCAGCAGCACGTAGAGGGTGCCGCGGGTCAGGTCGACCCAGAAGTTGCCCAGCTGTCGTGTGGAGCGGCGGCTGATGCCGCGCGCCAGGGCCACCAGCACGCAGAGGCCGACCGCCGCGCTGACGAAGTTCTGCACCGTGAGGCCGACCATCTGGCTGAAGTAGCTCAGCGAGGCCTCGCCGCTGTAGGCCTGCCAGTTGGTGTTGGTGACGAAACTGACCGCGGTGTTGAACGCCAGGGTCCATTCCAGGCCCGGCAGGTGCTGCGGGTTCAGCGGCAGGCTGCCCTGCAGCATGAGGATCGAGAACAGCAGGACCAGGCCGGCCAGGTTGAATGCCAGCAGCGCCAGGGTGTAGGTCTTCCAGTCCTGCTCGCTCGCCGGATCGACGCCGAACAGGCGATAGCAGACGCGCTCCAGTGGCGCCAGCGGCGCGCTGAGGAGATTGCGTTGGCCTTCCATCACCTTGAAGCAGTAGCGCCCGAGGAACGGTGCAGGCACCAGGACCAGGGCGAAAAAGGCCAGGATCAAGAGAATCTCGTGGCTGTTCATGTGCCCTCCCCTAGGCACGGTCGGCGCGTAGCAGCGCCACCAGCAAATAGACGAACAGTCCCGTGGCCAGGGCCAGGGACAACCAATCCAGAACGGTCATGTGTGCGATCTCTCCTTCGAACGGCCTCTGCCGCTTGAGGGAAAGTCTCCGCAAAGGGGGCGTAAAGAAGCGATTCCGGGCCGCGCCGGACGGCATAAAGAAAGCGTAAAGAGTGGCGCGGACAGCGCCTGGGAGAGCAACCGGCCGGGGACTGCGCCACGGCCGGTGACAAGGCGAAGGATCGACGCTAGCCCTGGGCGGCGCGGATCATGTTGCGGGCGATCAGCAGTTGCTGGATCTGCGTGGTGCCCTCGTAGATGCGGAACAGCCGCACGTCGCGATAGAAGCGCTCGATCCCGTAGTCGCCGATATAGCCGGCGCCGCCGAAGATCTGCACCGCGCGGTCGGCGACGCGGCCGCACATTTCCGAGGCGAACAGCTTGGCGCAGGACGCCTCGGTACCGACATCGCGGCCTTCGTCGCGCTGCCGCGCGGCGTCGATGACCATGCAGCGCGCCGCGTAGGCTTCGGCCTTGCTGTCGGCAAGCATCGCCTGGATCAACTGGAACTCGGCGATCGGCTGGCCGAACTGCTTGCGTTCCAGGGCATAGCGCAACGCATCCTCGAGCATCCGCTCGGCGACCCCCACACAGACTGCGGCGATGTGCAGGCGGCCCTTGTCGAGCACCTTCATCGCGGTCTTGAAGCCGACGCCCTCGACCCCGCCGATCAACTGACTGGCAGGCACCCGGCAGTCGTCGAAGATCACGTCACAGGTATGCGCGCCCTTCTGTCCCATCTTGCGATCCGGCTTGCCCAGGGACAGCCCGGGCGTACCGCGCTCGACGACGAAAGCGGAGATTCCGCCGGCGCCACGGATCGCCGGGTCGGTGCGCGCCATCACGGTGTAGATGCCGGCCTGCGGGGCGTTGGTGATGAAGCGCTTGGTACCGTTGAGCACGTAGTGCTCGCCGTCACGCACCGCCGTGGTCTTCAGCGAGGCGGCGTCGGAACCGGAGTCCGGTTCGGTGAGGCAGAACGAACTGAGCAGTTCGCCCGACGCCAGGCGCGGCAGGTAGCGCCGCTTCTGTTCTTCGGTGCCGTCGATGACGATGCCCTGGGAGCCGATGCCGTTGTTGGTGCCCAGCAGCGAACGGAACGCTGGCGAGGTCCGCCCCAGCTCGAAGGCGATGCTCACCTCTTCCTCCATGGTCACCCCGAGGCCGCCGTAGGCCTCCGGGATCGACAGGCCGAACAGGCCCATCTCGCGCATGCGGGCGATGATCGCCTCGGGAATGCGGTCGGTTTCCGCCACTTCCTGCTCATGAGGCACCAGGCTTTCGCGGACGAACTGGCGGATGCTGTCCAGCAGCAGGTTCAGGGTTTCCGGATCACGAATCATGCTCACTCCAATAGGCCCCTAGGCCGGTTGCCATGATTCCGTCACCGGCCTCGGTCAGCGGGTGGCGGCCTCGATGTTGTGGACCATGTGCAGCAGGCGCGGGCCGATGTCGTCCTCCAGTTTCTCGCGCTTGAGATGGAAACTCGGCCCGCCGCAATTGAACGCCAGTAGCCCATGGCTCTCATGGTGCAAGGCCACGCCCACCGCGTTGACGTCGCGTTGCCACTCGCCGAGCGACAGGCAGAAGCCGTAGTCGGCATAGTCGCGGAAGGCCCGCTCCAGCCCCTTGCGCACTTCCGGCCAGTCTTCCGGGTGGCGCTTGCGGATGTGCCCGAGGATGAACTCCCGCTCGTCCTCCGGCATCGCCGCCAGGCAGGCCCGACCGATCGCGCTGCGGTGCAGCGAGAGGTGGCTGCCGACCTGGCGACGCATGGTCAGGTTGGCCTCGCCATGCACCACGTCGAGGTAGACCATGCTCAGCCGGTCGCGGGCCGCCATGGCCACCGCGGCCTTGGCGTAGCCGGCCATCTCTTCCATCAAAGGGCGGGCGAGCGCGCGAATCGACAGGTTCGAGAGCATCGCGTAGCCGAACGACATCACGCCCACTTCCAACTGGTACTTGCCGCTATGCGGCAGGTGACGCAGATAGCCCAGCCGGGTCAGGGTGTGGGTCAGACGCGACACCGTCGGCTTCGGCAGGCCGGTCTTCTTCGCCAGTTCCTGGTTGCCCAGCAGGCTTTCCCGTGGTGTGAAACAGCGCAGCAATTCCAACCCGCGGGCCAGCGCGGTGACGAACTGGCGGTCCTTGAGTTCCTCGTCTTTCTCCTGCATCGGGTCGATCAGCACAGCTTCGAAGGCGGACACTTCCGCTTCCGTACTGGCACCTTCCGCCGGACTCCGGCGCTCGTCGTTGCCGCGCATAGTAGGGACCTCTTTTTCAAAAAATCAATAAAACAAAATCATATTTCGCATAGCGAAACTAATAGAAGAACCCATGCACTTTCAACAACGAAAATAAAATCCTTTTAAAACAGTAAATTGTATAAGTAGATCGTCCAAAATCCGACGCGAGTATTTACAACGCCCCGGCTGGCGCTGATTATTTTCGATAAATCATGAAACTATATTTCGCATAGCGAAATATCAATTCATCGGAGCTTCCATGTCCGCCGATCCTTCGCCCGTGGTCCTGCTCGAATTTCCCGCAGCCGATATCGCCCTGCTTCGCCTCAATCGTCCGCAAGCCAGGAACGCGCTGAACGACGAAGTGCGCCAGCGCCTCGCCAGCCACTTCCAGACGCTCGGCGCGGATCCGGCGATCCGCGTCATCGTGCTCACCGGCGACTCGCGCTGCTTTGCAGCTGGCGCCGATCTCCGCGATCTCTCGACGAGCACGGCGATCGGCCTGTACGGCCGCCACAGCGAGCGCTACTGGGAAGCCATCGCGCGCTGCCCGAAGCCGGTGATCGCCGCGGTCAACGGCTTCGCCCTGGGCGGCGGCTGCGAACTGGCGATGCATTGCGACCTGATCGTCGCCGGCGAGTCGGCACAGTTCGCCCAGCCGGAGATCAAGGTCGGGGTGATGCCGGGTGCCGGCGGCACCCAGCGCCTGGTACGGGCGGTGGGCAAGTTCCAGGCGCTGCGCATGCTGTTCACCGGCTGCCTGGTGAAGGCTCCGCAAGCGCTGGCCATGGGCCTGGTCAGCGAAGTGGTGGCGGACGAGTCGACGCTGGCGCGCGCCCTGGAACTGGCCACGGAGATCGCCCGCCTGCCCCCTCTGGCGCTGGCGCAGATCAAGGAGGTGGTCCTGGCCGGTGCCGACCTGCCGCTGGACAGTGCCCTGGCCCTGGAACGCAAGGCGTTCCAGTTGCTGTTCGACTCGCAGGACCAGAAGGAAGGCATGCACGCCTTCCTGGAGAAACGCCCGCCGAACTACCAGGGGAAATAGACGATGCCCGATATTCGTTGTATCGCCGTGGTCGGTACCGGTGCGATGGGCACCGGGATCGCCCAGATCGCCGCCCAGGCCGGCCTGACTGTGTGGCTGTTCGACAGCCGCGCCGAGGCCGCCGCCGAGGCACGCCAGCGCCTGCGGCAGACCTTCGAGAGCCTGTGCGGCAAAGGCAAGCTGAGCGCCGCCGACGCCGAGGCCGCGCAAAACCGGCTGCGGGTGGCGGAACGCCTGGAACAACTGGGCGACTGCGAACTGGTGGTGGAGGCCATCGTCGAGCGCCTGGAGGCCAAGCAGGAATTGCTGCGCCGGCTGGAAGCCATAGTCGCGCCGGAGACCATCCTCGCCAGCAATACCTCGTCGTTGTCGATCACCGCCATCGCCGCCGCCTGCGAGCGGCCGCAGCGGGTCGCCGGCTTTCACTTCTTCAACCCGGTGCCGCTGATGCGCGTGGTCGAGGTGGTCGACGGCCTGGCCAGCGCTCCGGAAGTCGGCGACGCCCTGCTCGCCCTCGCCGCGCGCCTGGGCCACCGCGGCGTACGGACCAAGGACAGCCCCGGCTTCATCGTCAACCATGCCGGCCGCGCCTATGGCACCGAGGCCCTGCGCATCCTCGGCGAAGGCGTCGCCGAATGCGCCGAGATCGACCGTGTGCTGCGCGAGTGTGCCGGCTTCCGCATGGGGCCGTTCGAACTGCTCGATCTTACCGGCCTCGACGTGTCGCACCCGGTAATGGAATCGATCTACCAGCAGTACTACCAGGAACCGCGCTACCGCCCGCACCCGCTGACCCGCCAGTTGCTCGCCGCCGGCCGTCTCGGGCGCAAGAGCGGCCAGGGCTTCTATCGCTACGTCGACGGCCAGCCGCAGGACAAGCCCGGTCCGCAACCGGTGCCGCAGGCCGCCGCCCGACCACCGGTGTGGCTGGGCTGCGAAAACGAGGACGACCGCCGCACGCTCGCCGAACTGCTGCATCGCCTCGGCGTCGAGCCGGAAACCGGCGAACGCCCTTCCGCCGCAGCGCTCTGCCTGCTGGCCGCCTGGGGCGAGGACCTGAGCAGCGCCGTGCAGCGCTTCGCCTGTCCCGCCGAGCGCAGCGTCGGCATCGACCTGCTCTGCGACCTCGAGCGCCGGCGCTGCCTGATGCTCTCGCCGCTGACCGCCCCGGCCATGCGCGACGCGGCACACGCGCTACTGGCTGGCGACGGCGTCGGGGTCACGGTGCTGCGCGACAGTCCCGGCTTCGTCGTCCAGCGGGTACTGGCGATGATCGTCAACCTCGCCTGCGACATCGCCCAGCAGGGCATTGCCAGCGTCGAGGATATCGACCAGGCGGTGCACCTCGGCCTCGGCTATCCCCACGGCCCGCTGGAATGGGGCGACCGCCTCGGCCCGCGGCGCCTGCTGAGCATTCTCCAGCGCTTGCAGGCGCTTACCGGTGACCCGCGCTACCGGCCCAGTCCCTGGCTGCGCCGACGAGCGCAACTGGGCATGTCCCTGCGCGCCGGCGAAACCGCCGCCGTAGACTGACGCATCGGCGACCTGGCGGCGCAGCGTCATGCGTCTCGCCGCCAGGCCAACGCTTTTTCCCCGAGCGACGCTTTCCGGGCTTGCAACTGCCGAGGTATCCTGCGCGCAAATTCATCCGATGATTGGATGTTTCTTCCGTGACCATTCCCCTCAAGCGCTCCCTGGTGGACATCGCCCTGGAGCAGATCCGCCAGCGCATCGACGCCGGCCATTGGCCGCTCGGCCAGCGCCTGCCGCCGGAGCCGGAACTCGCCGAGCTGCTCGGCATGAGCCGCAACACCGTGCGCGAAGCGGTGCGCGTGCTGACCTTCTCCGGCGTGCTGGAAGTCCGCCAGGGCGACGGCACCTACGTGCGCGCCTGCGCCGATCCACTGGAAACCATGCTGGTGCTGGCGCGCAGCGCGGTGCAGCACTCCCTGGAGGCACGCGGGATGATCGAGATCGAGGCGGCGCGCCTGGCTGCCGTTCGCCGCGACGACAGCGACCTGAGCGCATTGCGCGAGTATCTCGACGCATCGCGCCAGCGCTACGGCAGCGACGACCTGCAGGACTACATCGAGCACGACGTCCGCTTCCACCAACGGATGGTCGATGCCGCCCACAATCCGGTGCTCAGCGAACTCTACCGCTACTTCTCGCAGGTCATCCGGACCTCGCTGGAACGCACCATGGCCGACCCACAAAGGGCCCAGCCCTGCTTCGAGCTGCACCAGCAACTGCTCGACGCCATAGAACGCGGAGACCCGGACGCTGCCGCCGCGGCCAACCGCGCACTGCTGATCTGAACCCGGGACAGACCCATGACTCACGCCTTGAATGCCCGGCCGGGAGCGCACCCCGGCCATCCTCCGGAAGAACTGCTGATCGATGCCGAAGTCGACGACGAACCAGCCCCGCCGGCGCCGCCGCTACGCCCCTGGCTGCTCCTGCTGGGCCTGGTGCTGGTGGCGCTGAACCTGCGCCCGGCGCTGTCCAGCCTCGCCCCCCTGCTCAACCAGGTACGCGACGATACCGGCCTCTCGGCCGCCGCCGCCGGCCTGCTGACCACCGCGCCGGTACTCTGCCTGGGGTTGTTCGCGCCGCTCGCGCCGCGCCTGGCCCGGCGTATCGGCGCCGAACGCAGCGTGCTGCTGATCCTCTTCTGCCTGGCCGGCGGCATCGTCCTGCGCAGCCTGTTCCCGGTGTTCGGCCTGTTCGCCGGCAGCGTTCTGGCCGGCGCCAGCATTGGCATCATCGGCGTGCTCCTGCCGGGCATCGTCAAACGCGACTTCCCGCGCCAGGCCGGGGTGATGACCGGGGTCTACACCATGGCCCTGTGCCTGGGGGCCGCGCTCGCCGCCGGCGCCACCGCGCCGCTGGAGAAGCTCTTCGGCAACTGGGAACTGGCGCTGGCGTTCTGGTCGCTGCCGGCGATCCTCGCCGCCGCCTTCTGGCTGCCGCAGACCCGCCAGGGCCAGCACGCCCATCGCCAGGCCTTCCGTGTCGTCGGCCTGTGGCGCGACCCGCTGGCCTGGCAGGTCACGCTGTACATGGGCCTGCAATCGTCCCTGGCCTACATCGTCTTCGGTTGGCTGCCGTCGATCCTGATCGACCGCGGCATGACTGCGGTGGAAGCCGGCCTGGTGCTGTCCGGCTCGGTGATGCTGCAACTGATCACCGCCCTGCTCGCGCCCTGGCTCGCCGCTCGCGCCAGGGACCAGCGCCTGGCGGTGGTGCTGGTGATGGCTACCACCCTCGCCGGCCTGCTCGGCTTCCTCTATGCGCCGCTGCCGACCATCTGGGGCTGGGCGGTCCTGCTCGGCCTCGGCCAGGGCGGCACCTTCAGCATCGCCCTGGCGCTGATCGTCCTGCGCTCGCGCGACGCCCACGTCGCCTCGCATCTGTCGGGCATGGCCCAGGGCGTCGGCTACACCCTGGCGGCCATGGGACCGTTCATGGTCGGCGTGGTCCACGACCTGACCGGCGGCTGGAACGCGGTCGGCTATATCTTCATCGGCGTCGCCATCGCCGCTACCCTGTTCGGCCTCGGCGCCGGGCGCAGCCAGTACGTGGCGGCCCGCAGCGAACACCTGTAGCCCCGCAGACGCAAAAAGCCCCGCATCGCGGGGCTTTTTCTCCTTCGTCACTCAGGCATCCGGGCCGCGCCCTTCGGCGGGCGGCGTCCGCGGCGTGCTGGCGAGCCAGTCGCTGAGCAGGTTGTAGGCCACTGCCAGCAGGATCGGGCCGAGGAACAGGCCCATGAAGCCGAACGCCAGCAGGCCGCCGAACACCCCGAGCAGCACCACCACCAGCGGCAGGTTGCCGCCACGGCTGATCAGGTAGGGTTTGAGGATGTTGTCCACCCCGCTGATGATGAAGAAGCCCCACAGGCCGAGGAACACCCCGTGGCCATAGTCGCCCTTGAAGAACAGCCAGGCGGTGGCCGGGCCCCAGACCAGCGGCGGGACCATCAGCAGGCTGCAGGCGAAGGTCAGCAGGCCGAGCAGCATGGCTCCCGGTACGCCGGCGATCGTGAAGCCGATCCAGGCCAGCAGGGCTTGCGCCGCGGCGGTGCCGATCACCCCGTTGACCACCCGCTGTACGGTGCCGGCGACAAGGTCGCGATAGTGCTCCGCGCGGTTGCCGATCAGGCGTTCCAGGGCACGGTGGACGATGGACTCCAGGCGCGGCCCGTCGCGGTAGAAGAAGAAGATCAGGATCAGACTGAGGACCAGTTCCAGGATCCCTCCACCGATCTTCGCGCTGCGCGCCAGCAGCCAGTTGCCGACCTCGCCGACATAGGGCTTGAGCACGTAGAAGAACGCCACGCCCTGTTGGTCGATGGAGTTCCACCAGCCGATCAGGCGGTCGCCGATCAGCGGGACGCCGGCCATCCACGAAGGCGGCGGCGGCAGGCCCTCGACCTGGAGATTCTTCAATAGCTCCATCAGCGAACGAACGTTGTCCGCCAGGCCGAAGCCGAGCCAGATCAGCGGCAACGCCACCAGGACGATCCAGCCCAGGGTCAGCAGGCCCGCCGCCAGCGACTCGCGGCCACCGAGCAGGCGCGTGAGCATACGCATCAGCGGCCAACTGGCGAAAGCCAGCACCGCGGCCCAGAACAGCGCCGACCAGAATGGCGCCAGCACCCAGAGACTGGCACCGAGCAGGCCGAACAACAGCACGCGAAGCAACAGCCGATCGTTATCGAACATCAAGGCAGGCCTTCCTCAAAGGGGGATACACCGATAGACAGCGCTCGGCGTGCGCCGTTTCCAGCCGGAGCGTGGGGCGCGGGGGAAAGGCAGTCTACTCTGGCGGGCGGCCTTGCCGAAGGCATTTTCGCCATCGCCCGGGCCCGCAGGCCCGGGCGAACGCGTTCAACGCAGCCAGTTGAGGTGCAGGCCCTCGACCTCCGACTGGCCCAGCTCCATGCGGCTGTTCAGCACGCCCTGCCCGCGCAGGGCGTCGCGCCACTCCTGGGCGTGCTTGCCGGACAGCTCGACCCGCACCCCGGTATCCAGGCGCAGGGTCCGCACCAGCAACTCCAGCCAGGAGCCGGCCGGCTCCGCCGGCACATGGCTGAGGGTCAGTTCGCCGTTGGCCTTGAGCAGGCGCAGCAGGGTCGCCGGGCTCGGCAGCAGTTCCCCCAGCGGCGCATCGGCCTTGAGTTCCTCGGCCTGCAGGTAGGCGCGGCGATTGCCGCGGGTGATCGAGTAGACCGCCACCAGGCTGTTCTCCTGTGGCGCCGCCAGGCGCACCAGCAGGTAGGCCTGCTGCTCGTCCGGGCCGTACAGCTTGGCATTGCCGAACACGGCGTTGGCCAGCAGGCTGCTGGAGCCGCAGTCGCGCCGCTCGCACCAGAACAACGGCGTGGCGTCGGCCTTGAGCAGCGCGGTGCGCGCCGCGGCGAACGCCTCCTGGCTGCTGTGCTCGGGCGGCAAGCGGTAGGTCAGCGCGGTCAGCTCGCCTTCGGCGCGCACCTCGCCCTCCATGCGCAGGCGACCGCTGATGCGGCTGATCGCCCCTAGCGGGTAGATCCGCTCCTCGCTCGGCGCCTGGCGGAAGTCGACGATCTCGGCGCGCGGGAAGCGCGGCAGGACGTCCAGGTCATGGCTGCCGGGAAGGTCGGCGGCCAGCGCCGAAAAGCTGAAAACGCCCAGGGATAGCAACAGGAACCCTCGCATACCGGCCCTCAACGGGTCAGCATCGACTGGGCGGTACGGATGGCGTCGTCGCCCTCCTTCTCCCGCCGCGGCACCAGCAGTCCGCGCTGCACCGCGGGACGCGCCTCGATGGCGGCGATCCAGCGCTGCAGGTTGTCCAGCCCGTCGACGGCGACACCGGACCAGTCGTGGATGCGCACCCAGGGATAGGTGGCGATGTCGGCAATGCTGTAGTCGCCGGCGAGGTACTCGGCCTCGCCCAGGCGACCGTCGAGAACTTCGTAGAGGCGCCGGGTCTCATGCTGGTAGCGGTCGATGGCGCCCTGCAACTTCTCCGGGAAATAACGGAAGAACACGTTGGCCTGCCCCTGCATCGGGCCGACCCCGCCCATCTGGAACATCAGCCACTGGATCACCCGCGAGCGACCCTTGACGTCGGCGGGCATCAGTTGCCCGGTCTTCTCGGCGAGGTAGATGAGGATCGCGCCCGACTCGAAGACGGCGAAGTCGTCGTTGTCGCGGTCGACGATGGCCGGGATGCGGCCGTTGGGATTGATCCTGAGGAATTCCGGAGCCTTCTGCTCCTTCTTGTCGAACGACAGCGCGTGCACCCTGTAGGGCAGGCCCATTTCCTCGAGGGCGATGGAAACCTTGTGGCCGTTCGGCGTGGCGGCGGTGTAGAGATCGATCATGCGGTGACTCTCCGTAACGATCCGTCCAGCCTTACGGCTGG
>NZ_KV800315.1:54705-70977 GCF_001810205.1 Pseudomonas sp. HMSC076A11 | reverse complement strand
GGTGCCTCTCCGTAACGATCCGTCCAGCCTTACGGCTGGACCCGGAATAGTCAAGGAAACAACGGCAAGCCGGTGTTTCAGCGCGCGAAGAAGGCCGCGAAGACCCTGGCCACCGCCTGCGCCCCGGCCTCGTCGTCCAGATGCAGGTGATGCCCGCCCGGCAGGTGGTGCCGCTCGAACGGCAGGGTCTCCAGCAGCGCCCGCATGCGCGGCTCCACCGCCAGCATGCCCTGTTCGGCCAGTACCAGGCTGACCGGGCACTCCACGCTGCGCACGAAGTTCAGCGCGTGGGCCTGGGTCAGGCGCAGCGGCGACGGTAGGGTCAGGCGCGCGTCGGTGCGCCAGGTATAGCCGCCGGGCACCGGTTCCAGGCCGCGCTGGGCGAGCAGTTCGGCGGCCTCCCGGGAGATCTCGCCGACCCCGCGCATCCGCGCTTCCACGGCTTTTTCCAGCTCGGCATAGACCGGCTTGCGCTTGTGGCGTAGCGCCAGTTGCGCCTTCAGCGCTTCGCCGAGCTTCTGCGGCGCCTTGTCGGCTTCGCCAGTGTAGGGAATCAGGCCATCGATCAACGCCAGCCGCTCGATGCGCTCGGGCAAGGCCCCGGCGAGCAGCACCGAGACGATGGCGCCCATCGAGTGCCCCAACAGGGAAAACCGCTCCCAGCCCAGTTGCTCGGCCACCATCAGCACGTCCAGCGCGTAGTCCCAGAGCAGGTAGCTGGCACCCTCGGCACGATGCGCGGAATGCCCGTGGCCGGCGAAGTCAAGGGCGACGATACGCAGCCCGGCGAGCTTCGGCGCCAGGCGCGAGAAGCTCATGGCGTTGTCCAGCCAGCCATGCAGGGCGATCACCGGCTTGCCGTCCGGCGGACCGAACAGATGCGCGGCCAGTTCGATGTGCGGCAGGCTGATGCGTACTTCCTCGACCTGCAGGCTCATGCCGAACGCTCCTCGGTCGCCCGCGACCAGCGATCGAACACGCCTTTCAGCAGTTCGGCGGTTTCCCGCGGGCGCTCCAGCGGGAACATGTGGCCGCCGGGCAGCGACATGAACTCGCCGCGCGGCATCGCCCGGATCAGCCGGGTGTGGTGCGGCAACACCACCTTGCTGTGCCGCCCGCGCACCATCGCCAGCGGCACCTGCAACTGCCGCGCACGCCCCGGACTGCTGTGCGGCACGCTGCGGTAGATGCTGATCTCGGTGGCCGGATCGAAGCGCAGGCGCAGGCCGGAACCGCCGCCGCTGTCGGCCAGCCCGTGGCGTACGTAGGCCTCCAGGCAGTCGGGGTCGAAACGGCGGAACAGCGCCTTGCCGGAGAAGTAGGCCCGCGCCTCTTCCAGGTCGGGGAACGCCTCGCGACGCCCCAGGGTGCGCCCGGCCGGAGTGATCCGGTCGATGAAGCCGAAGCGCTTGGCGGCACGGATCACCAGGCGGTCGGCGAGGGTCAGCACCGGCGAATCGAGCATCACCACGCCGCGGTAGAGTTCCGGCCGGCGCAGCGCCGCGTGGTAGTGCAGCACGCCACCGAGGGAATGGCCGACGCCCCAGACCGGCTGTTCCAGGCTGGCGAGATGGTGCAGCAGTTCGTCCACCAGGTTGTCCCAGTTGTCGTTCACCGGGAAACGCGGGTCGTGCCCGTGCATTTCCAGGTGATCCACCCGGTACTCCGGCGCCAACGCCTCGAACAGCTTGGCGTAGGTAGCCGACGGGAAGCCGTTGGCGTGGGCGAAGAAAACCGATTGCGACATGCGCGACGTCTCGACAGGGCTGATGCCAGGGATTCTCCGGCAGCCTCGCCGAGGCGGCAATGGCTTTGCCGGCTGCCTTGCACGGCGAAGCGGCCAAAACCTCAGGCAGAGCGGACGAGATGCTCGAGGATCGCCGCCGCAACCAGCAGGAACACCACCCCGCAGGCCGCGTCCAGCCAGGGCACCGCGCGCAACAGGCGGGCCTGCAGGGCCGGGCGGGTAAGGGTCAGGCTGAGCAGGCCGAACCAGCAGGCGCCCATGCCGAACAGCAGCGCCGCCACCGCCAGCTTGCCGCCGAGCGACATCTGCGCAGGAATCAGGCTGCCGAGCAAGGCGATGAAGAACACCAGCGCCTTGGGATTGAACAGATTGGTCGCCACTCCGCGCAGCCAGGGCCCCAGGGGCGACGGCGGCAGTGCCCCGTCGAGCCGGCCCGGCTGGCCGTCGCCGCGCCGCAGCCAGGCGCGCAGCGCGCCGACGCCGAGCCAGGCCAGGTACAGCGCGCCGAGCGCCTGCAGGATGGCGAACAGCACAGGCGTACGGCTGAGCAGCAGCGACACGCCGGTCAGCACCAGGGTGGTATGCAGGAGAATCCCGCAGGCCAGCCCCAGCGCGCTGGCCAGGCCGGCCCGCCGCCCCTGGTGCAGGGACGTGCGCACCACCAGGGCGACATCGGGACCGGGGCTGACCAGGGCTATGGCGAACACCGCCGCCAGGGTCAGCAAGACAGACAATTCCTGCATGGCTACTCCACGAAAAAGGGATCGGAAAGGAAAACGCGAATCAGCGCTGGCGCAGGCGCGCCGGCGGTAACCCATAGGTGCGCCGGAACAGACGGCTGAAGTGCGCCTGGTCGTAGAAACCGAACTGCTGGGCCACCTGGCTCAATGGCTGCTCGCCGCGCAGAACCAGCGGCAAGGCGCGCTCCAGGCGCAGTTGGGTCAGCCACTGGTGGGGCGGCAGGCCGCAGTGACGGCGGAAGCGCCGCAGCACCTGCCAGGGGCTCAGGCCGCAGAAGGCGGCCAGTTCCTCCAGGTTCGGCGGGTACTCCAGGCGCGACTCCAGCCAGTCGCGCAGCCGCGTCCAGTCGCGCTGGCCGAAGCCTTCCCGGTCGCCCTCCTCCAGGCGCAGGCTGCTGCCCAGGCTGAGCAGGCAGGCCAGCGCCTGCCAGAGGTGCTCTTCCAGGGCCAGACGGTTCTCCAGCGCCGCCGCTCCGCCGAGCATGCCCAGGTGCAACTGACGCAGGCGCTGCTGCAGACGCTCGTCGCGGACCAGGCTACTGGTCAGACGCGGCGCCCCCCGACGGCCGTCGCTGAAGTCACGGCTGGCGCGCTCCAGCCAGTCGGCATCGAGCGCCAGGACGCGGATACGGTAGCCCTCCTCGCCGGCGCTGCTGCCGTCGTGGATGCTTTCCGGCGCCATCAGCAACGCGTCGCCGGCCCCGGCCAGGCGCCGTTCGCCGCCGGCGGCATAGCGATGCCGGCCCTGCAACAGCAAGCCGATGTGGTACTCCAGGTGGAAGTGCCGGGGAAAGGAAAAGCGGTTGTGCTCGGCGTCTATCAGGCGTACGCCGGGAATCCCGCTGCTGAGATGGGTGATCTGTTCCATCCCGCTACTCTACCGCCCGCGGGACGGAACGATCTTGGACAAAATTGCGGACCGCGCTCAGCCCGCCCTGCCCGCCAATGGCACCACCGCCATGGTCAGGCGGGCGATGCAGCTCGGCTTGCCGTCGTCGCCACTGAGGCGGATGTCCCAGACATGGGTGGTGCGCCCCAGGTGGATCGCCCTGGCCACCGCGGTGACCCGGCCGCTGCGCAGGCCACGCAGGTGGTTGGCGTTCACTTCCAGGCCGACGCAGTAGTACTGGCTGGTATCGACGCACAGGTAGCTGGCCATCGAGCCCAGGCTTTCCGCGAGGACCACCGAGGCGCCGCCATGCAGCAGGCCGAACGGCTGGTGGGTACGCGAGTCGACCGGCATGCTCGCGGTCAGCGACTCGTCGTCGAAGGCTTCGAAGCGGATGCCAAGCAGGTCGCCGATGCTGTTCTTCTGCGAGGCGTTCAGTTGCTCCAGGTCGGGCGTTTGTCGCCAGAGGCTCATGGGAATTCCTTGCGCAAGGGGGAAGCCAAGGGCTTCCCGTCGGTGGGAGTCATTCGTGCCAGAGCACGGCCTCGCGGCGTTCCACCCATTCGTGGAAGCGCGAGCCATAGGCACCTTCCACCATATTGCGCTTGATCTTCAAGGTCGGCGTGAGGAAACCGTTGTCCACCGCCCAGGTTTCCTGCACCAGGACCAGGCCGACCAGGCGCTCGTGCTTGTCAAGCGCACCGTTGACCTGTTCCAGGTGCGCCCGCAGGCTGCTTTCCAGCGCCCCGCGGGTCCCGTTGAGGGCCTCCCGGCGACCGACCTCGGAGAGCACGCAGAGCCCCAACGGCGCGCTGAGGCCCTCGCCGACCACGCAGACCTGCTCGATGCGATCGTGTACCGCCAGGCGGTTCTCGATCGGCGCCGGCGCCACGTACTTGCCCTTGCTGGTCTTGAAGATTTCCTTCATCCGCCCGGTCAGGCGCAGGTTGCCTTCGGCGTCCTGCTCGCCCTTGTCGCCGGTGCGCAGGAAACCGTCGGCGGTGAGCACCTCGGCGGTCTTCTCCGGCTCCTTGTAGTAGCCGACCATGGTCGCGCCGCTACGCACCTGCACCTCGCCCTCGTCGCTGATGCGTACCTCGACGCCGGGGCTGTTCTGGCCGATCCAGCCGGTCTTCTGCCTGCCGGGCCGGCAGACGTGGGAGTAACCGCTGTTCTCGGTCATCCCGTAGACCTCGAGCACATCCAGGCCCAGGCGGCGATACCAGAGCAGCAGCGCCTCGGGTACCGGCGCCGCGCCGCAGAGCGCGTAGCGCACCGCGTCCAGGCCTAGCCCGGCGAGCACCTTGCGACCGACGATGCGGCCGAGGATCGGCAGCTTCAGCAGGCGGTCGAGCTTCTGCGCCGGCATCTTCGAATACACCCCCATCTGGAACTTGGTCCAGATGCGCGGCACGCCGAACAGCAGGGTCGGCCGCGCACGCTTCATGTCCTCGACGAAGGTGTCCAGGCTTTCGGCGAAGAACACCGTGGTTCCCCCGTAGAGCGACCCCATCTCGACGAACATCCGCTCCGCCACGTGGCACAGCGGCAGGTAGGAGAGCATCCGGTCGTCTTCGCGGGTGCCGAACAGTTCCACGCCGCGGCTGGCGGCGAAGGCGAAACTGCTGAAGTTGTGCATCACCCCCTTGGGCACGCCGGTGGTTCCGGAGGTGTAGATCAGGGTGGCGAGTTGCTCGGCAGCGGTCGGCGTGTCGCCTTCGAGCGGCGCGCAGGCCTGCAGGTCGCTCCACTGGCGGTCGAAACGCCCTTCCGGGTGCAACGGCATGGCCACGGTCGGTATGCCCTCGGGGACTCCGGGCGCCATCGCCGGCCAGTCGTCGAGCTTGCCGACGAAGACCACCGCCGACTCGGAATGCTCCAGCACCTGGCGCGCCGACTCGGCGGTGAGATTGGGATAGAGGGGGACGGAAACGTGCCCGGCCATCCAGATCGCCAGGTCAGTGACGATCCAGTGCGCACAGTTCTTCGAGATGATCGCGATACGGCTGCCGGCGGGGAGATCCAGGCTGCGCAACCAGGCGGCTGCACGCCGCGCCTGGTCGCCCACCTCGCCCCAGCTCAGCTCCTCGACCCGGCCGCCACCGATGGGCTGCACCAGGTAACGCCGTTGCGGATGACGCTTTTCGCGCTCGAAGAAGACTTCGAGCGGCAGACGATTTGCAGTGACCACGTACCGCCTCCGTTGTTGTTGTTCTGGGAGATCGACCAAGCACTTGCTTGGTCGAATATTCCATCACAGCCAACCGCAGGCAAGCCGGGAAATGTTTCGGTTTGTAGTCGTTGTGCCAGGCGCTTCCTAGCCGTGCCGCGGGTGATGCAGCGAGACCAGGGTCATCAGCCCGGCGGCGGCGAAGTCGCCTTCCAGCTCGGCCAGCGAGGCAGTGCTCATCGGCAACGGATCGCGCCGGTTGCCATGCACCAGCAGACCGCCCAGCGCCCCGACCAGGGGCTGGTGGCTGACCAGCAGGAGATTGCGCTCGCTGCGCTCGTCGAGGAAACCGAGCACCTCGCGCGGATCGTCGTCGGGGGTCAACCAGGGCGCGGTGCCGACCGGCTCGACCAGGCCCAGTGCCTCGCGCACCAGCTCGGCGGTCTGCTGGGCGCGCACGTAGGGGCTGGCGAGAATCCCGTCCAGCGGCAACCCGGCCAGCCGCGCGGCGCTCTGCAGCACCTCCTTGCGTCCATGGGCGGTCAGGCGCCGCTCGGAATCCCGGCTGGCGTGCGGTTCGGCCTCGCCATGGCGCAACAGCCAGAGTTTCACAACTTCGGCTCTTCGTCGCGCGCCGGGTGCGCGGCGGGCGGCACGCTGTGGGCGGCCTCGCCCTCGGCGGCGCGGGCGCTCGGCCAGTCGGCGAACGGCCAGGGTTTCTCGTCGCTGTGGAAGGTACCGAAACGGCCGATCTGCGCCAGGTACTGGCTGAGGCTGTCGCCGAAAGCCATCAGGCTGCCGTTCGGCGCGCCGTAGATCAGTCGGTAGACCAGTTGGATCACCACCACCGCCCCGAGGAGCAGTTCGGCGACCTGCCAGACCAGGACGAACAGCAGCATCCAGAGGATGCGGATGGCGATCGATTCGCGTGCTTGCGGGTCTGCGGACATGGCGGTCTCCTCGTCAGAAGCCGGTGGTGGGAATGAAATCGACGTCGGTCTTCGGCTCGCCGCGCATCAGCAGCTGGATGACCTGCGCCAGGGTGCGGCCTTCGAAGAGGATCGCATGGAGACCGGCGACCAGCGGCATGTACACCTGCATCTCGTCGGACTTTTCCTTGAGTACCTTGAGAGTGTTCACACCCTCCGCGGTCTCGCCCATGCGCGATACCGCCTCCTCCAGGCTGAGCCCCTCGCCGAGGGCGTGGCCGACCTGGTAGTTGCGGCTCTTCGGCGAGGAACAGGTGACGATCAGGTCGCCGACGCCGGCGAGGCCGAGAAAGGTCATCGGGTTGGCACCGAGCTTGACGGCGAACCGGGTCATTTCCGCCAGCGCGCGGGTAATCAGCATGCTGCGGGTGTTCTCGCCCATGTCCATCGCCGCGGCCAGGCCGGCCATGATCGCGTAGACGTTCTTCAGCGCACCGCCGAGTTCCACTCCGAAGCGGTCGCGGCTGGCGTAGACGCGGAAGGTGCGGCCGTGCAGGGCCGCCTGGACGCGGGCGCACAGCTCGTCGTCCTCGCTGGCGACCACCGTGGCGGTCAGCTCGTGCTCTGCGATCTCGCGCGCCAGGTTCGGGCCGGAAATCACCCCGATGCGGGCTTGCGGGGCGATTTCCTCGAGGATCTCACTCATCAGCTTGAAGGTGTGCGCCTCGATGCCCTTGGTCAGGCTCACCAGCAGCTTGTCCGTCAATGCCGCCTGGTGTGGTTGCAGCACCTTGCGCAGGGCGCTGGAGGGCAAGGCGACGAAGATCAGTTGGCAATCGGCCAGGGTGCGCTCCAGGTCGGTGACCGGCTCGACCCCGGGATGCACCTTGACCCCTTTCAGGTAGCGCGGGTTCTCGCGTCGTGTGCGGATCGCCTCGGCCTGCTCCGGGTCGCGCATCCACTGGCGGACCGCCTGGCCGTTCTCGGCCAGCAGGTTGGCGATGGCGGTGCCGAAACTGCCGCCGCCGAGCACGGCAATCGGTTGCTGCTCTGTCATGATTCATCCATTTCTGGCCGCCACGCGGCAATCACGCCATTATACGGTCGGCCAGCCGGCCGACCAGTCTTGACGCCGGCGCTGGCAAAAGCCCGCGCCTCGTTTACCATGCCCGGGCCAGACAATACCTATCGAGAACAAGGTCGTTCCGTGCCCATCGCTTCACGTGCTCCCGCCTCCCTGACCCTGCTGGCCCTGCTGTTCGGCGGCAAGCTCGCGGCCGCCGACCTGTTCAACGATCCCAGCGGCGTTCCCGAAGTATTGACCGCGACACGCCTGAAACAATCCCCGGCGGAAGTTCCCGGCAGCATCAGCGTGCTCGACCGCGAGCTGATCGTCGCCAGCGGCGCCCGCGACATTCCCGAACTGATGCGCCTGGTCCCGGGCATGATGGTCGGCTACCTGTCCGGCAACCAGCCCACGGTCAACTACCACGGCACCAGCATGTCGGGGGCGCGGCGCCTGCAGGTGCTGATCGACGGCCGCTCGGTGTACCGCCCGGGCCTTGCCAGCGTCGACTGGAGCGACCTGCCGCTGGCCCTCGAGGATGTCGAGCGGATCGAAGTGTTCCGTGGGCCGAATACCGTCAGCTACGGCGCCAACGCATTGATGGGGGTGATCAACATCATCACCCGCGCCCCCGGCGAGTCGCCCGGCACGCGTCTGAAGTACACCGCAGGCCAGCGCGGCATCCGCGACTGGTACGCCAGCCAGAGCATCGCCCTGGAAGACAGCGACTTCCGCCTGTCGCTGTCCGGCCAGGAAGACGACGGCTTCGACCACGACCACGACGGTCACGCCCTGCGCGACGGCCGCCGGCTCAGCCGCTTCAACCTCAACGCCAGCCACAGCCTGGCGCCGAACCAGAGCCTGGAGTGGCAACTGGCGGCCAAGGAAGGCTCGAACCAGCACCCCTACGCCTACCGCTCGCCGTTTCCCCAGGTTCCCGACGACATCGACAACTCCGATACGCTCGCCCACGACTATGCCGGTTCGCTGCGCTGGAATGTCGACCTCGACCCGCGCCACAGCTTCTATATACAAGGCTACGCACAGCACTGGGAGCGCCGGCAGGAATGGAACGCCTGCGAGGCGGCCATTGCCTTCAGCCCGCAACTGGCGCAGCTCTGGGAACTGAACCCGGACTACCTGCGCAGGTTCGCCGACGATCCGACCCGGCTGCCGCCCGGCAGCGCCCAGGAGTTGCAACTGGCGACCCAGGTCCTCGACCAGCTACGCAATGGCGGACTGCGTCCGGTCTGCGGACGGGTCGACCGCAACATCCGGGAAAGCCGCTACGACCTGGAGATGCAGGACACCCTCAGCCTGGGCGACAACCTGCGCCTGCTGAACGGCCTGAGCTACCGCTACGACCAGGCAAACTCCGAGACTTTCTACGGCGGCAGGGTCAGCAGCCAGATCTGGCGGCTGTTCAGCCAATTGGAGTGGCATGCCGGCGAACACTGGCTGCTGCAGGGCGGGGGGATGCTCGAAGACGTCGAGGGCTCCGGCAGTTCGTTCAGCCCGCGGCTGGCGGTGAACTACCTGTTCAACCCCCAGCACAGCCTGCGCGCGGTCTATTCGGAGGCAGTGCGGTCACCGGGCATGTACGAAAACGACGTCGACTGGCGCTACCGGGTCCGCCACCTGACACCGGCGCCCTATGGGCAGAGCGAAGCCTACTACTTCGCCAGCGCCCACGGCCCCGGCGACCTGGGCAAGGAACACACCCGTTCGCGCGAGATCGGCTACAACGGTTTTTTCCGCGAGACCGGGCTGGCCGTGGATGTACGCCTGTTCCACGAGGAAATCACCGGACTGATCAGCGATCCGCTCAGCGTCGTCGACTTCAGTCCGGACAACGGCGATCGCATCCGCTTCTCCGGCGCGGAAGGCCAGCTCGACTGGCGCCTGGGCCTACGCGACCGCCTGCGCGCCACCTACGCCTATCTCGACTACGACGCCACCAGTCGCTACGACCGGCGCCTGACCGCCCGCCACGGCGGCTCGGCCGGCTGGATGCACGACTGGGGCCAAGGCTGGTCCAGCGCCCTCTTCTATTATGGCGACGACTCGCTCAATGGACATCGTTTCGAACGCGTCGACCTGCGCCTGGCCAAGCGCATTCCCCTGGGCAAGGCCGCCCTGGAACTGGCCGGCGTGCTCCAGCAGCGTCTCGACGACGAACCGCTGACGTTTCCCGACAACCGCTACGACAGCCGCCACCTGCTCTACTTCAGCGCCGAGGTGACGTTCTAGATGCGTCGCTTGCGCCCCGCCCGCCGGGCTTTCCAGGCGCTGCTCGCGCTCGTCTTCTGCTGTCTCCCGCATGTCGGCGAGGCCGCGCAACTGGTCCTGGTCAGCGCCAACCAGGGGGCCGCGGTGAACGCCTTTCGCGATGCCCTGGCGCAGCGACGGCCGCAGGACCAGGTGGAACTGCGCACGCCCGCGGCCCTGGCGGAGGGGATGGTCTTCGCCGACGAAACCCGCCTGCTCCTGCTCGGCCCCGAGGCCCTGGCCTGGCGCCTGCGCCAGCACCGGGCGCCGCCGACCCTGGCGCTGCTGCTCAACCGGGTCGATGGCCAGCGCCTGCTGCCAGGCGCCAACGGACATGGCGGACACGGCGTCGGAGGTCTCTGCGTACTCTGGAGCGACCCGCCGGCGTCCCGCCAGCTCCGCCTGGCGCGCCTGATCCTGCCGGGCATCCAGCGCATCGGCGTGCTCTACGGCAAGGACAGCGAATTCCTCCTCGACGAGCTTCGCCGCGAGGCCCGCAGCCAGGGGCTCCAGCTGTTCGTCGCCAGCAGCAGCGGCAACGACGACCCGCGCCCGCTGCAGTTCCTGCTCGGCAATAGTGACCTGCTGCTCGGCATCGACGACAAACAGCTGTACAACTCGCAGAGCATCAAGAGCCTGCTGCTCGGCAGCTACGCCAAGAACCGCGCGCTGCTCGGCCCCACCGCAGCCTTCGTCAAGGCCGGCAGCCTGGCGAGCAGCTACAGCGACCAGGAGGATTGGCTGGACACCCTCGACGAATTGCTCGGCCAGGCGCCCAGGCACTGGCCCCTCAGCCTCTATCCAGGGCATTTCAAGGTGCTCGGCAATCGGCAGGTAGCCCGTTCCCTGGGTATCGACCTGGCCAGCGACGCCGACCTCGGCCGGCGCCTCGCCGAAGGAGAAGAACCATGAGCCAGCGCCACGGCTGGGACATCCGTACCCGCATGCTGGCGATCAGCCTGGGCCCGGCGCTGCTGCTGACCCTGTTGCTCACCGCCTACTTCACCTACTCGCGCCTGCAGGACCTGCGCCAGGAACTGACCCATACCGGCCAGTTGATCGCCGACCAGTTGGCGCCGGCCGCCGAATACGGCGTGATCGCCGGCAACACGCCCGTGCTGCAGAAGCTGCTGCAGGCCACCCTCGACACCCCGCATGTGCGCTTCATCGAGGTACGCGACCGCAACGACAATATCCTGGTGTACGTCGAACAGTTGCCCGGCGCGTTGCAGAACGCCGCGCCGATCGACATCTTCCACTCCACCATCCAGCGCCAGCGTATCGCCCTGGCCAGCGACCCGCTGCTGGATGGCGCCAGCGAAGGCGACGGCCAGTCCGGCGAGGACTACCTCGGCCGGGTGGTGGTCGGCATGTCCAACGACGCCTTCAGCCAGCGGCAACAGGAAATCCTCCTGAAGGCCGCCCTGCTGGCCGCCTTCGCCCTGATCCTCACCTTCCTCGTCGCGCGCCGCCTGGCGCAGCGCCTGTCGGCGCCGATCAGTACCATGGGCCAGGCGGTCGAGGCGATCCAGAGCGGCGACTACAAGACCAGCCTGCCGATCCTCGACGACGGCGAGATCGGCGACCTGGCCCGTCACATCAACAATCTCGCCAGCGGGCTGGACCGCGCGAGCCGGGAACAGGAACAGGCGATCAGCCAATTGATCAGCGCCCGCGAGGAAGCGGAGCAGGCGAACCGGGCGAAGTCCGACTTCCTGGCGATGATGAGCCACGAGCTTCGCACCCCGATGAATGGCGTGCTGGGCATGCTGCAACTGCTGGAAACCACCGAGCAGACCCGCGAACAGGCCGAGTACACGGCGCTGGCCACCGAGTCCACCGAACACCTGCTGAAGGTCATCAACGACATTCTCGATTTCTCAAGGATCGAACGCGGCGCGCTGGAACTGGAGTGCATCCCCTTCAACCTGCTGGAACTGGTGCAAGGCTCCGCCCTGGTGTTCCAGCACAGCGCCCAGCAACGCGGACTGGCGCTGGAATTGCAGATCCAGGCCGGCCTGGAGAATATCGAGGTCTGCGGCGATCCGACGCGGATCCGACAGATCCTGGTGAATCTGCTGGGTAATGCGCTGAAGTTCACCGAGGAAGGCGCCATCCATCTCAGCCTGGAGTGGCAGGCTCTCGATCACGACGTACTGTGGCTGACCTGCGCGGTGCACGACAGCGGCATCGGCATCTCGCCGGAACGCCTGGAACATATGTTCGACGCCTTCCAGCAGGCGGATTCGTCGATTTCCCGACGCTACGGCGGCACCGGGCTCGGCCTGGCGATCGCCAGGACCCTGGCGGAACGGATGGGCGGCACCCTGCAGGCAGAGAGCAAGGAAGGCTCGGGATCGACCTTCACCCTGGAGATTCCGCTGCCCTTCCAGCAGTCGCCGGCGCACCGGCAGCAGGCCGCCGGCGACGCCGCCCCGGTCGCCGCCGGTCAGGAAATCCTCCTGGTCGAGGACAATCCGGTGAACCAGACAGTCATAGAAGCCATGTTGCGCAGCCTCGGCTATCGCGTCACCCTGGTCGCCGACGGTATCCAGGCGGTACGCAGCGCCGAGCGCCAGCGCTACGACGCGATCCTGATGGACTGCCGCCTGCCGGTGCTCGACGGCTACTCGGCGACACGGGAAATCAGGGCCCAGGAGAACGGCCGGCAGGTACCGATCATCGCCCTGACCGCCAACGCCCTGCAGGGCGATCGGGAGAACTGCCTGCAGGCGGGAATGAACGATTACCTGGCCAAGCCATTCAAACGGGCGGAATTGCAACGCATACTGCAACGCTGGATCGGCTCGCAGCCGGAACTCCCCGTGACATCGAACGAAACCGGACGAGGGGAGCCGGAATGATCTACGACAAGGGCGGCAAGCGGACGCGGGAATAAAGTGAACATCTGTTCGCCGGACACTGTGACTTTCACCGCAACGCAACAGTCTATGACTAGGCTGCCGCTGCGACGCCGATACAATAACCCGGCGCGACGGCCGCTGGACGAACCGCCACAACCCTGCAGTTCAGGGATTTTTGAGGAGCTCGCATGACCAAACAACACGCCTTCACCCGAGATGACCTGCTGCGCTGCAGTCGCGGCGAGCTGTTCGGCCCGGGTAACGCGCAACTTCCCGCCCCCAACATGCTGATGATCGATCGCATCGTTCACATCAGCGATGTCGGCGGCAAGTATGGCAAGGGCGAGCTGGTCGCCGAGCTGGATATCAACCCGGACCTGTGGTTCTTCGCCTGTCACTTCGAAGGCGATCCGGTCATGCCCGGTTGCCTGGGCCTGGATGCCATGTGGCAGCTGGTCGGTTTCTACCTCGGCTGGCAGGGCAACCCCGGCCGCGGCCGCGCCCTGGGTTCGGGCGAAGTGAAGTTCTTCGGTCAGGTTCTGCCGACAGCGAAGAAGGTCACGTATAACATTCATATCAAGCGCACGATCAATCGTTCGCTGGTCCTGGCCATCGCCGACGGCACCGTCAGCGTCGATGGCCGCGAAATCTACAGTGCCGAAGGCCTCCGCGTCGGCCTGTTCACCTCCACTGACAGCTTCTAAGGGTTATCCGCATGCGTCGCGTCGTTATCACCGGTCTGGGCATCGTTTCCTGCCTCGGCAATGACAAAGACACCGTTTCCGCCAACCTCCGTGCGGGTCGGCCCGGCATTCGCTTCAATCCGTCCTACGCCGAGATGGGCCTGCGCAGCCACGTTTCCGGTTCGGTCGACCTGAACCTCGAAGAGCTGATCGATCGCAAGGTCTTCCGCTTCATGGGCGATGCCGCCGCCTACGCCTACCTGGCGATGGAGCAGGCGATCAAGGACTCCGGCCTGACTCCGGAACAGATTTCCAACCCCCGCACCGGCCTGATCGCCGGCTCCGGCGGCGCTTCCACCCTGAACCAGATGGAAGCCATCGACACCCTGCGCGAGAAAGGCGTCAAGCGCATCGGCCCATACCGCGTGACCCGCACCATGGGCAGCACCGTATCGGCCTGCCTGGCCACACCGTTCCAGATCAAGGGCGTCAACTACTCGATCTCCTCCGCCTGCGCCACCAGCGCCCATTGCATCGGCCAAGCCATGGAACAGATCCAGTTGGGCAAGCAGGACGTGGTCTTCGCCGGCGGCGGCGAAGAGGAACACTGGAGCCAGAGCTGCCTGTTCGACGCCATGGGCGCCCTCTCCACCCAGTACAACGACACTCCGGAAAAGGCCTCCCGCGCCTACGACGCCAAGCGTGACGGCTTCGTCATCGCCGGCGGCGGCGGCATGGTGGTGGTCGAGGAGCTGGAGCATGCGCTCAAGCGCGGCGCCAAGATCTACGCCGAGATCGTCGGCTACGGCGCCACCTCCGACGGCTACGACATGGTCGCCCCGAGCGGCGAAGGCGCGATCCGCTGCATGCAGCAGGCGCTGGCCACCGTCGACGCGCCGATCGACTACCTGAACACCCACGGCACCTCCACCCCGGTCGGCGACGTCGCCGAGATCCGAGGCGTGCGCGAAGTGTTCGGTGACAAGGCGCCGGCCATCAGCTCGACGAAGAGCCTGTCCGGCCACTCGCTGGGCGCCGCCGGCGTGCACGAGGCGATCTATTGCCTGCTGATGATGGAGGGCGGCTTCATCGCCGGCTCCGCCAACATCGACGAACTCGACCCGGAAGTGGCCGACCTGCCGATTCTCCGCGAGACCCGCGAGAACGCCAAGCTCGATACCGTCATGAGCAACAGCTTCGGCTTCGGCGGCACCAACGCCACCCTGGTCCTCAAGCGCTGGCAGGGTTGATTCCCTCCATCGCCGCATGAAGCGCCCTCCGGGGCGCTTTTTTGTACCCAGCGTTTCTTTACCCGGACTGCATGAACGGGCTAAACCTCCCGCCCTGCCTGCCGATAGTACTGGTCAGCCCCGTCCCTCTTCCTGCCCCCTGGAATCCGCCATCATGTCTTTGCGCAGTATGCCCATCGCGACCCGTGCCGCCCTGAGTTTCGCCCTGATCACCGCTCTGCTGGTCATCACCGGCATCTTTCCCTGAACCGGATGGGTTCGCTCAACGAAGCCTCTTCGGACATCAGCGACAACTGGCTGCCTAGCGTCCGCGAAAGCGCCGAGTTGAACGTTCTGCTCGCCGAACTGCGGCAGGTGCAACTGGCCCATGTGCTGGCGGCGGACGATAGCAGCAAGCGCTTCCTGGAAAGCCGCATGACGGAAATCGGCAAGGAACTGACCGATCGCGAGGGCGCCTACCAACGGCTGATCAGTGGTGCCGACGAGCGCTCGATCTACGAGCGCTACCTGGCTACCCGGCAGACGCTCCTGCAAAGCCAGCAGACCCTGGTGCAGATGTCGCGCAGCAAGCCGCTGGAAGAGACCCGCCAATACACCGAAAGCACCTTGCTCGACCAGTACCGCGCCACCCAGCAGCAACTGCAGGCGCTGATCGACTTCAACGTCAAGGGCGCCAGCCAGGCCAGCCACACGGCCGATGAGGTCTATGACAGCGCCTTCGCCGCAGTGATCGGCGTACTGCTGGTCGCCGGCCTCGCTACCGTGGTACTGGCCTGGCTGTTCACCCGCAGCATCACCCAACCGATCGGCGAGGCGCTGCGGGTGGCCGAGGTGATCGCTTCCGGCGACCTCACCAGCCGCATCGACACCTCTGGCCGCGACGAACCGGCCAAGCTGCTGGTCGCCCTCCAGGGCATGCAGGCACAACTGCGCCAGACCATCCAGCAGATCGGCAGCTCGGCGACCCAACTGGCCTCCGCCGCGGAGGAACTCAGCGCCGTCACCGAGCAGGGCAACCGCTCGCTGACCCAGCAGAACGACGAAATCCAGATGGCCGCCACCGCGGTCAACGAGATGACCGCCGCCGTCGAGGAAGTGGCGCGCAACGCCAGCTCCACCTCGGACGCCTCGTCCGCCTCCGAGCAATCGGCGCAGAACGGACGCCAGCGGGTACTGGAGACGGTCCAGGCGATCCGCCTGATGAGCGAAGAAGTGGACAATACCTCGGCGCTGGTCGGCGGCCTGGCGGAAAAGGCCCAGGACATTTCCAAGGTCCTCGACGTGATCCGCGGTATCGCCGAACAGACCAATCTCCTGGCGCTCAACGCGGCCATCGAGGCGGCTCGCGCCGGCGAGCAGGGCCGCGGTTTCGCCGTGGTCGCCGACGAGGTTCGCGCCCTCGCCCATCGCACCCAGGAATCCACCCGCGAGATCGAGCAGATGATCGCCAACATCCAGGAAGGCACCGGCGCCGCGGTCGGCGCCATGGACAGCAGCAGCGTACGCGCCCGCAACATGCTGGAGATCGCCGAAGCCGCCGGCCTGGCGCTCAACGAGATCGCGGAGCGGGTCGGCCAGATCAACGAGCGTACCCTGGTGATCGCCAGCGCCTCCGAGCAGCAGGCCCAGGTGGCCCGCGAGGTCGACCGCAACCTGGTGAACATCC
>NZ_KV800315.1:3422-54605 GCF_001810205.1 Pseudomonas sp. HMSC076A11 | reverse complement strand
CGAGGTCGACCGCAACCTGGTGAACATCCGCGACATCTCGCTGCAGACGTCCGCCGGCTCCAACCAGACCGCCGCCGCCAGCCAGGAACTGTCGCAACTGGCCATCGACCTGAACAACATGGTCACCCGCTTCGTCGTCTGACCATGCCGTGCGCCGTCTCACGGCGGCGCACTTCCTCCGGTTGCCCAGCGTGGAGCCCGGGTTTTACCATGAAACCCGATCCTCTCCCCCTCCGGAGCCGCCCAGATGGTCAAGCGCACCAGCCACAAGCAAGCCAGTTGTCCAGTCGCCCGCCCGCTGGACGTGATCGGCGACGGCTGGTCGATGCTCATCGTGCGCGATGCCTTCGAAGGACTGACGCGCTTCGGCGAATTCCAGAAGAGCCTCGGCCTGGCCAAGAACATCCTGGCGGCGCGCCTGCGCAACCTGGTGGAGCACGGCGTGATGGTGGCGGTCCCGGCCGAAAGCGGCAGTCACCAGGAATACCGTCTGACTGACAAGGGACGCGCGCTCTTCCCCCTGCTGGTGGCGATTCGGCAGTGGGGCGAGGACTATTTCTTCGCCCCGGACGAATCCCATGTCCGCCTGGTCGAGCGCGACAGCGGCCAGCCGGTGCCGCGCCTGCAGGTACGCGCCGGCGACGGCAGTCCGCTCGCCGCGGAAGATACCCGGGTCAGCAGGGACTGATCGAAGGACGAACAGGCTACCGACGGCATCCGTTCGTACGCCGCCCAAACGGCGGATAACCGCAGGCGGTTATTCGCCCTACCGCACGCAGGCAACCCTTGCCCGGTAGAGCGAATGGCGCCCCCGCGTTATCCACGCCACACAAGAAAACCAGCGCTTTGCATGGCTCGCGCTCAGCGCACGTCGAAGGATTTCTCCGCCAGCAGGCGATCGCCCTGGAACACCATCAACCGCCATTCGCCCTTCACCACTTCGTGCGGCTCGGTGAATTCGTAGGCCATGACATCGGTCGGCGCGCCCGGCACCAGCTTCTGCACCACTTCGAACTTGTCATGCCGCTGACCATCCGGAGTGACCACGCCCGGGGTGAGGTAGAGCAGCGTCAAAGGCGTATCGCCTTCCTGCTTGCCGCTGAGTTGATAACGCATGCCGAACTTGGTGCCGAGCTTGGCCGGGACTTCGGTGGTCTGCTGGATGTTCTGCTCGCTACGGGTCAATACCCGTTCGCCGGGCTGGAAATCCTGGTAGCGGCTTTCGAACACGCCATATTCGATGGGGCCGTCGATACGCACCTCGGCCTGCGCCGCCACGGCGACGCCGGCGCCGAGCAGGAAGACGGAACGACTGATGCAAGAACGGATGAAGGACATGACTCACTCCTGGATGGGACTGGCGCGAGCCTATGACGCCGGCATGACAGACTGATGACGAATCCGGGTTATTCGCCTCGCGGATCGGCGGGCTGGCGCGGCAGCACCGCCAGAAAGTTGTCCCGCGCCACCTGGCGAGCGACCTGCTCGGGCAAGGCGTCGAGGAACGGATCGAAGCTCGCCATCAACTCGGGCAGGCTGTCGAACTGGCCGACCACATCGGAACCGAGCATGAAGCGTTGCGGAAACCGCTCGACCAGTGCCAGCCACTGCGGATCGGGCTTGCCCTGCTCGTCCAGCAGGTACGGGCGCAACACCGACCAGGACAGGTCGATGTAGAGGTTCGGGTAGCGCTGTAGCAGACGCCGAAGGGTCGGCAGGAGGAAGTCCAGTTTCTTCTGGTGGCGATGGATCTCCATGCTGGTCCCGGCATGGGCCCAGATGAACCGCACATGCGGGTGATTGCGCAGGGGCTCCTCGATTTCCGCCAGGTACAGCGGGTTGCGTTCGCGCTTGGAAGTGACGTTGGCGTGCAGCAACACCGGCAGGTCGAATTCGGCGGCCAGGTGATAGACCCGCGCCAGCGCCTCGTTGTTGGCCCTCGGCACGTCGCCGTAGGTCAGCGCGGTGAGGTCGTCGTGACGGGTAAAGATCTCGCCGATGCCCTGCCAGAGTCCCGGGTCCAGCTCCAGCATGCGACGGATGTGCGCGTCGGCGTTCTTGTCGGTCGGGTTGAAACCGGTCAGGAACGGATGCACGCGCCGCCGCTGCTCGGCTGGCAGGGATTTCACCGCCGCCGCCACGATCACGTCGGTGGCGCTGTACCAATAGGCTCCGGCATCGTCACCAGCGTAGTAGCGCGGCCGCTTCGGCTCGTCCTCGTGCCATTTCTTGGCGACCGCGACGCCGCTGAGCATCACATGGTCGACCCGGCCTTTGTCCATCGCCTCCAGCAGCCGCGGCATGCCTTCGCTTTCCTGGAAGAAATCCACGTAGTGCACGTGAGCGTCGCTGTAGCGATAATCCCTGGCATGGGTCAAGGATGTCACCAGGGACAGGGCGAACAATGTCGAAAACAGGGCACGCGTACGGGGGCCAGCCATGGCATTCCTCCTGATAGGCCTGAGTGAACATAGACCGCTGCCGCTCGGCCAGGGTTCGCCGCTCCGCTGGCTGGCCCTGCTGTTCGGCCTGCTGGCCTGGCATGCCGGGGCTGGCGAACGGGTGATCTATCCGCGCCACTCCGAAGGGCGCAACCCCGAACCCTACGTCGTCGAGCTGCTGCAACTGGCGCTGGCCAGGAGCGGCGGCGACTACCGCCTGGAGCCCAGCGCGCAGCCCATGCCGCAGTCCCGTGCGCAACTGCGCCTGGAGCAGGACGATCCGGGCCTGCAGGTGATGTGGGCGCAGTCCCGCGACGACCTGGAAGAGACCCTGCTGCCGATCCGCATTCCGATCTATCGCGGCCTGATCGGCTGGCGCATCCCCCTGGTCAGCGCCGCCAACAAGGATCTCCTGGCCTCGGCGCGGACCCTCGACGATCTCCGCCGCCTGCGCTTCGGCCAGCGCCAGGACTGGGCCGACACACCGATCCTGCGCGCCAACGGCCTGGAGGTGAAGACCAGCCAGAACTACGAGAGCCTGTTCCGCATGCTCGATGCCGGCCGCTTCGAGGTCTTCCCCCGCGAGGTCGTAGTGATCGACGGAGAACTGGAGGACGCCTCCCGCGCCGGGCTGCACCTGGCGATCGACCAGCACGTGGCCCTGCACTACCCCGCGGCCTTCTATTTCTTCGTTTCGCGTCAACGCCCGGAACTGGCCGAGGCCATTCGCCAGGGCCTGGAGAAGGCGATTGCCGACGGTAGCTTCGAACGGCTGTTCGAGCGACATTTCAAGACGCGGCTGGGCAAGCTTGCCCTTCGTCAGCGGAGAATAATCGAGCTGAAAAACCCCTATCTTCCAGGAAAAACTCCTTTTCAGCGCGAGGCGCTCTGGTACCGGCCGTGAGCTAGAATGAAGCCCTCACGCCACCACCGATGTCCAGCATGTCCCGTAACGCCCCGTACCGCCTCGACGACCAGATCGGCTTCATCCTGCGCCAAGCCAACCAGCGCTATGCGGCGTTGTTCGCCAATGGCATCGGCAACGGCCTGACCCCCACCCAGTGGGCCGCCCTGGTCCGCCTCGGCGAGACCGGACCCTGCCCGCAGAACCAGCTCGGCCGACTCACCGCCATGGACGCCGCGACCATCAAGGGCGTCGTCGAACGCCTGGACAAACGGGGACTGATCCAGCGCAGCGCCGATCCGGACGACGGCCGGCGCCTGCTGGTCAGCCTCAGTCCTGCCGGACGCGCCGAACTCGAGGCCGGCCTGGCGGCCGCCCGCGAGATCAACCGGCAGGCCTTGGCCCCCCTCTCCCCGCAAGAACAGGAAACCCTGCGCGGGTTGCTCGCTCGCCTGACCTGAGGCCATTGCGGTCTATCCTTTTGTCCGCGTTGCGTCGCCCGGAGCTGCGCCTTTCGTCGTAGCGGCCTGCCATTGACAGTTCGCCGCAGGCGTCCATAACATGTTTGTATACAAACAAATTCCCGCAGAGCCGCACGCTACCAGGCACGGCCGACGGGACATCCGCCTGATGAACAGCCATGCCGCCGGCATGGGGAGAAACCGCCATGAGCGATGCCCTTGCCCTGACCGTCAACGGTCAGTCCCTGCGCCTCGATGTCGCCCCCGATACCCCCCTGCTCTATGTCCTGCGCAACGACCTGCAACTGAACGGTCCCAAGTTCGGCTGCGGCCTCGGCGAGTGCGGCGCCTGCACCGTGCTGATGGATGGCGTCGCCACCCGCTCCTGCATCACCCCGGTGGAGGCTGCCGTGGGCCGCCAGGTGGTTACCCTCGAAGGACTCGGCGATGCCGCCCATCCCCATCCGCTGCAACAGGCCTTCATCGACGAACAGGCCGCCCAATGCGGCTACTGCATCAACGGCATGGTGATGACCGCCAAGGCGTTGCTGGATCGCAACCCGAACCCCAGCGACGGCGAGATCCGCCAGGAATTGGCCTACAACCTGTGTCGCTGCGGCACCCATGTGGAGATTCTCAAGGCCGTGCGGCGTGCCGCCGAGAGCCTGAAGGAGCGTCAGGAGGAGCACCCGGCATGAGCCTGGCCAATCCCTCGCGACGCGGCTTCCTCAAGGCCAGCGGCCTGCTGCTGGTCACCGTCAACCTGCCCGCCCCGCTGCTCGCCCTTGCCGAGCAGGGCGCCACCGACCTGCCGCTGGACCAGGTCGACTCGTTCATCGCCATCGCCGCGGACGGCAAGGTCACCGCCTTCTGCGGTCACGTCGACCTTGGTACCGGCATCCGCACGGCACTGGCGCAGATCGTCGCCGAAGAGTTGGACGTCGCGTTCGAGCAGGTCGAGATGATCCTCGGCGACACCCGTCGCACACCGGACCAGGGGCCGACCATCGCCAGCGCCAGCATCCAGGTCAGCGCCGTGCCGCTGCGCCAGGCCGCCGCCGAAGCCCGGCGCTTCCTCCTGCGCCAGGCCGGAAGCCATTTCCCGGTGCATCCGGACAGCCTGCGCAGCGAAAACGGCCAGGTCTTCGCCGCCGCCAATCCGCAGCGACGGATCGGCTACGGCGAGTTGCTGCGAGGCCAGCGCTTCAACCTGAACATCGACGGCAAGGCGCCGCTCAAGCCGCGCAGCGAGTACCGTCTGGTCGGCAAGCCGGTGCGTCGGGTGGACATCCCGGCGAAGCTGACCGGTCAACTGACCTATGTCCATGACATGCGCCTGCCCGGCATGCTGCATGGGCGAGTGGTACGCCCGCCCTATACCGGCGCGGATGTCAGCGCCCCGCTCGGCAGCGGCCTGCTGGCGGTGGACGAAAGCTCGGTCGCCGGGCTGCCGGGGCTGGTCAAGGTGGTCGTGATCGGCGACTTCGTCGGCGTGGTCTGCGAACGCGAGGAGCAGGCGATCCGCGCCGCGCGCCAGCTCAAGGTGCGCTGGAAGGACTGGCAGGGCCTGCCGCCGCTGGAACCCGACCGGCTCGAGGACACGCTTCGCCGGCATCCGAAGAAGCCACGCACGCTGCACGACTCGCCCGGTCTCGAGCAGCACCTCGCGGGCATCGCCCGGCCGCTGTCGGCCACCTATGTCTGGCCCTACCAGTTGCACGCCTCCATCGGCCCTTCCTGCGCCCTCGCCGAGGTCGATGCGCAGCGCGCTCGCGTCTGGTCCGGCACGCAGAACCCGCACGACCTGCGCAACGACCTGGCCAGGCTGCTGCAGCGCGAGACCGGGGACATCGAGGTGATCCGCATGGAAGCCGCCGGCTGCTACGGACGCAACGGCGCCGACGACGTCAGCGCCGACGCCGTGCTCCTGGCGCAGGCAGTGGGCCGACCGGTACGGGTACAACTGATGCGCGAACAGGAACATGGCTGGGAACCGAAAGGCACCGCGCAACTGATCGAGGTCCGCGGCGGCCTCGACGAGCAAGGCCGGGTGGCGGCCTACGACTTCGCCACCTGCTACCCCTCCAACGGTGCGCCGACCCTGGCCCTGCTCCTCACCGGGCGGATCCAGGCCACCCCGCAGGTGGCCGACATGGGCGACCGCACCGCGATCCCGCAATACCGCTACCCGCGGATGCGGGTGGTGGCCAACGACGCCGCCCCCATCGTCCGCGCGTCCTGGATGCGCGGCGTCTCGGCGCTGCCGAACGTGTTCGCCCATGAGTCCTACGCCGACGAACTGGCGCACCTGGCCGGCATCGACCCCATCGCCTTCCGCCGCCGCTACCTGGACGACCAGCGCGCCCTGGCGCTGATCGACGCCCTGGTCGCCCGCGCCGGCTGGCAGCCACGCACCTCCCCCAACCCAGAGGCGCGCCGGGACGGCGTGCTGAAGGGACGCGGCTTCGCCTATGCGCGCTACTTCCACAGCAAGTTTCCCGGTTTCGGCGCCGCCTGGGCCGCCTGGATCGTCGACGTCGAGGTGAACCCGGAGAACGGCGCGGTGCGCGTCGCCAAGGTCTGGGTCGCCCATGACTGCGGGCAGATGGTCAATCCCGATGGGGTCAGGCACCAGGTCCACGGCAACGTCATCCAGTCCACCAGCCGGGTACTCAAGGAGTTCGCCACCTTCGACCGCCGTGGCGTCACCAGCCTGGAATGGGGCGGCTACCCGATCCTCGGCTTCCCCGAACTGCCGGAGATCGACGTACTGCTGCTCGACCGCCCCGAGCAGCCACCGATGGGCGCTGGCGAGTCAGCCTCGGTGCCCAGCGCCGCGGCCATCGCCAATGCGATCTTCGACGCTACCGGAGCGCGCCTGCGACAGGTGCCGTTCACTCCGGAACGCGTACTCGCGGCGCTGCGCAGCGCGCAGGCCTGATCCTTTTCCCCGGGGCGCCGCGGCGCCCCGCGCAGTGGATGACTGACAGATGAAGAAGGCAACACGCATCGGCCTCTGGGCCTCCGGCAGCCTCGTCGCGCTCGCCGCCATCGCCCTCGGCTACGCCTGGCAACCGGCCATCGGGCCACTGGAAGGCACACCCGGTCCCTTCAGCACCGAGCAGATCGCCCGCGGCGAACGCCTCGCCGCCCTCGGCGACTGCGCGGTCTGCCACACTCGCGAAGGCGGCCCGCGCAACGCCGGCGGACGGGCCTTGCCGACGCCGTTCGGGACGATCTACAGCAGCAACCTCACGCCGGATCGCGCGAGCGGCATCGGTGGCTGGTCCTACCCCGCCTTCGAGCGGGCCATGCGGCATGGCGTGGCCCGCGACGGCAGCTACCTGTATCCGGCGTTCCCTTACACCGCCTTCACCAGGACTCGCGACGAAGACCTGAAGGCCCTGTACGCCTACCTGATGAGCCAGCCGGCGGTGCACAGCGAAACGCCTGCCAACCAGCTGCCGTTCCCCTTCGACCAACGCCAGCTGATGGCCGGCTGGAACCTGCTGTTCCTGGAGCCCGGCGCCTACCGCGACGAGCCGACGCGCAACCAGCAATGGAACCGCGGCGCCTATCTCGCCGAAGGCCTCGGCCATTGCAGCGCCTGCCACTCGCCGCGCAATGCGCTCGGCGCGGAAAAGTCCGGCAGCGCGCACTTCGCCGGCGGCGAGGCGGAGGGCTGGACCGCGCCAGCCTTGAACGCCAGTTCGCCGGCGCCCATCGCCTGGAGCGAGGAGGCCCTCTACGCCTACCTCCGCCACGGCTATTCGGCCTACCACGGGGTCGCCAGCGGGCCGATGGCGCCAGTGGTCGGCGAAGGCCTGGCCAAGCAGTCGGACGAGGACCTGCGGGCCCTGGCCCATTACCTTGCGTCCTACGCCGCTGCCCCGGCCGGGGAAACCGATCAGCAACAGGCGCAACGCCTCGACCGGCAGGGCTACGGCCGCGTGCAACCGCCCAGCGGCAGCGGCGCGCGCCTGTTCGCCGGGGCCTGCCTGGCCTGCCACCATGACGGCGACGGACCGCGCTTCTTCGGCGTGCGTCCATCCCTGGCGCTGAACAGCAATGTGCATGCGGACAGCCCGGACAACCTGCTGCGGATCATCCTCGACGGCATCCACAGCCCGGCCACCGGCGACCTCGGCTATATGCCCGGCTTCCGCCACAGCCTCGACGACCGGCAAGTCGCCGCCCTGGCCAACTACCTGCGCGAGCGTTTCGCCGGCAAGCCCGCCTGGCCGGACCTCGCGGCCAAGGCGGCAAGCCTGCGCCGACAGGCGGCGCCCTGAAGCATGCGGCTCAGTTGGGCAAGCGCAGGGAGCGGGCGAAGCAACCGGGGGTCTGGCCGAAATGACGCTGGAACAGGCTGATGAACGCAGAGGTGGAGTCGTAGCCAAGGTCGCTGGCCACCCGCGTCACGCTGGCGCCCTCCTCCAGCGCGGCGACCGCGTTGAGCAGACGCAGGCGCTGGCGCCACTCGCGAAACGACAACTGGGTCTGCTCGCGGAACAACCGCGCCAGGGTCCGTCGGGACGCCCCCACCAGTCCCGCCCAATCCGAGATGCCGCGCGGATCGGCGGGATCCGCCTGTAGCGCGTCGGTGATCCGGCGCAAGCGCGGGTCGCCAGGCAACGGCAGGTTCAGCGGCGCCTCGCGAAGGCGCCCGACCTCATCGGCGACCACCTGCATGAGACGCTCGGCCTCGCCACCCGGCGGATATTCACGGGGAAACTCCGCCGCCCGCAGCAACAGTTCGCGCAGCAGGCCGGACACCTCCAGTACCCGGCAACCGCCGGGCAGCGAACGATCCAGGTAGAGACTGCGGAACAGCACAGGGTTGCAAGCCTCCGCGGCGTGCCGGACGCCCGGCGGAATCCACAGCGCCCGCTGCGCCGGCACCAGATAGCTGTGCCGCTCGGTGCTGGCGCGCAAGGTGCCGCTGGCGGCGTACATCAGTTGGCCCCAGGGGTGCTCGTGCATCTCCACCCGGTGCCCGGCGGGCATCTCGAAGGCGCGCAGGTACACCGCGCAGGGCAGGCTGCGGAATCGCGGCAGGTCGCGTTCTTGTCCCGTTTGCGGCATCGGTTGTCCCCATCCGTCGAGTGAGCGGTGCGCGGCCGATGTTAGCGTGTGGCTCCCCATAGACAAACCGGAGCCACGCCATGAGCAGTCATCGCCCGCAACATCGCCTGTCCGTTCCCGATATCCAGCGCCGCAAGGGTGCCGGCAGCCTGGTGGCGCTGACCGCCTACAGCACGCCCATGGCCCGCCTCCTCGATCCGCATGCCGACCTGCTGCTGGTCGGCGATTCGCTGGGCATGGTGCTCTATGGCATGCCCAGCACCCTGGGAGTGAGCCTGGAGATGATGGTCGCCCACACCCTGGCGGTGATGCGCGGCAGTCGGCGCGCCTGCGTGGTGGCCGACTTGCCGTTCGCCAGCTACCAGGAATCGCCCCGACAGGCGTTCCGCAACGCCGCACGCCTGCTGGCCGACAGCGGCGCCCAGGCGGTGAAGCTGGAAGGCGGTGAGGAAATGGAAGAAACCGTGGACTTCCTGGTACGCCGTGGCATACCGGTGCTCGCCCATATCGGCCTGATGCCGCAGCAGGTCAACGCCATGGGCGGCTTCAAGGCCCAGGGGCGTGACCCGGAAAGCGCCGAACGGGTACGCCGCGACGGCCTCGCCATGCAGCGCGGCGGCGCCTTCGCGGTGGTCATCGAAGGCGTAGGCGAGCCGCTGGCCCGTCGCCTTAGCGAAGAACTGGCGATCCCCTGCATCGGTATCGGCGCCTCGCCGGCCTGCGACGGCCAGGTACTGGTCAGCGAGGACCTGCTCGGGCTAAGCGGCGAACAGGTACCGCGCTTCGTCGAACGCTACGCGCGCCTCGACCGGGAAATCGACGAGGCGGCCCGGCGCTTCGCCGAGGACGTGCGCGAACGGCGCTTCCCCGAGGCCAGGCACTGCTTCGCCATGCGCGAGTGAGCCGGCGGTCTCAGGCGAAGACTTCCGCCAGCAGGTCGTCCATCGCCTGGAAGGCACGCCGGGAGGTCCTGGCGTCATAGTGCATCTTGCCCGGCACCTTGGCGTTCGGATCGGTGAAGGAATGCACCGCGCCGCCGTAGCTGGTGAGCTGCCAGTCGACGCCGGCATCGGTCATCTCCCTGGCGAAGGCCGGCAACTGCTCGCGCGGCACCAGCGGATCGGAGGCGCCGTCGAGGACCAGTACCGCGCCCTTGATATTCCTGGCATGCGCCGGGTCCGGCGTATCCAGGGTGCCATGGAAGGACACGAAGGCCTTCAGCTCGGCGCCGTCGCGAGCCAGCTCCAGCACGCAGCAACCGCCGAAGCAGAAACCGAAGGCGGCCTGGCGGGTCGTATCGACAGCCGCGAGCGCCTGTCCGCGCAAGGCCGCCAGCGCTGCCTGCATGCGCTTGCGCAGCAGGGCCCGGTCGTTCTTCAGCGGCATCATCGCCGCGCCCGCCTCGTCGCCGTTCTGCGGACGCACGTCCCTGCCGTAGAGGTCCGCGACCAGCACCACGTGCCCACGGCCGGCGACCTGCCGGGCGATGTCCAGCGCGGCGGCGCTCACGCCCATCCAGTTCGGCGCCATCAGCAGGCCCGGGCGCGGCCCCGCGTGGCTGGCGTCGTACACCAGTTGACCTTCGTACGGCTGCCCATCGATGTCGTAGGCGACCGGCTCTACACGAATCTCACTCATGGGTACTGCTCCTGCGAGAGTTGGAAAAGACAAAGCCCGCCGAAGCGGGCTTTGTCGGGGCTACTGCTTAAGCGGACAGCTCCACCAGCAGCTTGTTCAGTCGGCGTACGTAGGCGCCCGGATCCTTGAGGCTGTCCCCCGCGGCCAGGGCGGCCTGGTCGAAGAGAATATGCGACAGCTCGCCGAAGCGGTCCTCGTCCGGCTCCGCATCCAGCTTCTCGATCAGCGGATGCTGCGGGTTGATCTCGAAGATCGGCTTCGAGTCCGGCACTTTCTGCCCGCTGGCCTCGAGGATCTGGCGCATCTGCAGGCCAAGGTCCTGTTCGCCGATGGCGAGGATCGCCGGCGAATCGGTCAGGCGGTGGGAAACGCGGACTTCGCTGACCTGCTCGTCGAGCACCTTCTTCAGGCGCTCGATCAGGCCTTCCTTGCTCTTGGCGACTTCTTCCTGGGCCTTCTTGTCCTCTTCCGAGTCCAGGCTGCCCAGGTCCAGGTCGCCGCGGGCGACATCGACGAACTGCTTGCCGTCGAACTCCGGCAGGTAGCTCATCAGCCACTCGTCGATGCGATCGGTGAGCAGCAGCACCTCGATGCCCTTCTTGCGGAAGACTTCCAGGTGCGGGCTGTTCTTCACCTGCGAGTAGCTCTCGCCGGTGAGGTAGTAGATCTTGTCCTGGCCTTCCTTCATCCGACCGATGTAGTCGGCCAGCGCTACGCTCTGCTCGCCCGAATCGTCGCCGGTGGAGGCGAAGCGCAGCAGGCCGGCGATCTTCTCCTTGTTGCCGAAGTCTTCCGCCGGGCCTTCCTTGAGGACCTGGCCGAAGTTCTTCCAGAAGGTCTTGTACTGCTCCGGCTCGTTCTTCGCCAGCTTCTCCAGCATGTCCAGCACGCGCTTGGTCAACGCCGACTTCATCGAGTCGATCACCGGATCCTTCTGCAGGATTTCCCGGGAGACGTTCAGCGACAGGTCGTTGGAGTCGACCACACCCTTGATGAAGCGCAGGTACAGCGGCAGGAACTCGTCGGCCTGGTCCATGATGAACACGCGCTGTACGTACAGCTTCAGGCCTCGTGGCGCCTCGCGATGGTACAGGTCGAACGGCGCGCGGCCCGGCACGTAGAGCAGCGAGGTGTATTCCAGCTTGCCTTCGACCTTGTTGTGGCTCCAGCTCAGCGGGTTCTCGAAGTCATGGGCGACGTGCTTGTAGAACTCCTGGTATTCCTCGTCCTTCACCTCGGCGCGCGGACGGGTCCACAGCGCGCTGGCGCGGTTGACCGTTTCCCATTCCGGCTCGGCCGGCTTGTCGGCCTCTTCGCCGTGGAATTCCTTGGGCAGTTCGATCGGCAGGGCGATGTGATCGGAGTATTTCTTGATCACGTTGCGCAGGCGCCAGCCATCGGCGAACTCCTCCTCGCCCTTTTTCAGGTGGAGGACGATGCGGGTGCCGCGCTCGGGCTTGTCGATGGTGGCGACGTCGAACTCGCCCTCGCCCTTCGACGACCAGTGCACGCCTTCGCTGGCCGGCTGGCCGGCGCGACGGGAGTAGACATCGACCTTGTCGGCGACGATGAAGGCGCTGTAGAAACCGACGCCGAACTGGCCGATCAGGTGCGAATCCTTCTTCTGGTCGCCAGACAAGTTCTTCAGGAAGTCGGCGGTCCCGGACTTGGCGATGGTGCCCAGGTGAGTCACCACATCCTCGCGGCTCATGCCGATGCCGTTGTCTTCCAGGGTGACGGTGTTGGCTTCCTTGTCGAAGCTGACGCGGATCTTCAGCTCGGCGCCGCCCTCGAGCAGCTCGGGATTGGCCAGGGCTTCGAAACGCAGCTTGTCGGCGGCGTCCGAGGCGTTGGAAATCAGTTCGCGGAGGAAGATTTCCTTGTTCGAATAGAGAGAATGAATCATCAGGTGAAGCAGTTGCTTCACTTCAGTCTGAAAGCCCAGTGTCTCTTTTTGGGTTTCCACGCTCATCGCTCCAAGCTCCATCAATGACATAAGCCGCGTACCACGGCGGATGTCCCCTAGGTGGGGCCTTCTTCCGGCTTTTCAAGCGCTTATGCGAAAAAACCGCGCACCATCGTGCGACGACTAGCGTTCGAGCAGTTCGAGACGGGCGATCTCCGCCGGGCGCAACAGGTAGCTCGCCTCCCCCGCACCGGGCATTTCCCGGCGGATCACCAGGCGCCCCTCGCTGTCGAGGCCGGTGAAACGGCCCTCGGCGATACGCCCGCGTACCGTAGTGGCCTTGACCAGGCGCTGGCTGTAGCGCTGCGGTTCGACCTGGACCAGCTCCAGGTCGAGGGTGGCGTTGCCCGGCGCCGGCAGCGCCTGCGGCTCGGGCGGCGCCGCCGCGGCCACGGTCGCAGGCTCCGCCGGCAAAGCGGGGAACGCGTCGCCGCGCACCGACCACTCCCGCCGGGCGTTCTTCTCCAGCGTCAGCTCCAGTACCTGAGCCTGGCCGGCCACCAGGGCCTCGATGCGCAGCGGCCGCGCATGGCTGGCCGCGCGCCAGGACGGCGCCCGCACGAGGCTGACGTCGCGGCTGGCGAAGCGTCGCTGCAGATAGTCGCGCAAGACCAGGGCCAGGGTATCGTCGGAGTCGTAGCCCAGGTCGACCTTGCCGTGCCGATAGCGCAGCCGGTCGGTATACAGCTCGACATGGCCGCTGAGGGTGGTCCGGTAGTCGCTCGGCAGGCTCAGGTGGAACTCGCCCTCCAGGCGGTTCGGCGCCTTGGGCCGCAGGTCCAGGTGCAAGGTATAGCCACGCAGGAGACGACGCGCCTCGGGCAGGTCCTGCTCCGGTTGCAGCCAGCTCAGCTCGACTTCTGGCAACGCGCCGCCGTCCTCGGGCAGCACGTCCAGGCGCAGCGCCCCGAGCGGCTGTGCCGGAAGGCGGATCTGCAGCTCGCGCTGGGCGTAGAAATCGTGCCCCTGGCGCAGGCTCAGCACGCCGCCGATCAACTCGCCGCTCTGCGGCGCGAAAGGCTTGCCGTTGAACTCCCCGCTGAGCGCGATGGCCAGTTCCGCCGGCGGCCTGGCCTCCGGTTTCAGCCAGCGCAGGCTGAGGATCGCCTCCAGCCGCGCAGCGTCGTGACTGGCCAGCAGCGCCAGGCCGACCACCAGCGGGATGCAACCCAGCGCGGCCAGCCCGACGCCCTTGCGCGCCGTACGCCAGTGCACGCCGATATAGGCCAGTGCCACCGGCGGGAAAAGGCTGCCGTAACCCCACAGCAGACCGGTACCGAAGGCCAGGACGATGACCCAGATATAGCCGGCGACCATCAGCAGCAGGCCGCCCAGAATCAGCAAGGCATCCATCGCGATATCCTCAGCCCACTTTCCGCAGCGTACGGCTCACGGCTCGTCCACCTTGAAATGCGCCCGCGCGGTGGCGATGGGCTCGCCCTGGGTGGTCTGCCAGGCGTTGATCGCGACGTTCGCCACCCGCCGCCCCTGGCGCCAGACCTGGCATTGCGCGTAGGTATCGCGGAAGTGCCCGGCACGCAGGTAGTCGATGGAGAAATCGATGATCTTCGGCAGGTGCGGAATGCTCATGAAGGTCAGCAGGTGCAACATCGCCGCATGCTCCATGAAGCCGGCGATCACGCCGCCATGGATGGCCGGCAGGGTCGGGTTGCCGATGTTGTCCTTGTTCGCCGGCAGGCGGAAGACCATGTCGTCGCCCAGGCGCAGGCATTCGATGCCGAGCAGCTTGGCGTACGGGATCAGCTCCACCAGCGGGCTGTAGTCGTTGTTCCGGCGCGCGTCGCGGACCAGTTGCTCGAGGCTGGTCGGGCTCATGCCGCACCTCCCTGCGCGGCCGGCCTGGCCGCCCCGGAGCGAGCCGAACCGCCCATGCGCATGAAGGCGCCGACGACATGGGCGATGGGCTGGCCCGGATCGTCCTGGTAGGCGAAGCCGCGGGTGAAGATCACGTTCGGCGTGACCCGGTAGCACTCGGCGAAGCCATAGACATCCTTGTGCGGTTCGGCGGGATGCATATAGTCGATGCGCAGGTCGAGCGTCGGGCAGATCTCGAAGTCCGGCAGCACGCAGACCGTGGAAATACCGCAGGTGGTGTCCATCAGGGTGGTGATCGCGCCGCCGTGGACGACCCCGCTTTCCGGGTTGCCGATGATCGCCTGGCTGTAGGGCAGGCGCAGGGTCAGTCCTTTCTCGTCGGCGGCCTCGACCGTCAACCCCAGCACCTGGCAATGACGCAAGGCCGAGAGAAAGCGCCGGGCGCGCTCGAGGAGAGGATTTTCCGACATGACGGCGACCTTGCTGGGAGTTTTCTGGAGGGCGAATCATACCCTGCCGCCAAAGCCCCGGCAGCCGGGGTTTTGGACATAACGATCGAAATAGTCGAAGTGTGTGGAACTTCACGCCAGCGCAAATGTTCAAAGGGCTACAACGAGGAAAGCCGCACATGGAGGCTAAACGATGAAAAAGACCGTAACTCTTGCCCTGCTGCTCGCTGCCAGCCTTGGCCTGGCCGCTTGCGACAAGAAAGAGGAAGACAAGGCAGCGGCCCCGGCAGCTCCGGCTACCGAGACCCAGCCGAGCGCTCCGGCTACTCCCCCTGCCGAGCCCAGCGCCCCGGCGCCGTCGAGCGACACTCCGGCAACCCCGCAGACTCCGGCACCGACTCCGGAGCAACCGCAACAGAACCAGCAATAAGTTCTCGTTGACGTACCCTGAAAGAGCCCGCGCAAGCGGGCTTTTTCATGCCCGGGATTCAGTCCCTGGGCACCTCGCCCTCGCCTTCCCGCGGGCTTTCGGCGATTGCGGTCTCGGTGTAGACCATCACCTCCAGCACGTCCGAATGGAATTCGCGGCGATACAGGACCAGCACCACGCCGGCCGTCACCAGCATGAAGAACCAGGAGTTGATGAACCAGGCGAGCATGGCCAGGCCGAAATAGTACGAGCGCAAGCCGAAGTTGAACTGGTTGGCCGCCAGCGAGATGACCCGGGCGGCACGCTCGGCAAAGGATTTGCGCTCCAGCTCGCCGACGTTGCGCTCGCCGATCATCGGTGCCGAGCCGACCAGGATCGCCGCGAAGTTGTATTGGCGCATGCACCAGCTGAAGGTGAAGAAGGCATAGACGAAGACCACTGCCAGGCACAGCAGCTTCAGTTCCGACAGTCCCCGGCTGGCCTCCTCCACGAACGGCAGGTCGGCCAGTACCGAGACGGCGCGATCGGTGGAGCCCAGCAGGGTGAGGATGCCGGCGAGGATGATCAGCGTGCTGGAGGCGAAGAACGACGCGTTACGCTCCAGGTTACCGATCACGCTGGCGTCGGCGATACGGTTGTCGCGCAGCAGCAACCGGCGCATCCAGTCCTCCCGGTAGAGGTGCAGGACGCTGGCCAGGCAGGCGGTGTCGCGGCCCTTCCAGGTGGCGTAGCGGGTGTAGCCCACCCAGCAGAACAGGAACCAGAGCGCCGCCAGCAGGTGTTGCAGCAGGTGCCCGTTGAAAATGCCGAGTTCGGCGGTCATGAAAACTCCCTCTTGAGCCGGCCGGGAATCGCCCCGCCGTTGTTTCGCGCCGTTGGGACGCCGCTCGCCGCGGCCAGGACACGACTTTCGTCGGCTCATGAAAAAGGCCGCCCGGAGGCGGCCTTCCTGGGGTTCGCCTGACGTCTCAGGCGACCGCTTCGCTGGGCTTGCCCAGCAGTCTGTCGATTACCGCAACCAACGCCAGGGTGGCCACCGAAGGGATCAGCCACGCCAGGCCCTGCTCGGCCAGCGGCAAGTGGGTCAACCAGTTCGGCAGCCAGTGGTCGAGGCTGGCAGCCTTCAGGCCATCGATCAGGCCGAACAGCAGCGAAACGGCCATCACCGGAGCGACGATGCGGGTCTGCGAACGCCACAGGCTGGCGAAGAAGCTCAGGGCGACGAGTACGATGCACGGTGGATAGATCGCGGTGAGTACCGGGATCGAGACCTGAATCAGCTTGGTCAGGCCAAGGTTCGACACTAGTAGCGAAAAACCGGCCAGCAGCAGCACCAGGGTCCGGTAGGACAACGGCAGCACCCGGCAGAAATACTCGGCACATGCGCAGGTCAGGCCCACTGCGGTGACCAGGCAGGCCAGGGAAATCAGCGCCGCAAGGAACACGCTGCCCAGCGAGCCGAAGGTATGCTGGACGTAGGCATGCAGCACAGCGGCGCCATTGCCGGCACCGGCGGCGATGTCGTGGCTGCCCGAACCGAGACGGAACAGGCTGATATACACCAGCGCCAGGCCGAGACCGGCGATCAGGCCGGCGATCACCGCGTAGCGGGTGATCAGTTGCGGGTTCTGCACGCCGCGAGAACGGATGGCATTGACGATGACGATGCCGAACACCAAGGCGCCAAGGGTGTCCATGGTCAGGTAGCCATTGACGAAACCCTGGGAGAACGCCGCCACCCGGTAGGCCTCCTCGGCCTTGCCGATAGTGCCGGCCGGCAGGGCGAAGGCGGCGATGCCGAGCACCGCCAGGGCGATGATCTTCAGCGGCGCCAGGAAACGACCGACGGTATCCAGCAGCTTGCCCGGATAGAGCGAGATAGCCATCACCACCAGGAAGTACACCAGGCTGTAGAGGAACAGCGGCAGCGGGCCGTTACCGGTGAGCGGCGCCAGGCCGACCTCGAAGGAAACCGTGGCGGTTCGCGGGGTGGCGAACAGCGGCCCCACCGCCAGGTAGCACACCGCCGCCAGCAGGCCGCCGGCGAAGCGCCCGATGGGATGGCTCAGAGTATCCATCGCGCCGCCGACCTTGGCCAGTGCGATCACGGTGATCACCGGCAGGCCGACGGCCGTGACCAGGAAGCCCAGGGCGGCGATCCAGACATGGGGACCCGCCTGGAGGCCTACGAAGGGTGGAAAAATGATATTGCCGGCTCCGACGAACAAGGCGAACGTCATGAAGCCAAGCGCCAGGATGTCCTGACCTTTCAATACTTTCATGTTGGGGAATACCGCATGGCTCAAACAGAATTTTGCAGAGGGGGCTTCCCAAGGGTTAGGGGGAAACGTTACTCATCCGGGTAAGGACGAACCGTATGCTGGCGCCACCCTTTTGGGGCGGGAATGCCAAAGTCTTGCAGACTAGCTGCAATATCGCCGGGTCGGCAGTGACACAGATCAGAGTGTCCGATGGATGTCCGTCAACGACGCATCCCGGACAATTTTTTCATCAAACGGAAACAACGGAGGCCGCCAGATGGCGGCCTCCGTTTTCAGGCGCTGGGCGAGGCTCAGGCCTTCTTCACTTCCCAACCGGTCAGCTCGGCCAGGGCCTTGCCGATGTCGGCCAGGGAGCGCACGGTCTTCACACCGGCGTCCTGCAGGGCGGCGAACTTCTCGTCCGCGGTGCCCTTGCCGCCGGAGATGATGGCGCCGGCGTGGCCCATGCGCTTGCCCGGAGGGGCAGTCACGCCAGCGATGTAGGACACCACCGGCTTGGTCACGTTGGCCTTGATGAAGGCCGCGGCTTCTTCTTCGGCGGAACCGCCGATCTCGCCGATCATGACGATGGCTTCGGTCTGCGGATCTTCCTGGAACAGCTTCAGGATGTCGATGAAGTTGGAGCCCGGGATCGGGTCGCCGCCGATGCCCACGCAGGTGGACTGGCCGAAGCCGGCGTCGGTGGTCTGCTTCACGGCTTCGTAGGTCAGGGTGCCGGAACGCGACACGATGCCTACCTTGCCCGGCAGGTGGATGTGACCCGGCATGATGCCGATCTTGCACTCGCCGGGAGTGATCACGCCCGGGCAGTTCGGGCCGATCAGGCGTACGCCCAGCTCGTCGCACTTGACCTTGGCGTCCAGCATGTCGAGGGTCGGGATGCCTTCGGTGATGCAGACGATCAGCTTGATGCCGCCGAATGCCGCTTCCAGGATCGAGTCCTTGCAGAACGGAGCCGGAACGTAGATGACCGAGGCTTCGGCGCCGGTGGCTTCCACGGCTTCCTTGACGGTGTTGAACACCGGCAGGCCGAGGTGGGTGGTGCCGCCCTTGCCGGGGGTCACGCCGCCGACCATCTTGGTGCCATAGGCGATGGCCTGTTCGGAGTGGAAGGTGCCCTGGCTACCGGTGAAGCCTTGGCAGATGACTTTGGTGTCTTTGTTGATCAGGACGCTCATTACTTACCCTCCGCGGCCTTGACGACTTGCTGGGCAGCGTCGGTCAGGCTGGTTGCCGCGATGATGTTCAGGCCGCTTTCGGCCAGGACCTTGGCACCCAGTTCAGCGTTGTTGCCTTCCAGGCGGACGACAACCGGAACCTTCACGCCGACTTCTTTGACGGCGCCGATGATGCCTTCGGCGATCATGTCGCAACGCACGATGCCGCCGAAGATGTTCACCAGGACAGCCTTCACGTTGCTGTCGGACAGGATGATCTTGAACGCTTCGGTCACGCGCTCCTTGGTCGCACCGCCGCCAACGTCGAGGAAGTTGGCCGGCTTGCCGCCGTGCAGGTTGACGATGTCCATGGTACCCATGGCCAGGCCGGCGCCGTTGACCATGCAGCCGATGTTGCCTTCCAGCGCGACGTAGTTCAGCTCCCACTTCTGCGCATGGGCTTCACGGGCGTCGTCCTGGGACGGGTCGTGCATGGCGCGCAGCTTCGGCTGGCGGTACAGGGCGTTGCTGTCGATGTTGATCTTGGCGTCCAGGCAGTGCAGGTTGCCGTCTTTCTTGATCACCAGCGGGTTCACTTCCAGCAGGGCCAGGTCGTAATCCTGGAACAGCTTCGCCAGGCCGACGAAGATATGGGTGAACTGCTTGATCTGGTCGCCCTTCAGGCCCAGCTGGAAGGCCAGCTCGCGGCCCTGGTACGGCTGCGCGCCGACCAGCGGGTCGATGGTGGCCTTGAGGATCTTCTCGGGAGTGTCGTGGGCGACCTTCTCGATGTCCACGCCACCTTCGGTGGAAGCCATGAACACGATGCGGCGGCTGGAACGATCGACCACGGCGCCGAGGTACAGCTCCTTGTCGATGTCGGTGCAGGACTCCACCAGGATCTTGCTGACCGGCTGGCCGTTGGCGTCGGTCTGGTAGGTCACCAGGTTCTTGCCCAGCCACTGCTGGGCGAACGCCTTGGCGTCCTCTTTGCTCTTCACCAGCTTCACACCGCCCGCTTTACCGCGGCCGCCGGCGTGCACCTGAGCTTTGACGACCCACTCGCTGCCGCCGATCTTGTCGCAGGCTTCTGCGGCCTCTTCGGGGGTGTCTACGGCAAAGCCCTTGGATACAGGCAGGCCGTATTCAGCGAACAGCTGCTTACCCTGATATTCGTGGAGATTCATGCTTGTCTACCGTTATTCGTCTAGGTATTGCGCATTTCGGCGGAGCGCTCGTGGCACCCCACCACCTGTGACCGTCGCTTCGCGAACCACCCGGCTCGCGAAAAAACAGTCCGGCGGCATACGCCCGCGGCCACCTCGCAACGGTCGCCGGCGCTCACCCGCCGTGGTTCTTCTGAAAGTCTGCCGCCTGCGTCATCCCGACGCAGGCGGCAAACCGTGGATTCTACAGAACCCGGACCCGACAAGGCCAGGAACCTGTCCTGGCCTGACGGACGACGCGTCCCGCGTCGCTGTGACGCCCCTGGCGTGAACCGGGGCGTCGGATCACTCAGCGCTTCTTGCGGTTGGCGATGTGGATGGCATGGCCATTCACCGCCAGGGCAGCTTCGTGCAGGGCTTCGGACAGCGTCGGGTGGGAGAAGACCATCATGCCCAGATCTTCGGCGCTGGTGCCGAATTCCATGCCGATCGCGCCTTGCTGTACCAGCTCGGCGGCGCTCGGGCCGATCACGTGGACGCCCAGGACGCGGTCGGTCTTCGCATCGGCGATGACCTTGACCAGGCCGGTGGTGTCGTTGGCAGCCATCGCGCGACCGCTGGCGGCGAACGGGAAGGTGCCGACGTTGACTTCGACGCCCTCGGCCTTGAGGGTCTGCTCGGTCTTGCCGACCCAGGCGATTTCCGGGTGGGTGTAGATGACCGACGGGATCAGGTCGTAGTTCATCTGCGCCTTGTGGCCGGCGATGCGCTCGGCGACCATCACGCCCTCTTCCGAGGCCTTGTGCGCGAGCATCGCGCCGCGAACCACGTCACCGATGGCGAAGACGCCCGGAACGCTGGTCTTGCAGTGGTCGTCGACGTAGATGAAGCCACGCTCGTCCAGGGTCACGCCGCTGTCGGCGGCCAGCAGGTCGGTGGTCACCGGGCGACGGCCGACCGCGACGATCAGCTTGTCGAAGGTTTCCTTCTGCTCGCCGTTGGCATCGGTGAAGGTCACGGTGACCTGCTTCTTCTTCACTTCCGAAGCGGTCACGCGGGCGCCCAGGCGAATGTTCAGGCCTTGCTTGGTCAGGACCTTCAGGGCTTCCTTGGCGATCTGCTCGTCGGCAGCCGGGAGGAACTTGTCCAGGGCTTCCAGCACGGTCACCTCGGCACCCAGGCGGGCCCATACCGAACCCAGCTCCAGGCCAATGACGCCGGCGCCGATCACACCCAGCTTCTTCGGCACGGCCTGGAATTCCAGGGCGCCGGTGGAGTCGACGATGATGTCGTCGGTCAGCGGGGCCGGCGGGATCTCCACCGGGCGGGAGCCGGAAGCGATGATCACGTTCTCGGCTTCCAGGACCTGGGTCTTGCCGTCCAGGCCGGTCACTTCCACCTGCTTGTTGGCCAGCAGCTTGCCGTGGCCTTCGAAGGAGGTCACGCCGTTGGCCTTGAACAGGGTAGCGATGCCGCCGGTCAGGTTCTTGACGATGTTGGCCTTGCGCGCAACCATCGCCGGAACGTCGATGGTGACGCCCTTGGCTTCGATACCATGGACTTTGAAGGCCTCTTTGGCCTCATGGTACTTGTAGGAGCTGTCCAGCAGCGCCTTGGACGGGATGCAGCCAACGTTCAGGCAGGTACCGCCGAGCGCCACCTTGCCTTCCTTGCCGATGTACTTCTCGATGCAGGCGGTCTTCAGGCCCAGCTGGGCAGCGCGGATGGCGGCAACGTAACCGCCGGGGCCGGCACCAATCACTACCACGTCGAATTTCTGGCTCATATCTCAATCCTTATTCGGGTGAAACCGGACGGCCCCACGAGGGGGCCGCCGTGAAGAGAAACGCTAAATCAGACGTCCAGCAGCAGGCGAGCCGGATCTTCCAGCAGGTCCTTGATCGCCACCAGGAAGCTCACCGCTTCCTTGCCGTCGATCAGACGGTGGTCGTAGGACAGCGCCAGGTACATCATCGGCAGGATCACCACCTGGCCGTTCACGGCCATCGGGCGCTCCTGGATCTTGTGCATGCCGAGGATGGCGGTCTGCGGCGGGTTGACGATCGGGGTCGACAGCAGGGAACCGAACACGCCACCGTTGGAGATGGTGAAGGTGCCGCCGGTCATGTCTTCGATGGTCAGCTTGCCTTCCTTCGCCTTCTTGCCGAAGTTGGCGATGCCGCCCTCGATCTCGGCCAGGCTCATGAACTCGGCGTTACGCAGTACCGGAACCACCAGGCCGCGGTCGCTGGAAACGGCAACACCGATGTCCTGGTAGCCGTGGTAGACGATGTCGTTGCCGTCGATGGAAGCGTTGACCCCCGGGAAGCGCTTCAGCGCCTCGGTGGCGGCCTTGACGAAGAAGGACATGAAGCCCAGGCGCACGCCGTTGTGCTTCTTCTCGAACAGGTCCTTGTACTTCGAACGCAGGTCCATGATCGGCTTCATGTTGACCTCGTTGAAGGTGGTCAGCATGGCCATGGCGGACTGCGCCTCGACCAGGCGCTCGGCGACCTTGGCCCGCAGGCGGGTCATCGGCACGCGCTTCTCGACACGGTCGCCGGCGGCGAAGATCGGCGCCTCGGCAGCCGGGGCGGCAGGCTTGGCCGGGGCGGCCGGGGCGTTCTTCTTCGCTTCGACCGCAGCGACCACGTCTTCCTTGGTCACGCGACCGCCCTTGCCGGTGCCGGCGATGCTGTTCGGATCGATGCCGGCTTCCTCGGCCAGCTTGCGCGCGGCCGGGGACAGGATGGCGTCGTCGCCGCCAGCGGCGGCCGGAGCGGCGGCCTGGGCAGCCGGAGCGGCGGCGGGCGCAGCGGCAGCCGGAGCGGCCGGAGCGGCGGCGCCGCCTTCGTTCAGCTTGCCGAGCAGCTCGTTGCTCAGAACGGTGTCGCCTTCGTTCTTGATGATCTCAGCCAGCACGCCGTCAGCCTCGGCGAGAACCTCGATGACCACCTTGTCGGTCTCGATGTCGACGATCAGTTCGTCGCGCTTGACCGCTTCGCCCGGCTTCTTGTGCCAGGTGGCGACGGTGCCGTCGGCGACCGATTCCGGGAAGGTTGGGGCTTTGATTTCGATAGCCATTGTGTGCGTTTCCTTAAATTCGGTTTCTTCAGCGCGTAGGCGTTAAACAGTAAAGGCGTCTTGCAGCAGTTTTTCCTGCTGCTCGGCGTGCATCGAGGCGTAGCCGCAAGCCGGAGCAGCGGAGCCTTCGCGGCCGGCATACTCGAGATTGAGGCCCTTCTTGTGCGCGGCGATGACACGACGCATGTGATGCTGGCTGCAGAACCAGGCGCCCTGGTTCATCGGCTCTTCCTGGCACCAGACGATGTGCTTGAGGTTCTTGTAGGGAGCCAGAACTTCCGCTAGGTCGTCTTCCGGGAACGGATACAGCTGCTCGATACGGACGATCGCGGTATCTTCGCGGCCTTCCGCGCGACGCTTCTCCAGCAGGTCGTAGTACACCTTGCCGCTGCACAGCACGACGCGGTCGACCTTCTTCGGATCCAGGCTGTCGATTTCCGGGATCACGGTCTGGAAGGAACCGTTGGCCAGATCTTCCAGGGTCGAGATGGCGAGCTTGTGACGCAGCAGGGACTTCGGCGTCATCACCACCAGCGGCTTGCGCAGCGGGCGGATCACCTGACGGCGGAGCATGTGGTAGACCTGAGCCGGGGTGGTCGGCACGCAGACCTGGATGTTCTGCTCGGCGCAGAGCTGCAGGTAGCGCTCCAGGCGCGCGGAGGAGTGCTCCGGACCCTGCCCCTCATAGCCGTGCGGCAGCAGCATGGTCAGGCCGCAGAGTCGGCCCCATTTGCTTTCGCCACTGGTGATGAACTGGTCGATGACCACCTGGGCGCCGTTGGCGAAGTCGCCGAACTGGGCTTCCCAGATCACCAGCGAATTCGGCGTGGTGGTGGCGAAACCGTATTCGAACGCCAGCACGGCCTCTTCCGAAAGGAAGGAATCGTAGATATCCAGGCGCGGCTGGCCATCGAACAGATTCGCCAGCGGTACGTAGACCGAGTCGTCCTTCTGGTTGTGCAGCACCGCGTGACGGTGCGAGAAGGTTCCACGGCCGACGTCCTGGCCGGTCATCCGTACCGGATGGCCTTCGAACAGCAGGGTCGCGTAGGCCAGGGTCTCGGCGAAGCCCCAGTTGATCGGCAGGCCACCGGCCGCCATCTTCTGGCGATCTTCGTAGATCTTCGAAACCTGGCGCTGAACCACGAAGCCTTCCGGCACTTCCAGCATCTTGCTGGACAGTTCCTGCAGGGTCTTCAGGTCGAAGCGGGTGTCGTGACGCGCGGTCCAGGCATGACCCAGGTACGGACGCCAGTCGACGAACAGTTCCTTGTTGGGTTCCTTGACCAGGCTCTTCACCACGTGCAGGCCGTTGTCCAGGGCGTCGCGGTAGTCGTCGATCTTCGACTGAACCTGCTCGGCGCTGAGCACGCCGGCATTCACCAGGGCATCGGCGTACAGCTCGCGGGTAGTACGCTGCTTGGCGATCTGCTGGTACATCAGCGGCTGGGTGCCGCTCGGCTCGTCCGCCTCGTTGTGGCCGCGGCGACGGTAGCAGACCAGGTCGATGACCACGTCACGCTTGAACTGCATGCGGTAGTCGACGGCCAGCTGGGTGACGAACAGCACGGCTTCGGGATCGTCGCCGTTGACGTGGAAGATCGGCGCCTGAATCATCTTCGCCACGTCGGTGGCGTACTCGGTGGAACGCGCATCGTCCTGGCGGCTGGTGGTGAAACCGACCTGGTTGTTGATCACCAGGTGGATGGTGCCACCGGTCTTGTAGGCGCGGGTCTGCGACATCTGGAAGGTTTCCATGACCACGCCCTGTCCCGCGAAGGCGGCATCGCCGTGGATGGAAATCGGTACCACCTTGTCGCCGGAGCTGTCCTTGCGGCGGTCCTGGCGAGCACGAACGGAACCCTCGACCACCGGGGAAACGATTTCCAGGTGCGACGGGTTGAACGCCAGCGCCAGGTGGACTTCGCCACCGCTGGTCATCACGTTCGAGGAGAAGCCCTGGTGGTACTTCACGTCACCGGAGCCCAGCTCGACGATCTTCTTGCCTTCGAACTCGTCGAACAGGTCGCGCGGGTTCTTGCCCAGGGTGTTGACCAGGACGTTCAGGCGACCGCGGTGAGCCATGCCGATGACGATTTCCTTGGCGCCGTAGGAACCGCAGCGCTGGATGATCTCGTCGACCATCGGGATCAGGCTTTCGCCGCCTTCCAGGCCGAAACGCTTGGTGCCCGGGTACTTGGTGCCCAGGTACTTCTCCAGGCCTTCGGCCGCGGTCAGGCGCTCGAGCAGGTGCGCACGCGCCTCGGCGGAGAAGCCGGGACGGCCACGCACGCTTTCCAGACGCTGGAGGAACCACTTGCGCTGCTCGGAATCGACGATGTGCATGAACTCGGCGCCGAAGGTACCGCAGTAGGTGCTCTTCAGGCTGTCGACGATTTCACGCAGGGTCGCCTCTTCCTTGCCGATGTAAAGCTCACCGGTGCGGAAAGTGGTGTCCAGGTCGGCACCCGTCAGACCGTAGTGGTCGATCGACAGGTCGGCAGGCGCGGGACGCTGCCACAGGCCGAGCGGGTCGAGGGTGGAAGCCTGGTGGCCGCGGAGACGGTAAGCGTGAATGAGACGAAGGACTTCGACCTGCTTCTTCTCGTGCTCGCTGCTCACGCTACCGGCGGAAACCGGCTGGGCACGGCGCTGGTTCTTGGCCAGCAGGACGAAATGATCGCGCACTGTGGAGTGCGAGACGTCGGGGGCGGGATTGCCATCGGCGGGAAGCTTCTGGAAATACGTGCGCCACTCTTCTGGCACAGCGTTAGGGTCGTGCAGGTAGAGCTCGTAGAGCTCTTCGACGTAGGCAGCGTTACCACCGGATAGATGGGCACTGTTCCACATCCGCTGCATTACGCTTTCGTGCATGCTAGGTCACCCTCGGTAAGGGGACAACCACCTGGCGAAACCTTGAAGGCTCCGAAGTCCTCAGGCAGCGACATCGGTATGGCCACTACAGATCCCGCAGATAGTCCGGGTACCAGCCCGGATGCCCCTGCTGGTCATATTTTTCAAATCTGGGCCATGGCTTTGTGAGCTTGGCCCGCTTAGTTGCTGCGACGCCGGAAGAACTCCGGCGCCACAGGTGTTGCTAGGTACAACTCATATAACAACTGCGAGAGGATCAGGTTCCGCTCTGCAGCAGCATATTACGCACGTGGCCGATCGCCTTGGTCGGGTTCAGACCCTTCGGGCAAACGTTCACGCAGTTCATGATTCCGCGGCAGCGGAACACACTGAACGGGTCGTCCAGCGAAGCCAGGCGCTCTTCGGTCTTGGTGTCACGGCTGTCGGCCAGGAAACGATAGGCTTGCAGCAGTGCGGCCGGACCGAGGAACTTGTCGGGGTTCCACCAGAAGGACGGGCAGGAGGTCGAGCAGCAGGCGCACAGGATGCACTCGTACAGACCGTCCAGCTTCTCGCGCTCTTCCGGGGTCTGCAGACGCTCGATGGCCGGGGCCGGCGTATCGTTCTGCAGGAACGGCTTCACCTTCTCGTATTGCTTGTAGAAGATGCTCATGTCCACGACCAGGTCACGAATGACCGGCAGGCCCGGCAGCGGACGGATCACCAGCTTGCCGCCCTTCAGGCCGGCGGCCGACAGCGGGGTGATGCAGGCCAGGCCGTTCTTGCCGTTGATGTTCATGCCATCGGAGCCGCAGACGCCTTCACGGCAGGAACGACGGTAGGAGAAGCCCTCGTCCTGTTCCTTGATCAGCGCCAGCACGTCGAGGACCATCACGTCCTTGCCGTTGGTGTCGACCTGGAAATCCTGCATGTACGGCGCAGCATCTTTGTCGGGGTTGTAACGATAAACACTCACTTGCAACATGGCGGGCACCCTTAGTAAGTCCGAACCTTGGGTTCGAATGCCGGAACGGTCTTCGGCGCGAAGTTGACGGAACGCTTGGATACGCGCTTCTCACCCGGGAAGTACAGGGTGTGGCACAGCCAGTTCTCGTCGTCGCGCTCCTCGAAGTCTTCACGGGCGTGGGCGCCACGGGACTCCTTGCGGTGCTCGGCCGCGATCGCGGTGGCCTCGGCCACCTCGAGGAGGTTTTGCAGTTCCAGCGCTTCGATGCGCGCGGTGTTGAATGCCTGGCTCTTGTCGTTGATCTTGACGTTGGCGATACGCTCGCGCAGGTCGGCCAGCTGGGCGATGCCCTTCTGCATGTACTCGCCGGTGCGGAACACACCGAAGTAGTTCTGCATGCAGCTTTGCAGCTCGCGCTTGAGCGGAGCGACTTCTTCGCCGCTGGTGCGCTCGTTCACGCCGTTCAGGCGCTTGAAGGAGGCTTCCAGGTCGCTCTCGGAAGCGCCGCGGGCGTCGATGCCCTCTTTCAGCGCTTTTTCCAGGTGCAGACCGGCGGCACGGCCGAATACCACCAGGTCGAGCAGCGAGTTGCCGCCCAGGCGGTTGGCGCCGTGTACCGATACGCAGGCCACTTCGCCCACGGCGAACAGGCCTTCGACGATCTGGTCGTTGCCGTTGGCGTCCTGGGTGATGGCCTGGCCATGGATGTTGGTGGCAACGCCACCCATCATGTAGTGGCAGGTCGGGATCACCGGGATCGGCGCGACGACCGGGTCGACGTGGGCGAAGGTCTTGGACAGTTCGCAGATGCCGGGCAGGCGGCTGTGCAGGACTTCCTCGCCGAGGTGGTCGAGCTTCAGCAGCACGTGGTCCTTGTTCGGGCCCACGCCGTTGCCGGCCAGGACTTCCTTGACCATGGAACGGGCGACCACGTCGCGGCCGGCCAGGTCCTTCGCGTTCGGCGCATAACGCTCCATGAAGCGCTCGCCGTGGGCGTTGATCAGGTAACCGCCTTCGCCGCGGCAACCTTCGGTGACCAGTACACCGGCGCCGGCGATGCCGGTCGGGTGGAACTGCCACATCTCGATGTCCTGCACCGGCACGCCGGCACGCAGGGCCATGCCCACGCCGTCACCGGTGTTGATCAGCGCGTTGGTGGTGGAGGCGTAGATACGGCCGGCACCGCCAGTGGCCAGGACCACGGCCTTGGAACGGATGTAGACGGTCTCGCCGGTCTCGATGCAGATGGCGATGATGCCGACCACCGCGCCGTCTTGGTTCTTCACCAGGTCGACCGCGTACCACTCGTTGAGGAACGAGGTGCCATTCTTCAGGTTGGCCTGGTACAGGGTGTGCAGCAGCGCGTGGCCGGTACGGTCGGCGGCGGCGCAGGTACGGGCGGCCTGGCCACCCTTGCCGAAGTCCTTGGACTGGCCGCCGAACGGACGCTGGTAGATGCGGCCGGTTTCGGTACGGGAGAACGGCAGGCCCATGTGCTCGAGCTCGAACACGGCCTCGGGGCCGACGGAACACATGTATTCGATCGCGTCCTGGTCACCGATGTAATCGGAGCCCTTGACGGTGTCGTACATGTGCCAACGCCAATCGTCGTTCGGGTCGGCCGAAGCGATCGCGCAGGTGATGCCACCCTGTGCGGATACGGTGTGGGAACGGGTCGGGAAGACCTTGGTCACCACGGCGGTCTTGTGGCCGCCCTGGGCCAGTTGCAGCGCGGCACGCATGCCGGCGCCACCGCCACCGACGATGATGGCGTCAAAGGAAAGTGTACGAATGCTAGCCATGGATCACATACCCCAAAGAATCTGCACACCCCAGACGAAGAATGCGAACATCGCCATGCCGCAAACCGCCTGGAAGAGGAAACGCACGACTGTCGCCGCCTTGCCGAGAGCCATCGAAGTCAGGTAGTCGGTGGAGATGGTCCACATACCGACCCACGCATGGACGCTCAGGGCAACCAGGGTCAACAGGCTGAAGATGCGCATCCAACCCTGCGAGAACAGGCCGTGCCAGTCCGCGTAGGAAATGTTGGGGTGAGCAATGAGGTAGCCCAGCAGGAAAATGACATAAGCCGCGAGCACGACCGCGGAAACGCGCTGGGCCATCCAGTCGTAGAGGCCGGAGCGCGAGAAGTTTGTGACGTTAGTTACCATACCCATACCCCCGCCAGAACGATCAGCACCACCGCGATGGCGATGACGATTTTGGAGCCACGCTTACCGCCTTCCAGCGTCTCGCCGACGCCAGCGTCCATGACCAGGTGGCGAACACCGGCCACCAGGTGGTACAGCAGCGCAGACAGCAGGCCCCAGATCACCAGCTTGGCCAGGGGACTGGTCAGGCACGCCTTCACCTGCTCGAAGCCTTCTTCCGAACTCAGCGACTTGTCGAGCGCGAACAGCAGCACGGCAATACCGAGGAACAGGATGACGCCAGAGATACGGTGGAGAATGGACGTGTAAGCGGTGACAGGGAGTTTGATGGTCCTTAGGTCTAGGTTTACAGGTCGTTTGCTATTCACGGCTTTTTTCACACTGAGAGCCCTAACGAACAGGGCTAGTTGTCGGGAAGTGCACTTGTCAGGTACCCATCACCAGGGAGTGGCGACCGTCTATGAAAGCGGGCCAGGAATACCCCTTGCGGTCGGACGCCGAGTATAGACAGTTAGGCTACTAATGACAACGAAAACACCCATCGCCAAATGGTTGATTGCGGGCCTTTTATAAAAGGCGTAAATAGCCCCCTTTTTCTGCGAAAACCCCGCCACGGAAGGCTCTACGGCATGGATTCGCGCAAATTGACTTTCGAATTTATCCCTCTATAGTGGTGCGGGCCCTGCGTGGGGGGTACTGATGATTTCAAGCATAAATAGGAGGCCATCATGGCTGACAAAAAAGCGCAGTTGATCATCGAGGGCTCAGCCCCCGTCGAACTGCCCGTCCTATCCGGTACCATGGGTCCCGATGTAGTGGATGTACGGGGCCTCACCGCCACGGGCCACTTCACCTTCGATCCTGGCTTCATGTCGACCGCCTCCTGCGAGTCGAAGATCACCTATATCGACGGCGACAAAGGCGTCCTCCTTCATCGCGGCTACCCCATCGAGCAACTGGCAGAGAAATCCGACTACCTGGAAACCTGCTACCTGCTGCTGAACGGCGAGCTGCCCACCGCCGCGCAGAAGGAACAGTTCGTCGGCACCATCAAGAACCACACCATGGTTCACGAGCAGTTGAAGACCTTCTTCAACGGCTTCCGCCGCGACGCCCATCCGATGGCCGTGATGTGCGGCGTGATCGGCGCCCTCTCGGCCTTCTACCACGACTCCCTGGACATCAATAACCCGAAGCATCGCGAAGTCTCCGCGCATCGCCTGATCGCCAAGATGCCGACCATCGCCGCCATGGTGTACAAGTACTCCAAGGGCGAGCCGATGATGTATCCGCGTAACGACCTGAACTACGCGGAAAACTTCCTCCACATGATGTTCAACACCCCCTGCGAGACCAAGCCGATCAGCCCCGTGCTGGCCAAGGCCATGGACCGCATCTTCATTCTCCACGCCGACCACGAGCAGAACGCCTCCACCTCCACGGTGCGTCTGGCCGGCTCCTCCGGCGCCAATCCGTTCGCCTGCATCGCCTCCGGCATCGCCGCCCTGTGGGGACCGGCCCATGGCGGCGCGAACGAAGCGGTGCTGCGCATGCTCGACGAGATCGGCGACGTGTCCAACATCGACAAGTTCGTCGAGAAGGCCAAGGACAAGAACGATCCGTTCAAGCTGATGGGCTTCGGCCATCGTGTCTACAAGAACTTCGACCCGCGCGCCAAGGTCATGAAGCAGACCTGCGACGAGGTCCTCCAGGAGCTGGGCATCAACGACCCGCAACTGGAACTGGCGATGAAGCTGGAAGAAATCGCCCGCCACGACCCCTACTTCGTGGAACGCAACCTGTACCCGAACGTCGACTTCTACTCGGGGATCATCCTCAAGGCGATCGGCATTCCGACCAGCATGTTCACCGTGATCTTCGCCCTGGCACGTACCGTCGGCTGGATCTCGCACTGGCAGGAAATGCTCTCCGGCCCCTACAAGATCGGCCGCCCGCGCCAGCTCTATACCGGCCACACCCAGCGCGACTTCACCGCCCTCAAGGATCGCGGCTGAAACCCGTCACGCCCGGCGAGAAAGGCTGCTTCGGCAGCCTTTTTTGTGCCCGCCCCTTTCCGCCGGACACAAAAAAACCGCCCCGGAGGCGGTCTTTTTGCAAGGAAGGCGCGCTCAGCGCTTCTCGGCAGCGCTACGCAGGCCCTTGAGGGTGTTCAGCGGCGCGTCGACCACGAAGCTGTTGGCCAACCAGGAAGGAATGCTGCCACCCGGCTCGGTTTCCACCTGGTAGGTCACTTCCGTCACGCCCTGCCCCTTCGGCTGCAACTTCCACTCGCCGACCAGCTTGGGCACGCGGATCTGGCCCTTTTCCTCGGGGATATAGGTCGGATCGGCCTTAAGGTGACGGATCACGGTGCCATCCGCAGTCTTCTCGGTGGTGACATGGATGACCACGTCGCGACCGGTAACTGGCCAGGGCATGTCGATCTTCGAGTAGGTCCAGGCGTCGGCGCCTTCCTGCTTCAGGAGTTTCATCTCGGCGCAGGCATGGATCCACTTGCAGGAACCCTTGACGTCCTCCTGCAGCGCCTCGATGGTCGCCACGTCGGCCTTGATGTCGGTAACGCCGCGATAAGCCTTGTACTTGGAGCCCTGGACACTGCTGAGGTAGACCTTCACGCCATCCTCGTCCTTGGCCAGCTTCCAGTCTTCGGCCAGCGCATTGCCGGCCACCCCGAACACTGCGGCAGCCAGCACGGTCATACGCAAAATGCCACGCATCGTTCCTGTTCCTCTCTTTATGGTTATTTTCGGTTCGCCGGCCGGGCGGTCGACGCCCTGCAAGCCGCGATCCTGAGCCTTCGGCGCAGGATGCGCAGCAGTATGGCGTGAGACAGCCAGACTTCCAACCCGTTCACGCGGCAGTGATGACTTCCCACTCCGCGATCAGGGCCAGCGCCTGCTCACGGCTGTCGCCGCAGATTTCCGGATCGGCGCCGAACTGGCCGCATACGGCCGGTCGCTCCGGTCGGCCGAACAGCCCGCAGAGATGGTTTTCGTCCAGGTGCAGGCAGCGTACACCCGCGGGCTTGCCGGCCGGCATGCCCGGCAGCGGAGAGGAAATCGACGGTGCTATGCAGCAGGCGCCGCAGCCGGCTCTACATTGCATGGGAAGGATCTCGCCCGAAAGTTGGCAGAGGAGCGGCCAGGACAGCCGTCCGAAACGGGCGCAAAGAATACGGACCGGCCAGGCCGCCGCCAAGCCCGGCGGATCAGCGGCGCGTTTCCGCCTCGAGACGTGCGCTGCGAAGCTGCCACTGCTCGCGGTTGCCGGCAGCGAACAGCCAGGCCCTGGCCGACTCCGTCGCTGCCCGCCATTGCACGCGGCCCGGCTCGCGCAGGTCGAGGGATTGCGCCGCCGTCGAGTGGCCGAGGAAGGCGTTGCCAGCGGAACTCCAGTAGCCAGCGATCCCGGCCGGCAAGACCCAGGAGCGACCTTCCGCCTCGTCATCGACGATACCGGACAAGCGCTCCCCCGCTCCACGCCGCCAGGACAGGGCGACCCGGTTCAGCTCGCTGTCCGCCAGCGCGACGCGCACCTCCACGCCGCCCTGGCGCGGCTCGAACGACAGCTCGTAGGCGCTGAGCCGGCCATCGGCGCAGCGCAGGTGCCCCTTCAGGGACAAGCGTCGACCGACCAGTTCGAAGCTCTCCAGGCTCTGCTCCTGGCAGCGCAACTGCAGGCGACCGGCGCTTTCCCGCCCGGCCCCGAGAAAACCGCCCTCGCTCTCCCACAACGGCGGCCGAGCGCTACCCGCCACTGACAGGGCGAGGCTCTTGCCGCCCCAGCTCAAGCGGTATTCGCCCAGGTCGAAATCGCGCGGGATGGCAAACGCCGGCGGCACCCGCAGCTCGCTCCACAGAGCCGGCTCCCGCGACGCCTGGCTCGCCCACCAGGCGGCCGCCAGCACGACGGCCAGCCCGCTCAAGGCGAGCCCCCAGACCAGCGAGCGTTTGTGCAACCGCATACCTTTCATCCTTTTCCGAGCACCAGCCCCTACCGGTCGATGCCTGCCCACTTGGATTTATCGCCGCAGCCAATTAGGCTGCGGCGCCGTCCCAATCCCCCGGAGCCCACCCATCATGCCCGTCTGGCTGCAAACCGCCTTGTTGCTAGCCTGTTCCAACCTGTTCATGACCTTCGCCTGGTATGGTCATCTGAAGACTCTCAACAGCAAGCCCTGGATCATCGCCGCCCTGATCAGTTGGGGTATCGCGCTGTTCGAATACCTGCTGCAGGTACCGGCCAATCGCATCGGCTACACCGAACTCTCGGTCGGCCAACTGAAGATCATGCAGGAAGTCATCACCTTGGCGATCTTCGTCCCGTTCAGCGTCTACTTCATGCAACAGCCGCTGAAACTGGACTACCTCTGGGCCGGCCTGTGCCTGCTCGGCGCGGTGTACTTCATCTTCCGCGCCTGAGCCGCGTCACGAACGCAGCCGGGCGATCAGGCTGGAGGTATCCCAACGACCGCCGCCCATCGCCTGCACTTCGGCGTAGAACTGGTCGACCAGCGCCGTGACCGGCAACTGCGCGCCGTTGCGCCGCGCCTCGGCGAGCAGGATCGACAGGTCCTTGCGCATCCAGTCCACGGCGAAGCCGAAGTCGAACTCTCCGGCCAGCATGCTCTGGTGGCGGTTTTCCAGTTGCCAGGACTGGGCCGCGCCCTTGCCGATCACCTGCATCGCCGCCTCGCCATCGAGACCGGCGCACCGGGCGAAGTGCAGCGCCTCGGCCAGGCCCTGGAGCAGCCCCGCGACGCAGATCTGGTTGACCATCTTGGTCAACTGCCCGCTACCCACGTCGCCCATTCGCCGGACCATCCGCGCATAGCTGCGCAACAGCGGTTCGGCGCGTCGATAGAAGGCCTCCTCGCCACCGACCATCACCGTCAGGGCGCCGTTGACCGCGCCTGCCTGGCCGCCGGAGACCGGCGCGTCGAGAAAGCCCAGCTCACGCTCGGCAGCCAGCAGCGACAGCTCGCGGGCGACTTCCGCCGAAGCGGTGGTGTGGTCGACGAACAGGCTGCCCGGCGCCATTCCGGCGAAGGCGCCCTGCTCGCCCAGCGCCACGGCACGCAGGTCGTCGTCGTTACCGACGCAACAGAACACCAGCTCGGCGCCAGCACAGGCCTCGCGCGGCGTATCGGCGCGCCGTCCGGCGTACTCCTCGACCCAGCGCAGCGCCTTGGCCGACGAGCGATTGTAGACACAGACGTCGTAGCCCTCTCGTTGCAGGTGCCCGGCCATCGGGTAGCCCATCGTGCCCAGGCCGAGAAATGCGACCGCAGTCATTCCGTCATCTCCTCGAAATCCGATCCCGCAGCCTAGCACAGCGGTTTGCCGAGGTCCGGAAGCCCCGCCATACTCAGCGCGGACCCTGGTATGGATAGCTCCGATGCCTCACTGGCTGGTAATCGATCTGGAGGCCACCACCGCGGAAGGCGGCTGGCCCCTGGAGGAAATGGAAATCATCGAGATCGGCGCCACCCTGGTCGCCGCCGCGGACGCCCGCGAACTGGACCACTTCCAGCGTTTCGTACGGCCGGTCAGGCGGCCGCTGCTGACCCACTTCTGCCGCGACCTCACGCATATCAGCCAGGCCAACGTCGATGGCGCAGCCCATCTCAATACGGTCTGGGAAGCCTTCGAGCGCTGGCTCGCCCAGCATCGTCCGCGACTGGCCGGCTGGGCCAGTTGGGGCGACTACGACCGCCGCCAGTTGGAGCAGGAATGGCGCCAGCACGGGCTGACCAGCCAGCTCAGCGAAGTGCCGCACGTCAATCTCAAGCAACGCTTCGGCGAAGTCCGCCAGTTGCCCCGCCCAGTCGGCCTGAACGCGGCCCTGCAACTGGCCGGGATGAGTTTCCAGGGCCAGCAGCACCGCGCCCTGGAGGATGCCCGCAATACCGCACGGCTGCTGCCGCTGGTATTGCCGGTGGAGCATTGAACGAGGCTCGCGCCGCCTAGTGACGCCTTTCCGAGGCTTGGGCATACTGGCGGGCCTTTTCAAACCCGCCTGTTCACCCCTTCAGGAGAAGCCCATGTTCAAGGTCAACGAATACTTCGACGGCACCGTCAAATCCATCGCCTTCGACATGACCGCCGGCCCGGCCACCATCGGCGTGATGGCGGCAGGCGAATACGAGTTCGGCACCAGCCAGCTGGAGATCATGCATGTGGTCGCCGGCGCGCTGACGGTCAAGCTGCCGGGCAGTGACGAGTGGCAGGAATACGCCAGCGGCAGCCAGTTCACCGTCCCGGCGAACAGCAAGTTCCAGCTCAAGGTCGCCCAGGACACCGCCTACCTCTGCGAATACCGCTGAGCCCGGGCAGACAGGAAAACCGGCCGCAGGCCGGTTTTTTCTTGCCCGCCGTCCAGCGGCGGCGGCGGAGGAATCGAGCTGCGCTCATCCGCCGCTGGAGCGGCTTGCCCAGCCCATTCAGCCCTGCGGGAAGCGGTAGTGGCCGATGACCTGGTAGCGGAACAGCAGGTCCTCTTCCCGCACGCCGGCACCGATGTTGTGCAACACCAGCGGCCTGCCCTCCAGCCTGCGATCGGAAAGCACGCCGATATGCAGCAGGCCGTTGTCCAGGCGCCAGGCGACTATGTCTCCGGCCCGGTAGGCGGAAGCGTCGCGGCTAGGCGCCAGGGCCAGGCCCTGGCGGCTGAACCAGGTCATCAGGTTCGGTACGCGGCGGTGATCGATGTTGCGGTCGGTGCCTTTCATTCCCCATTGCTGCGGGTAGGCCGCGAAGTGGCGACGCATGTCCTCGTGCACCGCCTTCTGTAGATCCAGCCCCTGTCCGCGCAGCGCACGGACCACCACGTCGGTGCAGACCCCGGTCTGCAGCGGCACGTCGCCGCCCGGATAGTCCAGTTGCCGGTAGGCCGGGTCGTAGCCCAGGGTAACGCCCACCTGGGCACGCGCCGCATCCACCAGTCGCTGCGGTTCGACCGCAGCGGCCGCCACCAGCGGCAGTCCGAGCATGGCGAGCAGCAACAGGCGGCGCAGCGCGCCGGATACGTCCTTGTCCATCCTTTTCCTCCTAAGCGCCCGCGGGCGCGTCCTGGTCCTTCGCGTATCCCAGCGGATACAGCAGTTCTTCCTTGTAGCCGGCCCAGACCCGGATGGCGTCCGGGAAGCTGTCGTCCAGCACCGGGTCGCCGCTGTCGACCAGCAACGGGCGGCCCCCGAGGGTCCCCAGCTTGCGCTTGGTGGCGACCACCCGCATGCGCTCCAGGCCGATGGCGCGCAACACCCGGGGACTGATCTGCTGGTTGCCGCGACCGATCACGTGGCCCTGGCCGCCGATGGCGGTGACCAGCAGGTACGCCGGATGACCGTCCACCAGTTCGAACAGCCGCGCCTCGTCGACGTCGCGGGCGATCACCGCGCCATTCTCCAGCACGTCGACGCCCAGCAGGGTGGTTTCCAGGCCGAGATTGCGCGCCAGGCCATGCAAGGTCGAGCCCGGTCCGAGCACATAGCGCACGCCGTCTTCCCAGTTTTCCGCCAGCCAGTCGGCGAGGTCCACCAGCACCAGCTCCTCGGACTCCATCCCTGCCTGCTTCACGTGCTGCATGAAGTGGCCCTCCTCCGGCACTGTCATCTCGCCGTACCAACGCGCGGCGACGCGGCCGGCGCGCAGCGCCTCTTCGTCGAGGTCGCGCACCTCGCCGCTGGCCAGGCGCACCAAGCCGCCCTCGACCAGGCGCCTGGCCAATTCGCCGGCCGCGCGCGGACTGATGGCATAGACCCCGGAGTGGATCTTCACCCCGGCCGGAATGCCGAGCACCGGCTGTTGCTCGCGCACCACCCCGGCAACATCCCGTGCTGTGCCATCACCACCGGCGAACAGGATCAGGGCGACACCGGCCTCCTGCAGGCGCTCGATCGCCAACCGGGTATCCGCCGCGCTGCTGACCGCTCCCTGCCACTCGCCGAGCAGGCGATGGCGGAAGCCCATGCGCTCGAGCAACTCGCCACCCATGGCCCCGGGAAAGGTCAGGAACTCGATCTTCTCGACCAGCGGCAACAGGCACTCCAGGGCTACCCGGGTGCGCTCCAGCGCACGTGGTTCGGCGCCTCTGGCCAGGGCCTCGGCGGCCACCCCGTCGCTACCCTTCAAGGCGACCGGGCCACCAAGCCCGGCCAGGGGATTGACCACCAACCCCAGGCGAAACATGTCCATACTCATCCTCGGGCGAACTCCAGGACGCCCACACCGGTCGGACCACTATAACCAGAAAAACCCAGCGGTAGCCGGCAAGCTGGCACGCCGACTGCAAGATTGCTATGGTCCATGGCTTTCGCGTTGGAGCGGCACGACATCCGCCGTTTGTCACGGCGGTTTCATCTGCGCTCCCTAGACTGCCGATAAACCTGATGAGGAGACGGGCAATGAATTCGCAACACACCGATACCGCCAAGCGCCGCGTGATCCCCTTCAATACGCAGCAGCACACCGGTGGCGCCATCATCGACGCCCAGGGCCGGGAGATCCCGATCACCGAGGTGATGATCCAGCGCGCCTGCCGCGAACTGGACAGGTCCCTGGAGCAGGAACAGAAGCAGGCCTGAGCGCCCGCCAGCACGACTTCGAAGCCCGGCATCCGCCGGGCTTTTTTTCGCTTGCGCGAAGCCGCGCCCTAGCTCGGCGCCGGCAGGTCCTCGCCGACCAGGTCGAGGAAGGTCTCGACGATCCGCCGCGAACGCTGTTCGCGCAGGCACACCAGGGTCTCGGTCAGGCGTCGCTGGCAATCGACGATGGGTAGCGCATGGACCCGCGTGTCGGCGCCGAACTCCGCGGCCGACACCACCCCCACGCCGATCCCCGCCACCACCGCCTCGCGCGAGGCCTCGCGGCCCTCGACCTGGATCGCCGGACGGATCCGCAGGCCGGCGCGGCTCATCTCCTCCTCCAGGGTCTGGCGGGTCACCGAGCCCTGCTCGCGCAGCACCAGCGGCATGTCGTCGAGATCGGCGAGCCGGATCGACTCGCGCCCGGCCCACGGATGGCTGAGCGAAACGAAGGCGACGATCGGGTCGTTGCGCAGGGTCAGCGAAAGCAACCGCTCGTCGCTGACGTCCCGGCCCAACAGGGCCAGGTCGGCCTGGTAGCTGAACAGTCGCTGCAGAGACTCGTCGGTATTGCCGGTCTCCACCCGCACCGCGATGCCCGGATAGCGCTCGCAGAAACGCGCGATCTGCGGCAATACGTGCACCGGCGCATCCACCGCCAGGGTCAGGGTGCCGGTCTGCAGGGCGCTGGAGGCGGACAACAGCTCCTCCGCCTCGGCCTCGATCGCGAACAGCCGCTGGGTCACCGCGAGCAGGCGCTCGCCCAGTTCGCTCAGGCGCACCGAGCGCTTGTTACGGTGGAACAGCAGCACGCCGTAACGCTCCTCCAGCTTGCGCACCTGGTCGGAAACCGCCGGCTGGGTGAGAAACAGGCGCTCGGCGGCGCGCGTGAAGCTGCCGTACACGGCGACCGCATGGAAAGCCTTCAACTGTGCATGGGATACCGACATGGACCTTCACCATTCCAGGCAGGACAAGCGGTTCCGCGCCATGGGCGGCGCACACGGGAATGACCGTTCGGTCAACTTCCTCGACCCACGCCGCGCCAGGCTTACGGACAAACAAGTAAAACTTATATTTAAAATTTGATAAATCGATTTCACTTATTTATCCGGAATTGTTTCCATCGCTTCACCACAGCGCGCCAGCGCCTCGGCAGCCAGCCCCTGCCAGGGCAGCCGCAACCCTTACCCAGGAGGTGAAGCCGACTCCAGATACCTCTGACCAGGCACCGCGACATGGCGGTGCGGAAGTGCTCATCAGAACAACAACAAGGCGTGTTCCCCTCACACCTGCCGGCACCGATAACAAGATCGAGGTCAGAACCATGAATCAACGTCCCGGGACGGCGCTGCCGTCCTCTCCCGTGTCCAGCTTCCAGCGCTGGCGCCTGCAGATATTCGCGATCACCTGGCTGGCCTACGCCGCCTTCTATTTCACCCGCAAGGCCTTTTCCGTCGCCAAGCTCGGCATCGCCGAAGATCCGGGCTTCCAGTTGGACAAGATGGCGATGGCCGATCTCGACGCCATCTACCTCGCCGCCTATGCCGTCGGCCAGTTCACCTGGGGCGTGCTGGCCGACCGCTTCGGCCCGCGCATCGTGGTGTTCGGCGGCCTGCTGATCTCCGCACTGGCCGCGCTGGTCATGGGCACCTTCGCCACCCTGCCGATCTTCGCCACTTGCATGGTGGTCCAGGGACTGGCGCAGTCCACCGGCTGGTCGGGGCTGTGCAAGAACATCGGCAGTTTCTTCGCCACCCACGAACGCGGTCGGGTGCTCGGCCTGTGGAGCACCTGCTACGCCTTCGGCGGCCTGGTCGCCTCGCCGTTCGCCGGCTGGTGGGCGTACAGCGTGTTCGGTACCTGGCACGCGGCGTTCTACTCCAGCGCCGCGGTGGTCGGCGGCGTGGCCCTGCTGTTCCTGTTGTTGCAGCGCAACCGCCCGGAGGACGTCGGCCATCCACCCGTCGAACCGCAGGTCGCGAGCGAGGCCGTGCGCTATGCCGGCTTCAGGCCGGAAGGCGGCAACGGCGGCAGCCTGCAGGTACTCGCCAAGGTGGTGCGCAACCGCACGGTGCTCTGCCTCGGCCTGGCCTACTTCCTGCTCAAGCCGGCGCGCTACGCGATCCTCCTGTGGGGACCGGTGATCGTCTACGAACGCATGCCGGCGCTCGGCAAGGTCGGCGCGGCGATCGTTCCCACCGCCTTCGAGGTAGCCGGCCTGCTCGGCCCGATCCTGATCGGCTTCGCCTCGGACAAGCTGTTCGGCGCACGGCGCATGCCGGCCTGCGTGATCAGCCTGCTGGCGCTGACCGTCTGCCTGGCGCTGTTCGTCCCGGCGATGACCACCGGCAGCATTCCGATAGTGGTCGGCCTGCTGTTCATGATGGGACTGACCCTGTACGGCCCGGACTCGATGATCTGCGGCTCCGCCGCCATCGACTTCGGCACCGGCGAGGCCGCCGGCACCGCCTCCGGCTTCGTCAATGGCTGCGGTTCGGTGGGCGCGATCCTCGGTGGCCTGCTGCCCGGCTATTTCGACACCTACACGGTGTTCATCGGCTTCACCGTCGCCGCCCTGATCGCCACCGCGGTGCTCCTCCCGCACTGGAACAGCCGGCCCGGCGGCGCACGGGAAAGCCTGCGGAATATCCCCAGCCTGGCGGACTTCCGTCCCATCCGCTCCTGACCGTCCGCGGCGGGAACCTCCGCCGCGTCCTTCTCCACGAACCGGGAACCCCCTCATGCATATCGAACGTTTCGAAGTCGTCAAGCGTCGGGCCGAGATGGCCCTGCACGGCAACACGGTCTACATCGGCGGCCAGGTCGCAGACGACCCCAGCGGTGACATCCAGGACCAGACCCGCCAGATTCTGGAGAACATCGACCGGCTGCTCCAGAGCGTCGGCAGCGACCGCGGCCAGGTGCTCTCGGTACGCATACTGCTAGCCCACCGGGAGGACTACGCCGGTCTCAACCAGGTCTGGGACCAGTGGTTTCCCGAAGGCCGGGCGCCGACCCGCGCCTGTAGCCTGGCCGAGTTGATCGACCCGCGCTGGCGGGTGGAAATGATCGTCGTCGCCGCCCGCCCGCAGTGAGAGCACAGCCATGACCTTCCGACCCTTCTGGCTGGACCAGGCCCTACGCTCCGAACATGCGGCACCCTGCCCGCCGCTGGCCGGGGATACCCGCGCCGACCTGTGCATCGTCGGCGGCGGCTACACCGGCCTGTGGACCGCCATCATGCTCAAGGAGCACGATCCCGGGCTCGACGTGGTGCTGGTCGAGGCCGATCTCTGCGGCGCCGGCGCCAGCGGCCGCAACGGCGGCTGCGCGCTGTCCTGGTCGGCCAAGTTCTTCACCCTGGAACGGCTGTTCGGGCTCACCGAGGCGATCCGCCTGGTCAAGGCCTCCGAGGACAGCATCCGGGCCATCGGCGCCTTCTGCCAGCGCTACGACGTCGAGGCCGACTACCGGCTGGACGGCACCCTCTATACCGCCACCAACCCGGCCCAGGTCGGCAGCACCGACAGCGTGATCGCCGCTCTGGAGCGCCACGGCATCAACTCCTTCGCCAAGCGCCCGCTGGCCGACGTGCAGCGCCTGGCCGGCTCGCGCAGGCACCTGGAGGGCTGGTTCTCACCGGCTGCCGCGACGGTGCAACCAGGCAAGCTGGTTCGCGGCCTGCGCCGGGTCGCCCTGCAACTGGGGGTACGCCTGTACGAAGGCACGCCGATGCGAGGACTGGAGCACGGCCGCCCGGCGGAAGTGGTCACCCCCCACGGGCGGGTCGTCGCCGGCCGCGTGGTGCTGGCGCTGAACGCCTGGATGGCGAGGGCCTTCCCGCAGTTCGAACGCAGCGTGGCGATCGTCTCCAGCGACATGCTCATCACCGAGCCACGACCGGACCTGTTGCAGGAGATCGGCCTGACCAGCGGGGTCAGCGTGCTCGACTCACGGATCTTCGTGCATTACTACCACAACACCCCGGACGGCCGGCTGATGCTCGGCAAGGGCGGCAACACCTTCGCCTACGGCGGACGCATGCTGCCGGTGTTCGACCGCCCCTCGCCGTATCTCGGACAACTGCGTGGCAGCTTGCGGGAGTTCTTCCCCGAGTTCGCCGAGGTCGCCATCGAGGCCAGTTGGAACGGTCCGTCGGATCGCTCGGTGACCGGCCTGCCGTTCTTCGGCCGGCTCGACGGCCGCGACAATGTGTTCTACGGCTTCGGCTACTCCGGCAGCGGCGTCGGTCCATGCCACATGGGCGGGCAGATCCTTTCTTCGCTGGCGCTCGGCCTGGACAATCCCTGGACCCGTTCGCCGCTGACCCAGGGGCCGCTCGGCCGCTTCCCGCCGGAGCCGATCCGCTATGTCGGTTCGCTGATGGTGCGCAACGCGATCCGTCGCAAGGAGCACGCCGAAGACGCCGGCCGGCGCCCGCGTCATCTCGACGTACGCCTGGCCAGGTTCGCCGCCGCCGCGGGCAAGGCCGACAAGGGTTGAGCCGCTTTCCGGGCGTCTCTTCAGCCCATTCGGGGGCGCCCTTCTTTTTCCTTCGGTTTCGATTTCGCTCAAGCAAAGGTCGTAAAAAGCGCATTTAATTCACCCGTCAGCCTGTGCGAGGCTGTTCCAACCCCTGGCCCAGTTTTCCTTCATGCACCTACCGACGACGCGCACCCTCCCCTACCAGCCTTCCGCCAACCCGGCCGGAACGCCCGCGCGTCTACCCCGCAAGCACAGCCGCTGGCTGGAACTGGAGCCGCTCTCCCTCCCTCTCGAACTGGCCTTCTGGGCGCTCTGGCATTGCCGCCACGCGCGTCCGCCGGACGCTCGTCACGCCTGATATCCCTCCGGCCCCGCGCAACGGCGGGGCCGGCCTGCCGCTTGCATGCCGTTCCGCGACGCTGCCGTCGCCGGAGCGCCGCTGCGAGCGTCGCGACGCTACCGGACAAGACCGACAAGAGAGCCCCATGAACTTCGCCTGCGAACAAGAAGCCCAGGATTTCCTGGCCGCCAATCCCGATATCGAACTCTTCGAACTGTTCATCCTCGACGCCAATGGCGTGCCACGCGGCAAACTGCTGCACCGCGACGAACTGCTGGCCGTCTACCGCAGCGGCCGGCCGCTGCCGAGCACCATCCTCGGGCTGACAATGAACGGCGAGGATGTCGAGGACTCCGGCCTGGTCTGGGACGTCGGCGACATCGACTGCCGCGCCTACCCCCTGTCCGGCAGCCTGGTGCGCCTGCCCTGGCGGCAGATCCCGACGGCGGCGGTGCAGGTCAGCATGCACCCGAGCGAGGGCCTGCCCGCCAGCGTCGCCGATCCGCGCCACCTCCTGGTGCGCACCATCGACGCGCTGAAGAGCGAGGGCTATCACCCGGTGATGGCCGCTGAGCTGGAGTTCTACCTGCTCGACCGTGAGCGCGACGCCAACGGCCGCCCGCAACCGGCTCGCGACGCCGATGGCGGCCGCCCGCGGGCGACCCAGGTCTACGGCCTGCGCGAACTGGAGCAGATCGAGCCGTTCCTCGCCGACCTCTATGCCGCATGCAAGGCGCAGGGCCTGCCGGCACGCACGGCGATCTCGGAATACGCCCCGGGCCAGGTGGAAATCACCCTCGACCACGGCGACGCCCTAGTCGCCATGGACCAGGCGATCCGCTACAAGCGCCTGGTCAAGGGCGTCGCGCACAAGCACGGAATGCTCGCCTGCTTCATGGCCAAGCCGTTCGACGACCTGGCCGGCACCGGCATGCACCTGCACGTCAGCCTGGCCGACGAACAAGGCCACAACCTGTTCGCCAGCGACGACCCCGCCGGCACGCCGTTGCTGCGCCAGGCGGTCGGCGGCATGCTCGCCAGCCTGCTCGACTCGCTCCTGCTGTTCTGTCCCAACGCCAACTCCTACCGGCGCTTCCAGGCCAACAGCTACGCGCCGCTGGCGCAGACCTGGGGCGTCGACAACCGCACCGTGAGCCTGCGCGTGCCGGGCGGCCCGGCCTCCAGTCGGCATATCGAGCACCGCATCTGCGGCGCCGACGCCAACCCCTACCTGGCCGCCGCGGCGCTCCTCGCCGGGGTCCACCGCGGCATCCGCGAAGGCATGGATCCGGGTGCGCCGGTGGAGGGCAACGGCTACGCCCAGGCCGGCAAGCGCCTGCCCACCGACTGGCTGACCGCCCTCGATACCCTGCAAGGCTCCGAGTGGGCGCGGGAAGCCTTCGGCGAGCCGTTCCTCGGCGTCTACCTGGCGGTGAAGCGCGCGGAATACCGGCAATTCATGGGCGAGGTCGGCGAGCAGGACTGGCGCTGGTACCTGACCCAGGCCTGAGATCCCGGACCCGCCCGCATACGGCGGCGCGCCGGCAGGACGCGCCGCACTGGAACAAGGAATACCCGATGAACGCAGCAATCCATCCCCGTCCGGCCGCGGAACGCGCGCCGTCCTACTACGCCGCCACGCTCAACGAGGAAACCGACTATCCGACCCTGCTGGGCGCGGTGACGGTCGACATCGCCATCATCGGCGGCGGCTTCACCGGCGTCGCCACGGCGGTCGAACTGGCCGAGCGTGGCTACAAGGTAGCCCTGGTCGAGACCCATCGCATCGGCTGGGGCGCCAGCGGGCGCAACGGCGGCCAGGTCACCGGCAGCCTGTCCGGCGACGCGGCGATGCACAAGCAGATGCGCCAATGGCTGGGCGCCGAGGTCGAGGACTTCATCTGGCACCTGCGCTGGCGCGGCCACGAGATCATCCGCCAGCGGGTGGAGAAGTACGGCATCGCCTGCGACCTTCGCCATGGCCACCTGCACGCGGCGATGAAGGCCAGCCACATGGGCGAGCTGCAGGCCTCCTACGAGGAGGCGGTGCGCCGCGGCATGGGCGACCAGGTGGTCCTGCTGGACAAGGCCGGCGTCCAGGCCCACCTGGAGACCGAGCTGTACTGCGGCGCGCTGAAGAACACCCGCAACATGCACCTGCACCCGCTCAACCTGTGCATCGGCGAGGCCAGGGCGGCGGCCGGCCTCGGCGCGCTGATCTTCGAACATTCCGAGGTGCTGGATATCGTCCACGGCCTGCGGCCGGCGGTGATTACCCGCGAGGGAAGGATCGAGGCGCAGCAGATCCTGCTTGCCGGCGATGTCTACCACAAGCTCGAACGCAGGCAGCTCAAGGGGATGATCTTCCCGGCCATGGGCGGAATCGTTACCACCCGGCCGCTGGGCGAGCTGGCACGGGAGATCAACCCGCAGGGGCTGGCGGTCTACGATTGCCGCTTCGTCCTCGATTACTACCGCCCCACCGCCGACGGCCGCCTGCTGTTCGGTGGCGGCGCCAACTACTCGGGCCGCGACTCGCGGGACATCGCCGCCGAGCTGCGGCCATGCATCGAGCGCACCTTCCCGCGCCTGAAGGGCGTGGAGATCGAGTTCCAGTGGAGTTGCGCCATGGGCATCGTGATGAACCGGATCCCCCAGCTCGGCAAGCTCTCCGACAACGTCTGGTACTGCCAGGGCTACTCGGGGCATGGCGTGGCCACCAGCCACATCATGGGCGAGATCATGGCCAAGGCGATGAGCGGGAGCCTGGAGCAGTTCGACACCTTCGCCCGTTGCAAGCACCTCAGGGTGCCGCTGGGCGACCTCTTCGGCAATCCGATGCTGGCCGCCGGGATGTGGTACTACCAGCTCATGGAGAAGCTGCGCTGAAGCGCGAGGGATGGCGGGGTCCGCGGAAGGCCTAGTCGGCCTTCTTGCGGATCCAGTAGAGATAGGTGCCCGCCTCTTCCTGCTGCTCGACCAGCTCGTGGCCGAGGAACACGCAGAACTTGGGGATGTCGCGGCGGGTCGAGGGATCGGTGGCGATCACCTTGAGCAGGCCGCCGGGCGCCAGGTCGCGGACCTTGTTGTGCAGCATCATCACCGGCTCGGGACAGTTCAGGCCGGTGGCGTCGAGAATGGCGTCGACAGAATGGGTCATCGGGAAACTCCGCAACAGAATCCGCGCATTGTCGCGCATGCGGCGCGGCCGGTCACCTGTCCCCGGCCGGAATGCCGCCGCCCCTCAGCGTTCGAGGCGGCGTAGATGGCAGGTCACTTCCTCGCGGTCGTGATACAGCTGCTTGCAGCCGATCGCTACCTTCAGGCCGCGCGCGTCAAAGCTCTCGCGCAGGCGCTGGAGGATCTTGCGCACCTCGGCGTAGCGCTGCTTCATCGGCAGCTTGAGGTTGACCACCGCCTCGCGGCAAAGCCCTTCGCCGATCCAGGTCTCGATCAACGCACCGGTGCGTGCCGGCTTCTCGACGATGTCGCAGACCATCCAGTCGACCCGCTGGCGCGGGCGGTACTGGTAGCCGTCGACCTTCTGGTGGTCGACCAGCCCGGAATACATCAGGTTCTCCGCCATCGGCCCGTTGTCCACGGCGGTCACCCGCATCTCCCGGTTAACCAGTTGCCAGGTCCAGCCGCCCGGCGCCGCACCGAGGTCCACGGCGAGCATGTCCGGCGCCAGGCGCTTGTCCCATTCGCTGCGCGGGATGAACTGGTGCCAGGCTTCCTCCAGCTTCAGCGTCGAACGGCTCGGCGCCTCGCGGGGAAACTTCAGGCGCGGGATGCCCATCGGCCAGAGCGCGCTGTTGCGCGGCTCGGCGAGGCCGACGAAGACTTCCCGGCCAGAGCGGAAGGTCAGCAGCAGGCGCGGCAGCGCCGGGTCCTCCTGCAACCGCCCGGCCTTCACCAGCGCCGCGCGCAGCGGTTTCTCGAACTTGCGGCAGAAGGTCGACACCTCCTTGCCGGCATTGGTGTCCAGCACCTCCAGCCAGAGGCTGCCGCAAACCGGATAACTCGCCAGTTCCGCCAGCAGTACCTCGATGCGCTGGCTTTCCGGCAATTCGATGAAGCCGGGCCCGCGCGCCCACTGGCGCGGGAAGATCAAGTCGGCGAAACGCAGGCGGCGCATCAGGCGCTCGGCGCCGTCGGCGTCCTGGCAGACGAACTCGACGTGGGCGCTGGCCGGCTTGCTCTTGGCGTAGCCGGGAATCTCGAGAGTGGCTGCATGCTCGGCGATTTCGGCGCAGACTTCACCTTCGAAGCCTGGCCGGCAGTGCATCAACAGGGTATTCATGGGGTTGTCTCCTTGGCCGCGCACTATAGTGCCGGGCATGCCTCAAGGGAACTGCAGCGACCGTTCGTCGGTCCAGTGTATATGGCAGGAGCCCTCGAGCCGGTCTAGCTTGAAGGTTTCGAACAACGCTATCCCAAAGTCTGACTCTCGCCAGCGGCCGGTACCGATGGGATCGGGCCACCGCGCATTACCGAGGTAACGGCATCCTGGCGTCCGCGGACGCCGCGGGTCCCGGGCGAAGCCAGGCACTATCGGCTCGACGACGGGCCTGGCGTCAGGACGAGGCCAGGCCCGCCGCCCCCGGGCCCGCCGTGAGGAAATCAGAAATGCCTGCTTTGGACAGCCTGAAAACCCTTCGCAGTCTCGCTGTGGACGGCAAGACCTACCACTACTACAGCCTCCCGGAAGCCGCCCGGACCCTGGGCGATCTCGGCAAGCTGCCGATGTCGCTGAAGGTCCTGCTGGAAAACCTCCTGCGCTGGGAGGACGGCAGCACCGTCACCGGCGACGACCTCAAGGCCCTCGCCGGCTGGCTCAGGGAGCGCCGCTCCGACCGCGAGATCCAGTACCGCCCGGCGCGGGTCCTGATGCAGGACTTCACCGGGGTGCCCGCGGTGGTCGACCTGGCCGCCATGCGCGCGGCCATGGCCAAGGCCGGCGGCGACCCGCAGAAGATCAACCCGCTGTCGCCGGTGGACCTGGTCATCGACCACTCGGTGATGGTCGACAAGTTCGCCAGCGAATCGGCCTTCGAACAGAACGTCGAGATCGAGATGCAGCGCAACGGCGAACGCTACGCCTTCCTGCGCTGGGGCCAGAACGCCTTCGACAATTTCAGCGTGGTACCGCCGGGCACCGGCATCTGCCACCAGGTCAACCTGGAGTACCTGGGCCGCACGGTCTGGACCAAGGAAGAGGATGGCAGGACCTACGCCTTCCCCGACACCCTGGTCGGCACCGACTCCCACACCACCATGATCAACGGCCTCGGCGTGCTCGGCTGGGGCGTCGGCGGCATCGAGGCGGAAGCCGCCATGCTCGGCCAGCCGGTATCGATGCTGATCCCCGAGGTCATCGGCTTCAAGCTCACCGGCAAGCTGCGCGAGGGCATCACCGCCACCGACCTGGTGCTGACCGTCACGCAGATGCTGCGCAAGAAGGGCGTGGTGGGGAAATTCGTCGAGTTCTATGGCGACGGCCTGGCCGACCTGCCCCTGGCGGACCGCGCCACCATCGCCAACATGGCCCCGGAATACGGCGCCACCTGCGGCTTCTTCCCGGTGGACGAGATCACCCTCGGCTACCTGCGCCTGTCCGGACGCCCGGAAAGCACGGTCAAGCTGGTCGAGGCCTACAGCAAGGAACAGGGCCTGTGGCGCGAGAAGGGCCACGAGCCGGTGTTCACCGACACCCTGCACCTGGACATGGGCGAAGTCGAGGCCAGCCTGGCCGGACCGAAGCGCCCGCAGGACCGCGTGGCCCTGCAGAACGTCGCCAGCGCCTTCAACGAGTTCCTCGGCCTGCAACTGCATCCCTCCAGCACCGAAGAAGGCCGCCTGCTCAGCGAGGGCGGCGGCGGCACCGCGGTCGGCGCCAACGCCGCCTTCGGCGAGATCGACTACCAGCACGACGGCCAGACCCACCGCCTGAAGAACGGCGCGGTGGTGATCGCCGCCATCACCTCCTGCACCAACACCTCCAACCCCAGCGTGATGATGGCCGCCGGGCTGCTGGCGAAGAAGGCGGTGGAGAAAGGCCTGCAACGCAAGCCCTGGGTGAAGAGTTCGCTGGCGCCGGGCTCCAAGGTGGTCACCGACTACTTCAAGGCCGCCGGCCTGACCCGCTACCTCGACGAACTCGGCTTCGACCTGGTCGGCTACGGCTGCACCACCTGCATCGGCAACTCCGGGCCGCTGCTGGAGCCGATCGAGAAAGCCATCCAGCAGGCCGACCTGACCGTCGCCTCGGTACTCTCCGGCAACCGTAACTTCGAAGGCCGCGTGCACCCGTTGGTGAAGACCAACTGGCTGGCCTCGCCGCCGCTGGTGGTGGCCTACGCCCTGGCCGGCAGCGTGCGGATCAACCTCAGCGAGGAACCGCTGGGCACCGGCAAGGACGGCCAGCCGGTCTACCTGAAGGACATCTGGCCGAGCCAGAAGGAAATCGCCGAGGCGATCCAGAAGGTCGACACCGAGATGTTCCACAAGGAGTACGCCGAGGTCTTCGCCGGCGACGAGAAATGGCAGGCGATCCAGGTGCCGCAGTCGGACACCTACGAGTGGCAGGCCGACTCCACCTACATCCAGCATCCACCCTTCTTCGAACACATCGCCGAGGCGCCGCCGGCCATCGCCGACGTCGAGCAGGCGCGGGTGCTGGCGGTGCTGGGCGACTCGGTGACCACCGACCACATCTCCCCTGCCGGCAACATCAAGGCCGACAGCCCGGCCGGCCGCTACCTGCGCGAGCACGGCGTGGAACCGAAGGACTTCAACTCCTACGGCTCCCGTCGCGGCAACCATGAGGTGATGATGCGCGGCACCTTCGCCAACATCCGCATCAAGAACGAGATGCTCGGCGGCGAGGAAGGCGGCAATACCCTGTACGTGCCCAGCGGCGAGAAACTGGCGATCTACGACGCGGCCATGCGCTACCAGCAGGACGGCACCCCGCTGGTGATCGTCGCCGGCAAGGAATACGGCACCGGCTCGTCGCGCGACTGGGCGGCCAAGGGTACCAACCTGCTGGGCGTGAAGGCGGTGATCGCGGAGAGCTTCGAGCGCATCCACCGCTCCAACCTGGTCGGCATGGGCGTGCTGCCGTTGCAGTTCGAGAACGGCCAGGACCGCAAGAGCCTGAAGCTGACCGGCAAGGAGGTGCTGAACATCCGCGGCCTCGGCGGCGAACTCAAACCGCACATGCCGCTCAGCGTGGAAGTGACCCGCGAGGACGGCAGCCAGGACAGCTTCAAGGTCCTCTGCCGCATCGACACCCTCAACGAGGTCGAGTACTTCAAGGCCGGCGGCATCCTCCACTACGTGCTGCGCAGCATGCTCTGAGGCAGCGGCGGTACGCGCGGAGGGGTGGCTTCGGCCACCCCTTTTTCATTCCGGCGCCCGGGGCAGCGGGCGCTTCGCAGGGCGAACGCCGCCCCTGCGTCATCCGCCGATACCCCGCAGGACCGGCGAATGGCCGCCTCGCGCTTATCCGCCAGGCCCCTCCCCAGCCCATGCGCGCCGCCGGGAATGACACGAAACCGTAACGTATTGACCTCCATCAGCGAATCCGCCATCTATCCGACCACGTGGTCGGTTCTCATGCTTTGGGTCAATAGCTATCTGTTTTTCCTCGTGAAAGCATTCACAAATCCCTCATGTGAAAGGCGTTTTCGCCGATGCAGAGGTAAATGCTTCACTTGTTTTGGAAGGCCCATGCGCAACAATCAACCGATCACCCAGCACGAGCGCGTCTATCCGGCGGAGCAACGCCTGATCACCACCACCAATCTCAAAGGCATCATTACCTACTGCAATGAAGCCTTCATCGACATCAGCGGCTTCAGTCGCGAGGAGCTGATGTCCGCGCCGCACAATCTGATCCGTCACCCCGACGTCCCGCCGGCGGTGTTCGCCCACATGTGGACCACCCTCAAAGCCGGCCGCCCGTGGATGGGGATCGTCAAGAACCGCTGCAAGAACGGCGACCACTACTGGGTCAGCGCCTATGTCACGCCGATCTACGACCAGGGCGCGGTGGTCGGCTACGAGTCGGTGCGGGTCAAGCCGACCGCCGAACAGATCCAGCGCGCCGAGGCCCTCTACCGTCGCCTCGGCGCCGGCAAGCCGGCGATCCCCCGGCGCGACCGCTGGCTGCCGGTACTGCTCGACTGGCTGCCGTTCATCCTGATCAGCCAGATCGGCTTCCTCATCGGTATCTGGCTGAACTCCTGGTGGGGCTTCATCCTCGCCGGCCTGCTCGCCGTTCCGCTCGGCCTGGCCGGACTGCGCTGGCAGAAGCGCGGGCTGAAGCGCCTGATGCGGCTCGCCGAACAGACCACCTCCGACCCGCTGATCGCGCAGATGTACACCGACAGCCGCGGCGACCAGGCGCGCCTGGAAATGGCCATCCTCAGCCAGGACGCGCGTCTGAAGACCTGCCTGACGCGCCTGCAGGACACCGCCGAATACCTCACCGAACAGGCGCGCAAGGCCGACACCCTGGCCCACCACAGCTCCGCCGGTCTGGAACAGCAGCGCGCAGAGACCGAACAGGTGGCCACCGCGGTCAACGAGATGGCCGCCACCACCCAGGAAGTGGCGAACAATGTCCAGTTGACCGCCGACGCCACGCAGAAGGCCAACGAACTGACCTCGCGCGGCCGCGACATCGCCGCGGAGACGCGCAACGCCATCCAGCGCCTGTCGGAGTCGGTGGGCGAGACCGGGGCCGCGGTGAGTCGCCTGGCCCAGGACAGCAACGAGATCGGCGGTGTGGTCGATGTGATCAAGGGCATCGCCGACCAGACCAACCTGCTCGCCCTCAACGCCGCCATCG
>NZ_KV800315.1:0-3322 GCF_001810205.1 Pseudomonas sp. HMSC076A11 | reverse complement strand
CGGGCCGGCGACCAGGGGCGCGGCTTCGCCGTGGTAGCCGACGAAGTGCGCTCGCTGGCGCAACGCACCGCGGCCTCCACCGAGCAGATCCACCATCTGATCGCCAAGTTGCAGAACACCGCCAACGATGCGGTGCATACCATGGAGAGCGGCCTGCAGCAGGCCGAAGCCGGGGTCCAGCGGGTGCTGGAAGCCGACAGCGCGCTGGTCGGCATCAGCGAGGCGGTCAGCAACATCACCGAGATGACCACCCAGATCGCCGCCGCCGCGGAAGAACAGAGCGCGGTGGCCGAGGAAATCAACCGCAACATCAGCACCATCGCCGCCCTGGCCGAGCAGACCTCCGACGAGGCGCTGCGCACGGCGAAACTGAGCGAGGAACTGACCACCACCGCGCAGAGCCAGTATTCCCTGGTCGAGCGCTTCAACCGCTGAGATCAGGCCGCGGGGAGGAAACTCCCCGCGCCTGCCGTCACTTGAAGTCCCATTGCATCTGCGCCGGGATGCTCACCGCGCTGGACGACTGCACGCAGACGTCGAGGTAGTCGGTGAAGCGCGGTGGCGCGGAGATCCCCTCCTCAAGCAGACGGCTGTTGTCGAACAGGTAGTTGAGGTCGGCAAAGCCGCTGTACAAGCGCAACGCGCGCAGGACCAGACGCGGATTGGCCGGGCCGATGCGCGACTCGAAGCTCTTCGCCAGTTCCTTGAGGTCGTCCACCTCCACCTTGCGGTAGCGCTCGCCTACCGGCGCCGCCCCGTTGGCGCGGGCGAAGGCCTCGTCGATCTCACCGAAGGTGCAGGCCGCGCGATGGCCGGCGGAGATATGGTAGAGGCTGTGCCCCAGGCACGGCTTCAGCGCCAGGCCGATCAGCGCCTCGGCGCAGTAGTCGACCGGGATCACGTCGATCTGCTCGTCCAGGCCGCAGGTGAAGCTTTCCAGGGCGAAGCCCATGCGGAAGACCCAGAAGATGCTACCGGAGGCCTGGCAGCCAAGGGTACGGTGGCCCACCACGATGGATGGCCGCGCCACCACCAGGGGCAGGCCCGGCAGTTCCTCGCGCATGCGCCGCTCGATTTCCGCCTTGGACGCGGTGTAGTCCACCAGTTGCTGCTCCGCCGCCGGGAACTCCCAGGACTCGCTGATCGGCGACTCTCGCTGCGGTCCGCAGCACATCGCGGTACCGACGTGGAGGAAACGCTTCAGTCGCTTCGAACGGCTCAGCACGTCGGCGAAGGCGAAAGTGCCGTCGACGTTGACCGGCCAGATGGTCGGGTTCTTCGAGAACGACGCTACGGCGGCGCAATTGATCACCCGCTCCACCTGCATCAGGCGCGGCGTCTCGCGGGCCAGCCAGGAGGTGTCGAGGAAATCGCCGCAGAGGATCTGCTCCGCCCGCAGTGCCAGGCAGTCGGCTTCGTCGACGCCATGCATCAGCAGGTTGCCGCGCAGGCGTTCGAGCCCCTGCTGGCGGGATTCGGCGCGGACCAGGAAGGACAGGTTGGCGCCGTGCCCGGCGGCGATCAGCTGGGCGGCGACCGAACCGCCGAGAAAGCCGGTGGCCCCCGTCAGCAGGATGCGTTCGCGGGTATCGATAGCGGTGATCTGCTCACCGTCGGCATGCATGTTCATGTCTTCCCCCCTCAGAGAAGTCAGTCGCCCACGCCTCGATGCGAGGGTGGTTGCGCCGCAGCTTATGAGGGGATGCCTTAAGGAACCGTTAATGGCCCTGGAGCCCGCGAAGGAAGCCGGCCACCTCCCGCGCCGTTGCCGCCAGGTGCTGCTCGTGGGTCAGGCCGGAGGCCTTCAGCGGCTTGAGGTCGTGGTCCGCCGCGGCCAGCCAGTGCAGGCGGATCGTCGGCGCCAGCGGATAGCCCGCCACCGCCTCGCGGTTGCCCAGGGCATCGCGCTCGCCCTGGACGATCAGGGTCGGCGTGCGCAGCCCGGCGAGGTGCGCGACCCGCGGCTTCTCCGGCTTGCCGGCGGCGTAGAACGGGTAGCCGAGGCAGACCAGGGCATCCGCGCCCAGCTCGTCGGCCAGCAGGCTGGCCATGCGCCCGCCCATCGACTTGCCGCCCAGGGCCAAGGGCCCGTCCAGGGTCTCGCGGACCTGCGCATGGACCCGCCGCCAGCAGTCGAGCAACTGCGCCTGCGGATTCGGCGGACGCTTGCGGCCGTCCTCGCGGCGCTGGGCCATGTAGGGAAACTCGAAGCGCGCGACGGCGATGCCCTGGGCGGCGAGCAGTTCGGCGATGCGCTCCATGAACGGGCTGTCCATCGGCGCCCCGGCGCCATGGGCGAGAATCAGGGTGGCCGACAGCGAGCCGGCCGGGCGGTTCCATTTCAGCGACAACTTGCCACACCTCGTATGCAGTGGGGGTCGGGAAGCCAATTGATCCCGATCAATATTTCATAACGCCCCATTATCCATGCTTCCTCTCGCTAATTACGCCAATTAGACCAGCCCCAATGGGGGGACGCCCGGCATCCCAACTGCCGGAAAAGCCATAGCGTATAACCGTGGATGGAAGCCCATAGCATGAGCACCACTAACCCAGAGTCCGCCTATAACTACAAGGTGGTCCGCCAATTCGCCATCATGACCGTGGTCTGGGGCATCGTCGGCATGACCGTCGGTGTCCTGATCGCCGCCCAGCTGGTATGGCCCGACCTGAACTTCGGCTTGCCGTGGACGAGCTTCGGCCGCCTGCGCCCGCTGCACACCAACGCGGTGATCTTCGCCTTCGGCGGTTGCGCGCTGTTCGCCACCAGCTACTACGCGGTGCAGCGCACCTGCCAGGTGCGACTGTTCTCCGACACCCTCGCCTCCTTCACCTTCTGGGGCTGGCAACTGGTGATCCTGCTGGCCGCCATCAGCCTGCCGCTGGGCTACACCTCGTCCAAGGAGTACGCCGAGCTGGAGTGGCCGATCGACATCCTGATCACGGTGGTCTGGGTCGCCTACGCGGTGGTGTTCTTCGGCACCCTGGTCAAGCGCAAGGTCAAGCACATCTATGTGGGCAACTGGTTCTTCGGCGGGTTCATCCTCACCGTCGCCATGCTCCACGTGGTGAACAACCTCGAGCTGCCGGTGACCTTCACCAAGTCCTACTCGCTGTACGCCGGCGCCACCGACGCCATGGTCCAGTGGTGGTACGGGCACAACGCCGTAGGCTTCTTCCTGACCACCGGCTTCCTCGGCATGATGTACTACTTCGTGCCCAAGCAGGCCGAGCGTCCGGTCTACTCCTACCGCCTGTCCATCGTCCACTTCTGGGCGCTGATCGCGGTGTACATCTGGGCCGGCCCGCACCACCTGCACTA
>NZ_KV800314.1:419754-445361 GCF_001810205.1 Pseudomonas sp. HMSC076A11 | reverse complement strand
CAACCCACTGTCCGGGATGGGTTGACCACTACACGCCTGGGAGTGGCTGAGTAAAAACCTCTCGAACCAGGTGTTCCCTAACGCGCGCCCAGAAAGCCATCAACGTCTGCTACAAGCCCTCGACACCTTTAGGTGGAGCACCATTGAGAGGGCCCATTGCATCGCGACGGTCAGGCGGCTTTGGCGACAGAAAATCCGTCGCAAGGACGCTAAAGGGAAGAAGCAGTACAACTTCATCCTGAGTGACAAGGCGATCAAGCGGCTGGATAGATTCTGCAAAGATCACGAGATTTCTAGAGCCCGCGTCCTGGAAATCCTTCTTCAAATGGAGGATGAAAAGGATCTGTATCTGAAGGAACAAATTCGCGTGCTTCGGGGATAAAGCTCTAGTCACTCGCTCAAATGGCTGGAAGACCCAGGGACTACTCGACTCAAGGAACACCGCAAAATAGCCTGCAAACCGGCAAGATTTTCCGGTGGGGCAAAAAGTGGGGCAAAATTCGGAAGCGCTACAAAAGCAGCAGATATAAAAAAATCCAGTCACTGCTAAGTGACTGGATTTTCTAGGGTTTTTTGGTCGGGACGGAGTGATTCGAACACTCGACCCCTTGCACCCCATGCAAGTGCGCTACCAGGCTGCGCTACGCCCCGACTGTACTTCCGAGCTCAGTGGCTGTGCTTCCGAAGTGAGCCGCACTATATACTAAGCTTCTGATAAGTGGAAGTTTTTTTTGCTTCCGTCACTTCTTCAGGACCAGTAGGACTTCCTCCAGCTCGGCGATCATCTGGCGGATGAGCTGCTTGTACTGGGTGACGTCGTCCTTGGCCTCGTCGCCGGAGAGGCGCTGGCGCGCCCCGCCGATGGTGAAGCCCTGGTCGTAGAGGAGCGCGCGGATCTGGCGGATCATCAGCACGTCCTGGCGCTGATAATAGCGGCGGTTTCCGCGGCGCTTCACCGGGTTGAGCTGCGGGAACTCCTGCTCCCAGTAGCGCAGCACGTGGGGCTTGACCGCGCACAAGTCGCTGACTTCGCCGATGGTGAAGTAGCGCTTGCCGGGAATCGGTGGCAGCTCGTCGTTATGACTTGGTTCCAGCATATGCCTCAACCCTGGCCTTCAGTTTCTGCCCTGGACGAAAGGTGACAACGCGGCGGGCCGTGATCGGGATTTCTTCGCCGGTCTTCGGGTTGCGTCCGGGGCGCTGGCGCTTGTCGCGCAGGTCGAAGTTGCCGAAACCGGACAACTTGACCTGCTCGTTATGCTCCAGCGCCTGGCGGATCTCTTCGAAGAACAGCTCCACCAACTCCTTGGCTTCCCGTTTGTTCAGGCCCAGCTCTTCGTACAGACGTTCCGCAATTTCAGCTTTCGTCAGAGCCCCCATACGCTATTTCCTTAACGTGGCATTGAACCTTTCTTCCAACGACGTGACGATGTTCTGCGTCGTGCTATTGACTTCATCGTCATTAAGAGTGCGCGATGGATGCTGCCAGGTCAAGCCGACGGCAAGGCTTTTTCTATGCGGATCAATGCCTTTACCGTGATACACATCAAACAGCCTGAGGTCCGTCAGCCATTCGCCGGCCGCCGCACGGATTTGTGTCAGGATGTCTTGTGCCGGCACGTCCTGATCCACCAGCAGCGCCAGGTCGCGGCGCACTTCGGGGAAGCGCGACAGCTCGCGGAACTTCGGCAGGTGGCCGTCGACCACTTCGGCCAGCAGCAGCTCGAAGAGGAACACCGGCTGCTCGAGGTCGAGTTTCTTCGCCAGTTCCGGATGCAGCGCGCCCAGGTAGCCGACCAGCCGCCCTTCCCGCTCGATGCGCGCGGTCTGCCCCGGGTGCAGCGCCGGGTGCTCGCCGGGCACGAAGCTGAAGTCGCCGAGGGCACCGGCACTGGCCAGCACTGCCTCGACATCGGCCTTGGCGTCGAAGAAGTCCACGCCGTCACGGCCGTTGGCCCAGCCTTCCGGCAGGCGCTTGCCGCAGATGGCGCCGGCGAGCATGGCTTCCTGCTTCAGGCCTTCCAGTTGACCGACGAAGCGCAGGCCACTTTCGAACAGGCGGACCCGCGACTGCTGGCGGTTGAGGTTGTGCTGCAGCGCCTTGACCAGGCCCGGCCAGAGGCTGGAACGCATCGCCGCCATGTCGGCGGAGATCGGGTTGGCCAGGGTCAGCGGCTGGGTGCCCGGATCGAACAGTTCGAACAGGGCCGGATCGATGAAGCTGAAGGTGATCGCTTCCTGGTAGCCGCGGGCGACCAGCAGGCGCCGCAGCAGCGGCAGCGCGGCGCGCGCTTCCGGCTTGTTGTTCGGCGCCAGGCGCGCCTGCGGGTAGCGCACCGGCAGGCGGTTGTAGCCGTAGAGACGGGCCAGTTCCTCGATCAGGTCGACTTCCAGGGAAATGTCGAAGCGATGGCTCGGTACGCCGACCGACCACTGCCCTTCCCCGTCGGCTACCACCGTCAGCTCCAGGGCTTGCAGCAGGCGCACGATCTCGGCGGCGTCCAGCGGCATGCCGAGCATCTGGGTCACGCGCTCGGCGCGCAGGGTGATCGGCGCGACCTTCGGCAGGTGCGCTTCGCTGACCTGCTCGACGATCGGCCCCGGCTCGCCGCCGACGATGTCGAGGATCAGGCGCGTCGCGCGCTCCATGGCCTTGCGCGCCAGCTGGCTGTCGACGCCGCGCTCGAAGCGATGCGAGGAGTCGGTGTGCAGGCCATAGGAGCGGGCCTTGCCGGCCAGGGCGATGGTGTCGAAGAACGCGGCTTCGAGGAACAGGTCGCGAGTGCTGTCGCTGACGCCGCTGTGCTCGCCGCCCATCACCCCGGCGATGGCCAGGGCGCGCTGGTGGTCGGCGATCACCAGGGTGTCGGCGCGCAGGGTGATTTCCTGGCCGTCGAGCAGGACCAGCTTCTCGCCGTCCTCGGCCATGCGCACGCGCACGCCGCCGTTGATCTCGGCAAGGTCGAAGGCATGCATCGGCTGGCCCAGTTCGATCATCACGTAGTTGGTGACGTCGACCACCGGGTCGATACTGCGAATGTCGGAACGGCGCAGGCGCTCGACCATCCACAACGGGGTCGGCCGGCTCAGGTCGACGTTGCGGATCACCCGGCCGAGGTAGCGCGGGCAGGCAGCCGGCGCGGCGAGCTCGACCGGACGGGTCTCGTCGTGCTGCGCGGCGACCGCGTCCACCGCCACCGGCGCCAGCGGGACGTCGTAGATGGCGCTGACTTCGCGGGCCAGGCCGGCGAGCGACAGGCAGTCACCGCGGTTCGGGGTCAGGCCGACCTCGATGGTGTAGTCGTCCAGCTCCAGGTAGGTGCGGACGTCCTGGCCGACCGGCGCGTCGGCCGGCAGCTCGAGCAGACCGGCGTTCTCTTCGCTGATCTGCAATTCCTTGGCCGAGCAGAGCATGCCGAAGGACTCGACGCCACGCAGCTTGGCTTTCTTGATCTTGAAGTCGCCCGGCAGTTCGGCGCCGATCATGGCGAAGGGAATCTTCAGGCCCGCGCGCACGTTGGGCGCGCCGCAGACGACCTGGAAGGTCTCGCTGCCGTTGCTGACCTGGCAGACGCGTAGCTTGTCGGCGTCCGGATGCTGTTCGGTCGAGAGCACCTCGCCGACCACCACGCCGCTGAAGGCGCCGGCGACCGGCAGGTCGGCGTCGACCTCGAGGCCGACCATGGACAGGCGAGCGACCAGCTCGTCATGGGAAACCTGCGGATTTGCCCAGCTCCGCAGCCACTTTTCACTGAATTTCATCCTGTTCTCCTAAGGAATCCGGTTGCGTTCTGGCCTAGCGGAATTGTCCGAGGAAGCGCAGATCGTTATCGAAGAACAGACGCAGGTCGTTCACCCCGTAGCGCAGCATGGCCAGGCGCTCGGCGCCCATGCCGAAGGCGAAGCCCTGGAATTTCTCGGGATCGATGTTGGACATGCGCAGCACGTTCGGGTGCACCATGCCGCAACCCATGACTTCCAGCCAGCCGGTCTGCTTGCACACGCGGCAGCCGTTGCCGCTGCAGATCACGCACTGTATGTCCACTTCGGCCGACGGTTCGGTGAAGGGGAAGAAGGACGGACGGAAGCGCACTTCGAGCTGCTTCTCGAAGAAGGCGCGGAGGAATTCCTCGATGGTGCCCTTGAGGTCGGCGAAGCTGACGCCCTCGTCCACCAGCAGGCCTTCCACCTGGTGGAACATCGGCGAGTGGGTCAGGTCGGAGTCGCAGCGGTAGACGCGCCCCGGGCAGACAATGCGGATCGGCGGCTGCTGGGACTCCATGGTCCGCACCTGCACCGGTGAGGTGTGGGTACGCAGCAGCATGTTCGCATTGAAATAGAAAGTATCGTGCATGGCACGCGCCGGGTGGTGGCCCGGAATATTGAGCGCTTCGAAGTTGTGGTAGTCGTCTTCGACTTCCGGACCTTCGGCGACTTCGTAGCCGATGCGGCTGAAGCACTGCTCGATGCGCTCCAGCGTGCGGGTGACCGGATGCAGGCCGCCGCTCAGCTGGCCACGACCGGGCAGGGTGACATCGATGCGCTCCGCGGCCAGCCGGGCGGCCAGCGCGGCCCCTTCCAGCTCGGTCTTACGCGCGTTCAGCGCATCCTGGACCTTTTCCTTGGCCACGTTGATCAGCGCGCCGACCTTCGGCCGCTCTTCGGCCGGCAGGTCGCCCAGGGTCTTCATCACCTGGGTCAGTTCGCCTTTCTTGCCGAGGTAGTGAACCCGGATCTGCTCCAGGGCATTGACGTCTTCGGTGTGTCGCACAGCCTCCAATGCTTGAGAGACCAGCGCATCCAGGTTTTCCATGTATGGACTCCAGATACAAAATAGGGGAAGAGCGGTAAGGCTCTTCCCCTATCGGTGACGTTACGTCCGGACCGAAGTCCGGTGATTGTCGTAGGGCTTAAGCCAAGCTTGCCTTCGCTTTCTCGACAATCGCGGTAAACGCCGCTTTTTCGTTCACTGCCAGATCGGCCAGGACCTTACGGTCGATCTCGATGGCCGCCTTTTTCAGGCCGGCGATCAGGCGGCTGTAGGACAGACCGTTCTGACGAGCACCAGCGTTGATACGGGCGATCCACAGTGCGCGGAACTGACGCTTGCGCTGACGACGGTCACGGTAGGCGTATTGGCCAGCCTTGATCACCGCCTGCTTGGCAACGCGGAACACGCGCGAGCGTGCACCGTAGTAGCCCTTGGCGAGCTTCAGAATTTTCTTGTGACGACGACGGGCGATAACGCCACGCTTAACACGAGCCATGAATTAATCCTCTACCTTAATAATCAGCGCAGACGCAGGGAGCGTTCTACGCGCGCAACGTCAGACTTGTTCAGCATCGAGGTGCCGCGCAGTTGACGCTTACGCTTGGTGGTCATCTTGGTCAGGATGTGGCTCTTGAAGGCGTGCTTGTGCTTGAGGCCACCAGCAGTCTTCTTGAAGCGCTTGGCCGCGCCACTTTTGGTCTTCATCTTTGGCATGTTCGGATACTCCGCATTGAGTGATTACGCATAACCGCAAGGCCTGCCAGTGCCCTGGTGGTTACTTTTTCTTCTTGGGAGCGATGACCATCATCAGCTGGCGTCCTTCCAGCTTAGGATGCTGCTCGACGGTGCCGTACTCCACGAGGTCGGCTTCGACCCGCTTCAACAGCTCCATCCCCAGCTCCTGGTGAGCCATCTCACGGCCGCGGAATCGCAGGGATACCTTGGCCTTGTCCCCTTCACTAAGGAAACGTACCAGGTTGCGTAGTTTTACCTGGTAATCCCCTTCTTCCGTCCCTGGACGAAACTTGATTTCTTTGACCTGCGCCTGCTTCTGGTTCTTCTTGGCGACCGCAGCCTGCTTCTTCTTCTCGAACAGGTGCTTGCCGTAGTCCATGATGCGGCAGACAGGAGGCACCGCGTCGGCCGAAATCTCAACCAGATCCAGCTTCGCCTCTTCGGCTAGGCGGATCGCCTCATCGATCGAAACAACACCAACCTGCTGGCCATCAGCTCCAATCAACCGTACCTCACGAGCCGAGATGTTCTCGTTGATCGGGGGTTTCGGTTGAGCTCGCTTATCCTGTCTCATTTCACGCTTAATAATGATTACTCCGAGTCTTGGCGACCACGCCGGGAAACCGCCTGTGCCAACAGCTCAGCGAACTGGGTGACGGGCATGGAGCCCAGGTCTTCCCCTTCGCGCGTACGCACCGCGACGGCCTTCGATTCAACTTCCCGATCTCCAATAACCAAGAGATAGGGAACCTTGAGCAAAGTATGCTCGCGGATTTTAAAGCCGATCTTCTCGTTTCTCAAGTCGGACTTGGCACGGAATCCGCTTTCCCCGAGGATCCGCACCACCTCGGCGGCGAAATCGGCCTGCTTGTCGGTGATGTTCATCACCACTGCCTGGGTCGGCGCCAGCCAGGCCGGGAAGGCTCCGGCGTAGTGCTCGATGAGCATGCCGATGAAGCGCTCGAAGGACCCGAGGATCGCACGGTGCAGCATCACCGGGCGCTTACGGTTGTTGTCCTCGGCGATATAGCTGGCGTCCAGGCGCTCCGGCAGGTTCGGGTCGTACTGCAGGGTGCCGCACTGCCAGTTACGGCCGAGGCAGTCCTTCAGGGTGAACTCGATCTTCGGCCCGTAGAACGCGCCCTCGCCCGGCTGGTATTCCCAGGCCAGGCCGGATTCGTTCAGCGCATCGGCCAGCGCGCCTTCGGCGCGATCCCACAGCTCGTCGGAACCGACGCGCTTGGCCGGACGGGTCGACAGCTTCATGGCGATGTCGGTGAAACCGAAGTCGCGATAGACCTGCAAGGTCAGCTTGATGAAATCGGCCGCTTCCTTCTTCACCTGCTCTTCGGTGCAGAAGATATGCGCGTCGTCCTGGGTGAAGCCGCGTACGCGCATGATCCCGTGCAGCGCGCCGGACGGCTCGTTGCGGTGGCAGGCGCCGAACTCGGCGAGGCGCAGCGGCAGGTCGCGGTAGGACTTCAGGCCCTGGTTGAAGATCTGCACGTGGCACGGGCAGTTCATCGGCTTGACCGCGTAGTCGCGGCTTTCCGAGGAGGTGGTGAACATGTTCTCGGCGTAGTTCGACCAGTGGCCCGAACGCTCCCAGAGGATGCGGTCGACCACCTGCGGGGTACGCACTTCGACGTAGCCATGGTCGCGCTGGACCTTGCGCATGTACTGCTCGAGCACCTGGTAGACGCTCCAGCCATTCGGGTGCCAGAACACCATGCCCGGCGCTTCTTCCTGCAGGTGGAACAGGTCGAGCTGCTTGCCGATGCGGCGATGGTCGCGCTTCTCGGCCTCTTCGATGCGCTGGATGTAGGCCGCCAGTTGCTTCTTGTCGGCCCAGGCGGTGCCGTAGATGCGTTGCAGCTGCTCGTTCTTCGAGTCGCCGCGCCAGTATGCGCCGGAAATCTTGGTCAGCTGGAACGCCTTGAGGAAGCGGGTGTTCGGCACGTGCGGGCCGCGGCACATGTCCACGTACTCCTCATGGAAGTACAGGCCCATGGCCTTCTCGTCCGGCATGTCGTCGATCAGGCGCAGCTTGTAGTCTTCGCCACGGGACTTGAACAGCTCGATGACCTCGGCGCGCGGGGTCATCTTCTTGATCACGTCGTAGTCCTTGTCGATCAGCTCGCGCATGCGCTGCTGGATCGCCGCCATGTCCTCGGGGGTGAAGGGGCGCTCGAAGAAGATGTCGTAGTAGAAGCCTTCCTCGATCACCGGGCCGATGACCATCTTCGCGGTCGGATAGAGCTGCTTGACCGCATGGCCGACCAGGTGGGCGCAGGAGTGGCGGATGATCTCCAGTCCTTCCTCGTCCTTGGGCGTGATGATCTGCAGGGTCGCGTCGCGATCGATGGTGTCGCAGGCGTCGACCAGGCGGCCGTCGACCTTGCCGGCGAGGGTCGCCTTGGCCAGGCCCGCGCCGATGGATTGGGCCACCTCGGCCACGGAGACCGGGTGATCGAAGGAACGTTGACTGCCGTCGGGAAGAGTAATGATGGGCATGGCGCCTCCTCTCCTAGTGGTGACCCCTACCAAAGGCCACGTGGGTTGGGATGTGCCAGTAAGCGTCGCCCGCCGGGCCGGCCTGCCTCACAGTGGCAGGCGCCTTGCGGCACCCCTGCGCCGAAGCGCGCGGACGGAGATCACTGGGAATGGATACTGACGAAAAACGCCGGAGCTGATCCGGCGCGAAGCGCCCATGGTAAAGCATCCGCGGCGAGCTGACGAGCGGTCAGTTCGCCCGACCTCGCTTCAGGACGTTTCCACGTCCGGCGCAACGCCATCGACGCGCGCCAGGAACTCCAGTACCGACCGGTTGAAAGCCGCCGGACGGGTGGCATTGAGGCCATGGGACGCGCCCTGGATGCGTTGCAGCTCGGCGCGCGGCAGGGCCGCCGCCAGCGCCTCGGCGGTGGCCGGGAACGGTTGCGGACTGCGTTCGCCGTTGAGGATCAGGCTCGACAGGTCGATCGAGCGCAGTTCCGACAGCGCCAGCGCCGGCGGCTGGTCGGCCACCTGCCCGACCAGGGTCATGGCGTTGTCCAGGGTCATTCGGCGGAACGTCGCCGACGAGCGTTTCCATACCCCGGCGCCGCTCACCGTATCGACGAACAGTTCCAGTCCCCGTTCCGCCTCGCCGCCACGGATCAATTCGAGCGCCTGGCGCCGGAACTGGTTGCGTTCCAATGGTTCCTCGGGCGCAGGCAGGCCGGCGTGGGCGTAGACCTCAGCGGCATAGTCGCCGCCGGGATCGGCCAGGCTCAGCGAACGCAGGGCGTCCGGAGCGGCCAGCGCCAGGCGCAACGCCAGGTTGCCGCCACGGGAATGGCCGAGCAGGTGTGCCGGCTCGCCGAGCCGCTCGACCAGCGCCAGCAGGTCAGCGACGTGGCGGGCGCTGGTGAAGTCCGCGCCCTGCCCGTCCCAGCGCTCGGGGTAGTAGTGACGCAGGCTCGGCACGATCAGCCGGTGGCGCTCGCCGAGGCTGCGCAACTGCCATTGCCAGTAGCGGTAGTCGCACAGCGAACCGTGGACCAGTAGCACCGGCGTGCCCTCGCCCAGGTCCTGATAGACCAGTTGATACCCATCCACCTCGAACGAGGCGAGTTCGCCACTCATGCACGCAACCCTTTCGGTTTCTTTTTCGACTCAGCGCGACGAACGGTGAGCGGGCCCACAGCCCGATGCACGGCATCGCCTGGAAAAGATGGATGTTAACGGCCTGAGGTCACGCCCCGTAATGACAAATAGGTCTAGGGCCGTCTCGCCCGCTGGACTAGGCTGGAAGTTCCCCTGCGGAGGTGACGCCGATGAATACGCCGATCTTCTACGAGCTATTCCGCAACCACCCGCTGCATGCCCCGTCCGCCCGGACCCTGGCGAGCATGCTGGCCCTCGGCCTGGCTCTGGCCGGGGTATGGGCCCTGCTGCTGGGCTGGGGCATCGGCCTGGGCATCGACAACTTCGCCATGTACTTCGGCTGGACCGCCTTGCTCATGACCATCCTCCTGGTCGCGCTGTTCCTCGGCGCCACGCTGTTGCGCATGGAGGCCATCTGGCTGGCCTTCCTGCTCGCCCTGCCCCTGCTGACCAGCCTGACCGGCTGCCTGGCTCTGGTCGGCGCCGGCCCCGAGTGACCGCGTTTCAGACCATGGTCGAAGACCGATTGCAGTAATTCCCCTTCCCGCAGGGTCTATCCTTGGGTAAGAGGAGGACGAACCATGACTCCCGAATCCTTCGTCACATTGCTGATCGTCGCCTGGCTGGGCCTCGCCGGCGTCACCCTGTGGGCCTTCCTGCGCGTGCCGCGTCGGCGCGCACGCCTGCAACGCAAGGCACGGCAAGCCGAAAACCGGCATCCCGCGCGGCCGCCACAGCCTCTTCCGCAACGCAGCTGAAGCCGCCACGCCGACCGGTCACGGCAGGAAGGCGTGCTGGGAAACCCCCAGCAACAGATAGGCCGCCAGCACGGTGAACGCGAGAAAACCCACGACGTAACGCAGCATCCCGACTCCTGTCAGTCATTTCATCCCTGATGCTGACCCGAACGACCTTGCATCGTTCTGCGCCAGCCTGCCGAAGCGCCGAACGGGCAGGCCAGCCCTGGCCTTCCCTTCCGACACGAGCGGGGCCGGTCGATCCTCGCCCAGCCCCTCGAAGCTTCACTCTAGCACTCTCGCCCGCCCTGCCGGAGGCCTCCGCCAGGATTCCGGACGAACCGTTCAGCCCGCCATGTAGCTCGGCAGGCCGCGCTCCTGCAAACGACGCAGGGTGCCGACCACATCCACCGGCAGGCTCCCCGCCTCCAGGGCCAGGTCGCGGCGCACGGCGTTGATGAACCAGTACATGCGCTTCTCGTCGGCCAACTGGGCGGCGGACACCACGCGACGGGTCACGATCTCTTCGCCGTTGCGCAGGGTCAGGAGGGCGCCGCCGTCCGGACGCATCTGGGTGGATACGGCAAAGGTGGCCTGGAAGGCATCGAACAGCATCTTGATGGACTTTTCCATGATCGTTTATCCCCTCTTGCATGAAAACCGACCGCGAACTTCAGCGCAGCCGCAACACGGGGAAAGGTGGCAGCTTTCATGCCAGCCACATGGAAAATTAAAACCATTCAAAATCAATAACTTACGAAAAGACTCAGCGAAGCGGTCCGTGCAAACTGCAAGATCGTGCGAAATGCATCATGCGATTTGCCAGCAGGCTCAGTCGGAAAACAGCGGCCGGCCCCGCGCATCGAAGCCGCGCACCCGGTACAGCGCCGCTTCCGCCAGCGACAGCGCGGCCGCCGGACTCTCGCACGGCGGCTGGCCCGGCAGCACCAGCCATTCGGTGCGTCCGTCGTCGATGCTGGTTATCTCGATCTCGGCCAGATAGCCACTGTCCTCGCGCAACCAGGTGGCGCGCAGTTCGAACTCGCCAAAACGCCTGCCGGACACCCGCCAGCCTCCCTTCGGAAAAGTCGTCGCAGTGTAACCAGGCCGGGCGTCGATCAGCCAGCCAGGTCGGCCAGCGCCTCGCGCTCCTCGTCGCGCAGGGTCAGGACCCGGCAACCCCGCTCGGTGACCAGCACGGTGTGCTCGTACTGGGCCGACAGGCGGCGGTCGCGAGTGGTCACGGTCCAGCCGTCCTTGTGCAGCTTCACCGCGTGGCCGCCCTGGTTGATCATCGGTTCGATGGTGAAGGTCATCCCGGCCTTCAGCCGCGCACCCGCGCCAGCGCGACCGAAGTGCAGGACCTGCGGCGCCTCGTGCATCTTGCGGCCGATGCCGTGCCCGCAGTATTCGCGGACCACCGAATAACCGTTGGCTTCGGCGTGACTCTGGATGGCATGCCCGATATCGCCGAGGGTGGCGTCCGGGCGCACCACGCGGATCGCCCGGTACAGGCATTCGCGGGTGACGTCGAGCAGCTTCTGCGCCTGGCGGTCGATGGCGCCGACCCGGTACATCTTGCTGCTGTCGCCGAAATAGCCGTCCTTGATCACCGTGACGTCGACGTTGACGATATCGCCGTCGCGGAGGATCTGCTGCGCCGACGGCCAGCCATGGCAGACCACCTCGTTGACCGAGGTGTTCACCGTGAACGGATAGCCGTACTGCCCCTTGCTGCCGGGAATCGCCGCGAGGGTGTCGACGATGTAGCGCTCGCAGAAGCGGTCGATCTCTGCCGTGCTGATGCCTGGCCGCACCACCTCGTCGAGGACTTCGAGGACTTTCGCGGTGAGCGCGCCGGCCACGCTCATGCGCTGGATTTCCTCCGCGCTCTTGATCATCCCGAGATCCTCGCCGCGTCCTGCTCGCGGCGGTCGCTTTCGCGCGCTTCGTCCATCAATTGGCGTAGCACCTGCGCATAGGTCAGGCCGGGATTGGCTTCGATCAGCATGCCGATGCGCATCCAGTGCTCGGCCTGGGCATTGATCGAGCGCGACATGGCCTTGCAGGCGATGCGCGCCTCTTCGTGCAATTGCTCGGAAATCTTCACCAGGCCCACACTACACCTCGACTACAAAACATATACGGAACGTATACTAACCATCGCATGGACGCGGCGCAAACGGGAAGGTCCGCCCCTCGCCTGGCCATGGACTGGCCACGATTGGCATCTCCTGCAAAATCAGTAACATGCGGATTTTTTTGGAAGTTGCCGCATGCTTTCCCGTTTGTTTGTAGGCCTTTTCGCCCTCCTCCTCGCCAGCGCCGGCCAGGCCAACGCCCCGCGCACGTTCTCCGAAGCGAAGAAAATCGGCTGGAAGCTCTACGCCCGGCAATCCGTGGAGTTCTACTGCGGCTGTCGCTACTCGGGAAATCGTGTCGACCTCGCCAGTTGCGGCTACAAGCCGAGGAAGAACGCCAACCGCGCGCGGCGCATCGAGTGGGAACACATCGTCCCAGCCTGGGTGATCGGTCACCAGCGACGCTGCTGGCAGAACGGCGGGCGGAGCAACTGCGCGAGGCACGACAGCACCTACCAGCGCGCCGAGGCCGACCTGCACAACCTGGTGCCGAGCATCGGCGAGGTCAACGGCGACCGCAGCAACTTCGGCTTCGGCTGGCTGCCGCAGAAACCCCAGCAATACGGCGCCTGCCCGATGGTAGTGGACTTCAAGGCGCGCAAGGCGATGCCACGCCCGCAGATTCGCGGGATGATCGCCCGCACCTACTTCTACATGAGCGACCGCTACGGCCTGCGCCTGTCGAAGCAGGATCGCCAGCTCTACAACGCCTGGCACAAGCAGTACCCGCCACAGACCTGGGAGCGCCAGCGCAACCACATGGTCGGCTGCGTGATGGGCTGGGGCAATCCCTATGTCGGCCCGGTGGACCTGGCGACCTGCAGCAACCTATCCTCGCGTCGACGCTGACCTCCGCCGGAGTAGCCCATGATCTTCCGCACCCTCGCCCTGTTGCCGCTCTGCGCCGCCCTGGCGTTCGCCGCCGACGCCGGGGAGCGCCGCTTCGACTGCACGGTGGTGGCGATACACGACGACGCCAGCCTGGGCTGCCGCCTGCCCGGCGCGAACAAGGCGCTGCGCATCCAGCTCAATGCCGTCGAGCTACCGGCCGCCGAGCCCTGGCGTCGGCGCGCCCGGGAAGCCCTGGAAGACATGCTGCTCGGCAAATCGACGACCATCCGCGAGCAAGGCCGCGACGCGCGCTTCCGCATCCTCGGCGCGGCCTGGGTCACCCCGGCCGACTGCCCCACCTGCGGACATACCCTGGATGCCGGGCTGGCCCTGCTGACCATTGGCCTGGCCAGCTGGCGCGACGCGCCGGACAGCGGCCAGACGGCCGAGGCGCGCGGCCAGTACCGGTTCGCCGAGGAAGAAGCGCGGGCGCGCAAGGCTGGCCAGTGGCGACCGCGCGACGCCGCTCCTAGAGATGGATCTCCGCGAACTTGATGCCCAGCCCGCGCAGCTCCTTGACCGCGTCGTCGAGCCGGCGGAACGACATCACCTCGTCGCTCTCGTCGACCAGGAAATAGCTGCGCCCGCCGTCCTTCTTGAAGAACACGATCCATTCCCTGGCCAGGGTGGGATTGGCGATGATGTGGGTCGCCGAGATCTTCCCTGCCGCCTGCCTGTCCCGAACCTTCTCGCGCTTCATTGCCTTCCCGTCAGCTGTGTGGAAAGGCGGAATTATCGCATCATCGGTTCCCGCGGCGAAAAAACTCAGCGTGCCGCCATCGCCATTTCCATGCCCGGCACGGCCAGTTCCCGGCGGATGCTGCGGATCAGCCACTCGGTCTCCGGCGGCGCGCTGAGCTGCGGCGAGGGTATGGTGCGAGCCACGTAGCGGCCGTCGGCGGCCTGCAACTGCAACAACAGCGCGCCGTCATGGCGGCTCTTGCTGGACAACTGGAACTCGGGAAAGGCAGCGGCGATTTTCTTCAGGTCGACAGACATGGTGCGCTCCATTTCTGAGAAGTTGGACGGAGGCCCGCCGCGCGGCGGGCAGGCGCAGTCTGGCTAACGGATGCGACCGAATGATGACGCCGGCGACGAACCAATTCGCCCGCCGTGGCGTCCCAGAAAGGACGCGACGAATTTCACCCAACGGAAAATGCCTGGCGGCAAGCGGCCATCGGTGGTCGATCGTCATCGGCACGCACACAGCAAGGAGATGGAATGTTCCGTACGGCTTATCGGGAAATAGGCCTGTTCGGCCTGGTCAAGCGCACAGTGAACGAGTTCCTCGAGGACGACATGCCGACCTACGCCTCGGCCCTCGCCTATCAGATGCTGTTCTCGCTGTTTCCGTTCCTGCTGGTGCTGATCACCCTCGTAGGCTACTTGCACCTACCGGAGTTCTTCGCCTGGCTGCGCGAGCAGGCGGCGTTGCTGCTGCCGCCCGAGGCGATGGATCAGGTCAACCCGGTGATCGACCAGTTGCAGCAGCAGAAAGGCGGCCTGCTGTCGATCGGTATCGCGGTGGCGCTGTGGACCTCCTCGGCGGGCATCCGCTCGATGATGATCGCGCTCAACGCCGCCTACGACGTGAAGGAGAGCCGCCCGGTATGGAAGCGCTTCTCCCTGTCGATCCTCTACACCCTCGGCATCGCCCTGTTGTTGCTGGTGGCGGCCGGCCTGATGGTCACCGGGCCGCAGGTAATCGCCTGGATCGCCGGCCTGGTCGGTCTGGAACAGTACCTGGTGACGCTCTGGACCTGGCTGCGCTGGCCTCTTGCGGTGTTCCTGCTGATGCTCGCGGTGGCGCTGTTCTACTACCTGGTGCCGGATGTCGAGCAGCGTTTCCGCTTCATCACTCCCGGCTCGGTGCTCTCGGTGATCGCCTGGATCGCCGCGTCCCTCGCCTATGGCTTCTACGTGAAGAACTTCGCCAACTACAACGCCATGTACGGCAGCATCGGGGCGATCATCATCCTCCTGCTGTACTTCTACCTGTCGGCGGCAGTGGTGCTGTTCGGCGCAGAACTGAACGCGGTGATCGAACACCATTCGGAAGACGGCAAGGACCCTGGCGAACGCGAACTTCCGGACAACGACGACCCCGAACTCAAGGCTTGAGCAGGGCGTCGGCCTCGCTGACGCTGGCCTTGCCGGTGGCGCGCCGGTACAGACACAGCTCGCGGCCCTGGCGGCCCTGCATGTGCGGCTGCGGATAGCGGCCCTGCAGGAGCAGCGCCGAATAGCCCACCTCATCGTCGAAGGGCAGTACCTGCCCCACCGCGCGTACCTGGCGCAAGCCGCTGGCTTTCAGGCAGGCGGCACGCACCATGGCGTCGTGCGCCTGCCACGCCTCGGCCGTGGAAGCCCAGGCCGGCGCCGAACCGAGCAGCAGGCAGACCAGCGATCCCGCAACCACCCTCGACATTGCGCACCTCGCATCGCCGGAAACAGGCAGGAAAAGAGAAGCCCCCGGGACCACAGCGGCAACTAAAGGCCCCGGGGGCGATGAGGCGGCAGTTACACCTCGCAGCAATGGACATTGCCCCGCGAAAAATAGTTCTACGCTCGCCGACGAAGCGCTCAGCCGGCCCAGCCCAGCACCAGCGCAGCCAGGACCAGGTAGCGGAGCGTCTTGGCCAGGCCGACGATCAGCAGGAAACTCCAGCAGGGCTCACGCATGATGCCGGCCACCAGCGTCAGCGGATCGCCGATGACCGGCACCCAACTGAGCAGCAGGGTCCAGCGGCCGTAGCGGCGATAGTGTCGCTGCGCCCTGAGCAACTGCACCTCGCCCACGGGAAACCAGCGGCGACCGCGGAAATGCTCGAGGTAGCGACCCAGCCACCAGTTGACCCAGGAACCCAGCACATTGCCGACGATGGCCAGCGCCAGCAGCCACGCGACCGACTGGCCGCCGCGCAGCAGCAAGGCGGCCAGCACGGTTTCCGACTGCAACGGCAGCAGGGTCGCCGAACCGAACGCCGAGAGGAACAGCCCGGCGTACGCGGCCCAGTCAGTCAACACCCGAACGCTCCCAGCGCCATTCGCATCCCCACTCCAATCCGGAAAAAACTGACCTGGGACAGCCGTCCCGAGGCCGGCGAAGCATACCCTGGCAGGCAAGGGCATTTCCCCGGTTATCCGAAAAGGAGGCAGGCCATGTTCATTCCCGGCCATCTGCATCTCGCCTCGGCCAGCGAAGTCGACCGCCAGGCATTCGATATCCACCTGCGCTACCGGGTCCTGGAGGCCGAGGCCCGCCCGGTGGCCGTACACTTCGACATGGAGGGCCGGATCGACGGCCAGCCTTTCAGCGAAAGCTTCGAACTGCCGCGCGACGCCGCCGTGCATTTCGCCAGCCGTGCCAGTCGCCTGGCCCGGCGCCACGGCCTGCGCTTGCGGCAGGGACCGATCGTGCGCCAGCGCCGCGAGTACGACGCTATGTTCGACGACCTGCGCCGACGCCTGAAACTCAAGAGCGGCGAAGCGATCGACCTCGACCGCTACCTGCGCGGCGAGGCCGGGGCATCCTGAAACGGCTCTCCCGCATGCTACGGAAGCCCCCGACGCAGGCCATGCCGTGCAACTTTCAGCGAAGCGGGCGACTCCATACCTAGGTAACCATCCTCGTCAAGGAGACCGACATGACTCTGAAAACCCGCTCCGCTCGCGCCAAGCAGGCTATCCAGGACCAGGCCATGGCCGAACTGCAGGACCTGATCGCCGAGGTGGACCAGTTGATGAGCGGCACCGGCAGCCTGGCCGGCAAGGAGGGCGCGAACCTGCGTGAACAGATCAATTCCGTGCTGCATCGTGGTCGCGACGCCATCGAGCGCACCCGCCGCGGCGTGGTGCAACGCAGCCAGGCGGCCGCCGAAGCGACCGAGGAATACGTCGAGGACCATCCCTGGCAGACCATCGCCGTATCGGCCGGCGCCGGCTTCCTCCTCGGCCTGCTGGTGGGCCGCCGCTAGGGCGTTTCCGCAGGCAACAGAAAGCCCGCGCTCGGCGGGCTTTTCGGCAAGGCAAGGGCCTTGGCTCAGGCGGAGATCGCCGCCTCCAGCGGCCAACTCAGTTCCCAGGTTCCCTTCAAGGCTTCCGCCTCGTCACGGCTGGTGAAGGGGCCGGCCCACATGGCGCCGTCCACCATCAGGATCCAACAGGCCAGCAATCCCTTGCTGCGCAGCGATTCGGGAACGGACGTCCCCACCAGCACGGCGACTTCGATTCTGGACATAGGCTGACTCCGGTTATCATTAGCTTGCTAATAATAAGCGCCCGCCCCTTCGCCATGAAGCACGCCGCGCACAACAGTCTTTTTCATCTGCGACAAAATTACCCACCCCCGGCTCCCACGGCGGCCCTGCCGTCCCGCCGGCTATAGTGGAAAAACAGCGAATCCAGGAGGAACCGTCATGGACACCAGCCCGCACACCTTTTCCAACCTGTTCCGCCAGTTGGGGCTCCCCGCTGGGCGGGACGACATCGTCGCCTTTCTCGCCCGGCACCACCTCGAGGAGGGCACGGCGCTGCCCGATGCGCCATTCTGGAACCCTGCCCAGGCCAGCTTCCTGCGCGAGGCCCTGGCCGAGGACTCCGACTGGGCCGAACAGGTCGATGAACTGGCCTTGCAACTGACCCGCTGAAAAAACGCAAACTGATGCGCTGACGGCTCTATCGTGCGGAACTTGCTATGAGTTGGCGGGGAATTTCAAGTCACCGGCATCGATAGCCACTATCAGTCCAAAGCATTTTTCCCCAGCGGAGCGGCGTGAGATCGTAGCGGCGTCGGGAGAACCCCAAGTCCCCGACGCTCCTTTGAAGACCATCGCCCTCCCCCCGCAGATGGTCTTTTTTTTGCCCGCGATTCGGCCGTGCCCCGACCGGCTGGCCCAGGACATGGAACATTCCGTTACGTCCCCCACTGAACTTTTCACCCGTGCCTCGGTGTCTTACCCTGCTCGCGTTACCACGTAAGGAGAACCTCAAGGACATGAAAGCACTACTGATCGCCGCCGGCGTTGCCGCTCTTTCCAGCACCGCCATGGCCGCCAAACTGGATGAAAAGGTTCCCTACCCGAAGGCAGATGCCGGCTTCACCCGCCAGGTCATCCACCTGCCGAAACAGGACGCGGAAGACGCATTCAAGGTCGAGATCATCGCCGGCAAGACCCTCGAGGCCGACTGCAACCAGCAGCGCCTGGGCGGCGAGCTGGAAGAACACACCCTGGAAGGCTGGGGCTACTCCTACTACCGCCTGGACAAGGTCAGCGGGCCGATGAGCACGATGATGGCCTGCCCCGGCCAGAAGAAGGAGCAGCGTTTCATCCCGGTGGTCGGCGAAGGCTTCCTGCTGCGCTACAACAGCAAGCTGCCGATCGTGGTCTATGCGCCGAAGGACGTGGAGGTCCGCTATCGGATCTGGTCGGCGTCCGAAAAGGTCGAGAAAGCGGTCAGCGAATAAACGCCGCGCATGAAAAAGCCGCCCACGGGCGGCTTTTTTCGTTGCGCCGGCGTCAGCCCGGCACCAGGCCGATGTTCAGGCCGGAGTCCACGGTGATCCGGTAATGCGTGGTCTGCCCGTTCTGCACATGCACCACCTGCTTGGGCGCCTCGCCGCGGCAGATCCCATCGCCCTGCACGGATACCACCCGCAGCCCCGCCGGAAGACGGAAACGCGCGCTCTCGCCGGCCTGGATCTCGGCGGCCAGGCGGCTATCGATGATCAAGCGGGTATTGCAGACGCTGCCGAGGAACTCGCGGTCCCGGGAAACCACCAGGAAGGCGTCGCCGTCGTCACGGAACTGGTAGTTGTACAAACGCTCCTTCGGTACCTGGTCCGTCTCGTCGAGCGAGGGCGTCGATGTCGAACAACCCGCCAGCAAGACGGTCCCCAGTAGCATCCCCAAAATCCGCATAGTGACCCCAATCCGTTCATCGAAATGCCGCACCCCATCCTCGCCGGGGCAGACCTTCATGGCTTGCGGTCGTACTTCCTCCCTGAACCGGCACCACAGCGCACGTCCGTCTAAGGTAGGCGATTTGCCCCGGCCAAGGCGAGCGCGAATGGCGCTGAAGAAAAAAAATCCTCAGACGGAGGCCGCCTCGCCGGCCGGCAACGCGGAAGTCGGGAGGCCGAACAGGCGATCGAAGGCCCAGTTGAAGAGGAAGGTGTAGCACGGGATCAGGACGATCAGCGCCAGGTCCAGCCAGAACGCCTCCAGCAGGGAAATCCCCATCCACCAGGCGATCAGCGGGATCAGGTAGACCACCAGGGTCAACTGGAAGCCGATGGCGTGCGCCACCCGCCGCGCAATGCTGCGTCCGCGCACGGCCTGGCGCCGCTCCCAGAACTCGAACAGGCAGTTGTAGATGAAGTTCCAGGTCACCGCGACGGTGGTGATCACCACCGCCAGGGGGCCGGTGGTAGTGGGCGTGGAACCGGCGAGCAGGGCCAGCCCCAGGGTCGAGATACTCATCCCGATCAATTCGTAGGCGGTCACGTAGACCAATTTGCGCTTGATGCCTTGCACGTGGACCTCTCGGGCGTGATAGCGGAAAGGCGGGCAAGGTTGGATCAATTTTCTTGACAGAAAAAGTCAGCAGCTTTCAGATCTGCTGATAGGAGAATTGCCATGAACTTTTCCAGCGATACCATCGAGCTGTTCCTCGCCGTCCTCGACCGCGGCTCCTTTTCCGGCGCCGCCCGTGCCTTGGGTCGAGTGCCTTCGGCGGTGAGCATGGGCATCGCCAACCTGGAGGCGGAGCTGGGTTTCGCCCTTTTCGAGCGAACCCACCGCGAAGCCCGTCCTACGGCGCTGGCCAGGGCCCTGGCACCGCAAGCGCGGATGATCGCCGAGCAGCTCGCCCAGTTGCAGGTGCATGCGCTGGAACTCTCCCAGGGATTGGAAAGCCGCCTGTCGCTCGGCGTGGTTGCGGACATCGACAGCGGGCGGCTGTTCGGCGCCCTCCGCACCCTTTCCGAGCGCTACCCGCTGCTCGATGTCGAGGTGCTCAGCGCGGCGCAGGACGATGCCCTCGCCCTGCTCCATGGCGGCCGCATCAGCCTGTGCTTCGGATTCGCCGGCATCAGCGTGAACCCGCAGGAGCGCTTCCAGTATGTCGGCGCGGAATCGCTGGTCGCGACCATCTCGCCGCGCCATCCCGCCCTGCAGAAGCCGGGGCAGGCGCTGTACCTGGAAGAGCTGGTGAACGTGCGGCAGATCCTGGTGGCCAGTTGCGACCTGCCGTTGGCCGACACCCGTCCGCTGATTGCCGGCGCCTGCTGGCGCACCGACAGCCTGGGCACGGCGCTGGAAATGGTCGAGGCGGGGATCGGCTGGGGCAATTTCCCGTTGTCCCGGGTCGCGCCGCTGCTGGCAACGGGAAGGCTGGTACGCCTGGACTTCAGGAATACCAAGAACGAGCTGAAACTGCCTGTCCACGCTATCTGGCTGAAAAACCAGCCATTGCGCAAGGCCGCCCAGGAACTGGTTGGCATGCTGGCCACCCGTCCCGATTGAAGCGTTATGCAATGCACTTCACAGAAAAAACGAGACCCGTCACGCGAATCGCCGCACACGCCGGCTCCCCGGCCTCCAGTACTTGATCTCGATCAAGCGCAGCGCCGGCCATAGGCAGATGATCGTTCTGCGGCCATCCTCCGTTTGCGGCCGTAGAGCTCCGGACACTTCATGCTAGGGGGGCCGGAGCTCTTCCCTCTTCCTCTCGGCTCAGGAACAGGTCCTGGCCGCATCGATGAAGGCCCCGCGGGTGACCCAGGGCTGCTGGTCATGGATTCGCACCAGGCTGCCACCCCTCGCCGGCTGCACCTCCAGCCACTGCCCAGCGTCCGCCAGGCGATAGCCGCGGCCTTCCTCCACCAGCGCCACGCCCGGCGCCTGGCGTTGCCACTTGGGCAAGACGCACATCGCGTAATCGTAGGGAGCCTTGCTGGTGCTGGCGGCCAGCGCCGGGGCGTTCGAAGCGGGAGGCGAGGCACAGGCGGACAGGGCCAGGGCGGCGAATACAGCGATAAGAATCTTCATGTCACGTCCCTCTTTGTCGATCCGTTCACGATTCGACGGTATCACCGCCCAAAGCGAGAACTGCAGCGACTTCGCGGCATGGTACTTATCGATAAGGTTGATATTGCAGGCGCATGACGAAGCGATCCGGCAACGCCCGATTCAGAGCCTATGGAAGGGGCTTTCCTTGCACTTTGGTTATTAGCAAATGACTCGAAGCTTTCTTGGATCGAACAATGTTCTGGTATTGTTGCGCCGCCAACGGGAGAAACAAGAAACCAGAACCGCCACGCACGGTAAATGGGACAAATGACTCCCGTGCACTTCGAACCTTGCGCTTCCTTCAATTTCAGCGCACATCAAGCCAACAACCAGGAACAATAAGATGTTGAAGAAAAGGATTTGCCTGCTGGCACTGGGCATCGCGACTGCAAGCCAGGCGATGGCCAATGACCAAGAAGCAGCAAAGGGGTTTGTCGAGGACAGCCACCTCGATCTGTTCTTCCGCAATGGCTACATCAGCCGTGACTACAAACATGGCCGGCAGGACAAGGCCGAATGGGGCCAGGCCGCCACTGCCACCTTCACCTCCGGCTTCACCCAGGGGACGGTGGGCGTCGGTGTCGACGCGTTCGGCCTGTACGCGGTACGCCTGGACGGCGGCAAGGGTCGTAGCGGCGCCGCCGGTATCGACTTCTTCAAGCAGGGCGACAGCGGCTCCGCGGCGGACGATCTGTCCAAGGGCGGCGCGGCGGTGAAGTTCCGCATCTCCAACACCGTGCTCAAGTACGGCGACCAGATGCCCAGCCTGCCGGTGCTCAGCTACGACAACTCGCGCCTGCTCCCGGAAAGCTACAGCGGCACCCTGATCACCTCCAAGGAGATCGAGGGACTGGAGCTGAACGCCGGTCGCTTCACCGCGGAATCCCGCAAGAGCGCCGAAGGGCGCGACAGCGGCGGCCTGAAGAGCATCAACGTGTTCGGCGGCAAGTACGCCTTCACCGATCACTTCAACGCCTCGCTGTACGCTTCCGACGTCGAGGACGTACTGAAGAAGCAGTACATCAACCTGAACTACACCATCCCGCTGCAGGCCGACCAGTCGCTGAACTTCGACTTCAACGGCTATCGCACCAAGCTGGACAGCGACTTCGCCGACCAGAACTTCAACGGTAACCGCGACAACAAGATCTGGAGCCTGGCGGCGTCCTACACCATCGACGCCCACACCTTCATGATCGCCCACCAGCGCAACACCGGCGACACCGGCTACAACTACGGCTGGTACCAGAACGCCGGCGGCATCGGCGACGGCGGCACCACCATCTGGCTGGCCAACTCCTACTGGTCGGACTTCAACGCCGAGGACGAGCGTTCCTGGCAGGTCAGCTACGCCCTGGACTTCGCCAAGTACGGCGTGCCCGGCCTGACCTACCGCGTAGCCTACGTGCGCGGCGACAACATCAAGACCGCCGAGACCAGCAACGGCAAGGAGCGCGAGATCTTCAACCAGGTCCAGTACGTGGTGCAGAGCGGTCCGGCCAAGGACCTCACCCTGCGTCTGCGCAGCTCGTTCCTGCGTGTCTCCAACGACGCCCGCTCGTACAACGACGACGGCAACGAAATCCGTGCCTTCGTCGAGTACCCGTTCAGCGTGTTCTGATCGAACCTGCGAGCGCGACGAGAACCCCGGGCCAGTCCCGGGGTTTTCTTTTTTGCGTTTCGTGCGCCAGTTCAACCTTATCGGGTAGAGCCGTACAGCTTCGGAAAGCCAGTGATAGCATTCGCTCTCGCTTGCCATTGCTTATCGATATCGACAATGCCGTTCCGGAAACACCTTCTCCTCCCCCTCCTCGGTCTTGCCTTGCTGCTCGGCGGTTGCGGCCCTAGCGTCAGCTACTCCTACATTCCGCCGACCAGCGATGCCGGCCTGCACTGCGTGAGCCAGTGCAATGCCGAGAAGCGCCAGTGCAAGACCCTCGCCAAGCTGCAGCAGCGCCAGGACGAGGCGCTCTACCAGGCGCAGAGCACGGCCTACAACTACTGCATGCAGAACAGCGACAAGAAGAAGCGCAAGTCCTGCCCCTACCCGCAGCGCAACTTCGATTTCGGCGACGACTGCCAGGACGAGTACCGCAGTTGCTACCAGTCCTGCGGCGGCACCATCCGCCGCATCGTCCACCAGGACTGAGGCGCGACGTCCGGCAGGCATCCCGGACGTGCGGCAATACCGTCAGGCGAAGACGAAGTACTTGCGCACCGTCTCCACTACCTCCCAGGTACCACGCAGGCCCGGCTCGATGACGAACACGTCGCCCGCCCTCAGGTGCACCGGTTGCTCGCCTTCCGGGGTGATGATGCAGTAGCCGTCGAGGAAGTGGCAGAACTCCCAGCGTTCGTAGTTCACCTCCCACTTGCCCGGCGTGCAGATCCAGGTGCCCATCAGCTTGCTGCCGTCCGCCGAGGCGTATGCGTTGAGGTTGACGGTATGCGGATCGCCGTCGATCCGCTTCCACTTGGTGGCGTCCAGCACGGGTACGGGACAGGTATCGCGCAGTACGGTGATGAAATCTGACATGGTCGCTCCAGGAAGGCAGTGGATGAATGCCTCACCATAGGGCCACGCGCGGGGCGCCGGTTGTCTGGGTTCGACATCGGCCTAGCTGAAAGCGCTAGGCAGCCCGGGCGCTCAGCGACGCCTGCCATTCAGCGCTGCCAGCAGGTCGCAGACCATGATCAGCAGCAGCATGGGTACGGCGAACGGAAAGAACGCCAGCGCCGCGTATTCGTAGGCCTGGCCCGTCCACCACAGGCAAAGGCTGGCGACCGCCACGAGCAGGAAGCTGGCGGCGACGATGAACTTGCACAAGCGCGAGGCGAACCTGAGCGTATCGTCCACGACGAATCTCCTTCGGCGACTCCCCCGCAGTCTGCCGAAACCGCTCTGTCCCGGCGGTGACGCAAGAATGACGATTCGGACAGAATTGTTACGCCTGCCGCAAAACTTCATTCCACTTTGTTAGCTGGCTAATCAAATTCCCCCTTGATATCGTCTTTTTCGCCAGATCCCCAAGGCCTGGCAAATGTCCCTTGTACAGGCCATTACCAACCCTCCCCCCGCTTGGTAATGGCCTTTTTTTTCCCTTCTGCCGTAGTCCATGGAGATCGCATGCCACGCATTGCCCTGGTCCTGGGTGTGCTGCTGGTCAGCGCCTGCGCACAGCCTGTCACGCCGGACTCGATAGTCGAGGAATCGTTTTCCCGCAGCGCCAGCGAACGCCAGCTGGAAGAGCTGAACCGCCAGGGCCTTCCCTACGAGCAGTACCGGCTGCGCCGCCAGCGCATTCTCGGCCGCTGATCCCGGCGCCGCGCCTAGCGCTTCTTCGGCACCACCGCCCGCACCGCCTCGCAGACGACCAGCCCGACCATCAGCGGGATCAGCAGCGGCAGGATCGACATCGAGAGGTTTTCCGCTCCCGAGCTGAGGAGAAACGGAAACTGGCTGAGGAAGGCGACCATCGCCAGGCTGAGCAGGATCAGCAGGCCGTAGAGGCATGACGCCAATTTCAGAGCTTTTTCCATGACCGGGTAGAAAGTGAAGGATTCGGAAGAAAATCTACCCGCCCCGCTCCCCCGGTATGGCGAGAAGCAAGATTTTTTCAGATTCGGGTGCCCCGAAAAGACGCGAACCCGACCGACCGATCACCCCTCCATGCCCGTCGCGACAACCCGATCGGTCGGGTCCGGACTTGCAACATACCGCCGTGCCGATATCACGTCGCCTACCGGAACAAGGAGTTGTTCTTTTCGACGAACGTCCTCGCCTCCCGCTATCGCCCGCCCATCGCGACCTCGTATGCTCGCCGGGCGATGCCTCATGCCAGCAACCCTCACCCACAAGGGAGCAACACGATGAGCAACCTGCCTGCGATCATCCTGGTCCACGGCTTCTGGGGCGGCGCCGCCCACTGGAGCAAGGTCATTCTCGAACTGAAACGCCTCGGCCACGACAACCTGCATGCCGTCGAACTACCGTTGACCTCGCTGGCGGACGATGCCGAGCGGACGCGCAAGATGATCGCGCAGCAACAGGGGCCGGTCCTGCTGGTCGGACACTCCTATGGCGGCGCGGTGATCACCGAGGCCGGCAACCAGCCGAATGTGGTCGGGCTGGTCTATATCGCCGCCTTCGCCCCCGACAGCGGCGAAAGTCCCGGTGGCATCACCCAGGAGCACTTGCCCCTGGCCGCAGCGAACCTGGCGCCGGACAGCGATGGCTATCTCTGGGTGAAGGCGGACAGGTTCCACGAAAGCTTCTGCCAGGATCTCGCTGCGGACGAAGGGCTGGTCATGGGCATCACCCAGAAGGCTCCGCTGGCCAGCACTTTTGGCGATGCCATCGGCAGCCCGGCCTGGAAGAGCAAGCCCTCCTGGTACCAGATTTCCAGCGCCGATCGCATGATTGCGCCGGAGAACCAGGAGCGGATGGCCGCGCGGATCGCACCGAGGAAGATCGTCACCCTCGATGCCAGCCACGCGTCACTGGCCTCGCGAGCGAAGGAAGTAGCGGCGCTGATCGACGAGGCCGCCGTGGCCACCGCCCACTAGCGCCGCGCAGGACGCGGCAGCAGGCCTGGCCTGCTGCCGCGGCGGG
>NZ_KV800314.1:364850-419654 GCF_001810205.1 Pseudomonas sp. HMSC076A11 | reverse complement strand
AGCAGGCCTGGCCTGCTGCCGCGGCGGGCTCAGAGGCCGAGGGCGGACAGGTCGAGGCGGCCGTCGGCCATGGGCGGACACCAGAAGTAGCTGCCGCTGATCGGCCGGGTGAAACGGAACAGGCCATCGAGCACCCCGTCTTCCACGCCGATCATCCGTAGCCACTGGACCTCGAAGGCCTCGAACGAGCGGCCGAAGGCGGCGAACAACAGCCCCGCGCGGTGCTCGTCGGACCAGGGCGCGCCGCGCCGCAGGAGGAACGCGGCGGGCTCGAAGCTTTCCTGCTCGGTGCGCTTGACGTGGGCGTAGGCCGGCGCGTCTTCCAGTTCTTCATCGTCGGACTTGCGGCGGCCGATGATGTTGTCCATCTCCTCGCCGGGGATCGCCTGCATCCGGTCGAAGTCATGCAGCCACTGCTGGACAGCAACGAAACTGCCGCCATCCAGGCCTGCACCGCGCCCGGAGACCAGCGCGGCTTCGAGCGCCGCATCGCCCTTGGGGTTCTCGGTGCCGTCCTTGTAGCCGGACAGGTCGCGGTCCTCGCCGTAGAGGAACGCATCCACCGCGCCGGTCCGCTGGAAGGCCGGCGCCAGCGACCGTTCCAGCGCGTGCGAACGCAGCGTCACCTCGCCGCGATCCTCGCCGCGCAGCCAGCACCACAGCGCGGAGGGCGTGGACGGCAGGTCGATGCCGGGCGCGGCGAGCACCGGATAGTCCTTCATGCCCTCGACGGTCTTGCCGAGGCTGAGCATCAGCGAATGGCCGATACCCACCACCAGCTGGTAACCATCGGTGGCCGCGGCCAGGCTGGCCAAGGTCGCGGCCACCTGCTCGGGTTGGGAAATACTGAAAAACAGGTAGCGACCCACCACCGGAATCGGGGTGAGAATGCCTGGCTGAGCCGCGCTCATGTTGCCTCCATCTATCATCAGGCCGTGCGCCGCTCGTGGCGATGCACCTTCGATCTCGTTCTGGTTCGAGCAATGCTCGGTCTCGGAGCGCAGCGGCGGGCGACGCCAAGCGAAGCGGCTCCGAAATACCCGCGCATCCTAAACCGGTGCAACGCCAGAGACCACTCGAAGACGAGGGAAAAGCGCGAAGCCGGACCTGCGTCGCTCAGAACTCCATCGGCATGAGACCGACCACCAGGCCGGCGACGGCAAGGGCAAACACCAGCAGGGCCTTGGCGAGTTCGAGATGATGGGCGTTCATGGGCTTACCTGTCGGAGGGAAAGCCTGACGCTAGACGCCGAACATTGCAGTTGTGCAATCAGTCCCGGTCCGCTTGCGGCGAAACCGCTCCGCTCGCCGAAAGCAGGCCCAGCGCATGCTCCAGCGCCGCATCCAGGACCTTGTCGCGCGCCACCTCGCTCGCCTGGGCACGCGCGAGAAGCACCGCGCCGACCGACAGGCAGGTGAGCACCCAGGCCCGGTTCTCGTCGCCCATCAGTTCGGCCAGCCGCCGTTGCCGTTGTTCCAGGGCGCGTTCGAAGGTTTCCCGCACCTCGGGCCCTGCCCGGCCCACCTCGGCGGCCAGCGCCGGAATCGGGCAGCCCATGTCGGCATGCTGCGCATGACCGCGACTGAGGTAGAGACGGGTGGCGCCGGCCAGTTGCTCCAGGCTGTCCAGCGGAAAGGCATCGTGCTGGGCGCTCAGCTCGCGCTGCAGGATCGCTTCGAGCAACTCCGCCTTGCTGGAGAACTGCGAGTAGAACGCCCCGGTGGTAAGACCAGCCGCCTTCATCAAGGTGTCCAGGCCGGTGCTGGCGAAGCCCTGGCGCTTCACCAGCGGAGCGGCCTTGCTCAACAGCAGGGCGCGGGTGGCCTGTTTCTGTTCCGGTTTGTAGCGCATGCCGACTATCCGTTGGTTGGGGAGACGATGTCGTCACATTGGATAATGATCGTTATATAACGCTCGTTATCCAATGAGGAAGCCGCAATGACTCTAGCACCGCGACACCTGCGCATAGAACAACGAGGACGCGTCCTGCAAGTCCTGCTCGACAATCCCCCGGCGAACTTCCTCACCACGGCGGTGATGCAGGAACTGGCCGACCTGCTGGACGACCTGGAGCAGCGCCAGGACATCGGTGCTGTCATCCTTTCCGGAGCGGCGGATGGGGTCTTCCTGACCCACTTCGACGTCGACGAGATCGAGCGCGCCGTCGCCCCCATCACCTTCTCCATGCCGGCCTGGCTGACACGCCTGCTGCTGGAAAGCGAAAGCCTCCTGCGCCACCTGCCTGGAGCGAGGAAGCTGCTGCGTCACACCCTGCTGGCCGGCGTCGCCGACATGAACCTGTTCCATGAGGTCACCGCGCACATGCGCCGCATGGACAAGGTGTTCATCGCCGCGATCAACGGCCTGGCCTTGGGTGGCGGCTGCGAGCTGGCGCTGGCCTGCGACCTGCGCCTGATGGCCGAGGACGACCAGGTGGAACGCTTCCTCGGCCAGCCGGAAGTACTCATCGGCCTGATACCGGGAGGCGGCGGCACCCAGATGCTGGCGCGCAGCCTGGGCGTGGCCAGGGCCCTGGAGCTGTGCCTGGAAGGGCAACTGCTGGAGCCGCGCCAGGCCCTTGCGCTGGGCCTGGTCAACGGGCTGGCGCCAGCGGAGGAGCTACTGGAAGCCGCCGACGCGCTGGCGCAACGCCTGTCCCGGCGCTCACCGCAAGCGGTGCGCCTGATCAAGCGTTCGATCTACCAGGCGGCTTCCCGCGACTGGACGGAGGGCATGGCCAGCGAAAAGGCCGGCTTCCTCTCCGCCGCCTCCCAGGGCAATACCCGCCGCGCCATGCGCGAATACATCGAACGGGTGCGCACCATCACCCGGGAAGAGCGCCCTTTCCGCCGTGCGGATTTTGACGACCTGACCGAAGGCAACGCCATCGACATGGCCTACAGGTGATCTGCATGACTGCCTCCCCTTCCCCGGTTTCCGCCACGCCTTGGCTGACCCTGAGCATTCGCCTGATGGCCGGCGGCTTCCTGCTGTTCTTCGGCCTGGCCCTGGCCACGCTGCTCCTGCGGCTCGACCAGTCGCTGCTCGACTCCGACGCCGGGCGCCTGCTGCTCCGCCTGGTTCGCTGGGGCGACCAGCAAGGCGGCGGACAGCACTATGAGCTGATGATCTCGACGATCTACCTGGTCTGGGGCGCATTCCTCTGGCGCGCCGCCAGCCAGCCCTTCCGCCACCGGCTGTTCATCGACTTCACCGTGGCAGCCAATGCCGCGCACTTCGGCCTGATGTTCCTGCAGGGACTGTTGATGCCCGGCGAACACATCCACCTGGCCGGCGATGTCCTGCTGGGCTGGGCCTCGCTGCTGCCGCTGATGCTGTTCTGGATACCGCAACGCAAGCGGGCAACCCCTTCGCTCGCCGTCGAGCGGAGGTGACGACAGTGGAACGGCCCCCAAAGGGGCCTAGCAGTTCGAACAGGCTCCTCTTGATGCCGTTGCGGACTGGCCTATGCTCACGGTGTGTGCGAACCCCAAGGGTATTTCCCGACCAGCTCCCCCGCGGTCGGGATTTTTTTTGCCTGTCGCTCAGCGCTTCGGGTCGAAGGGCGAATAGCCCCGCCGGCGCAGGCTCGCCAGGGGCGCGAACAGCGGCTCCGGCAGATCGGCCCAATCGAACCAGGCCCAGCCGTCGCACTTGTCCGGCTCCATGAGGCGCGCCTCGGCATCCTCCGCGCAACCGGCCAGGATGAACGCGGTGAGGTAGTGGCGCCCCTCGAAGACGTCATTGCTGAACGGGCCGTGGCGCAGTTCGCTCAGCGCCAGGCCGGTCTCTTCCAGGGCTTCGCGCAGGGCGCAGTCCTCCACCGCCTCGCCGAACTCGAGATGGCCGCCGGGCGCCGACCAGCAGCCAGCGCCATGACTGCCCTTGCGGCGCCCCAGCAACACCTTGCCGTCCCGCAAGATCAGGACACCCACGCCTACCTGCGGTGCCGGCATCGTCGTACTCCTGCTTCGGGATCAGAGATGGAGCGTACCGCTCATGTACAACGCCGCCTTGCCAGAGATGACCACCCGCTCGCCGCGCACGTCGCATTCCAGGCGCCCCTTGCGCGCCCCGCCCTGCTCGGCGCTCAGCCGGGTCTTGCCCAGGCGCTGCGCCCAGTACGGCGCCAGGGAGGTATGCGCGGAACCGGTCACCGGGTCTTCGTTGACGCCGACGTTGGGCCCGAACCAGCGCGAGACGAAATCGAAGCGCTGGCTGCGCGCGGTCACCGCCACCCCGCGGCACGGCAAGCCCTTAAGCCGGGCGAAGTCAGGCGCCAGGGCGGCGATCGTCTTTTCGTCGTCGACCACCACGAGGTAATCGTCGGTCTTCAGCACTTCCGCCTCGGCAATACCCAGCGCCTCCAGCAGTCCGTCCGGTGTCGCGCAAGGCTCCGGACGCTTGGCCGGGAAGTCCATCGCCAGCGAGTCGCCCTCGCGCCGCACGCTCAGCTCACCGCTACGGGTAGCGAAACGCAATACCGGGGAAGCGTCGTCGAGCTTGTGGATCAGTACCCAGGCCGTCGCCAGGGTCGCATGACCGCACAGGTCCACCTCGACCTGCGGCGTGAACCAGCGCAATCGATAGTCGCCGTCGCGGCCGACGACAAAGGCGGTTTCCGAAAGATTGTTCTCTTCCGCGATGGCCTGCAGGCGCTCGTCGTCCAGCCAGGCATCGAGGGGGCAGACCGCCGCCGGATTGCCCTGGAAGGGACTGTCGGCGAATGCGTCTACCTGGAAGATCGTCAGTTCCATGTTCCGGACTCCTGTATCGATGGGCTGCGCACCTTAGCAGCCGGACCGAGACCAGGACAATGCCGCGCCCCGCGCAGGCGCCTCGCTCAGATCTGACGGATATCCAGCAGCGCCCAGACCTGGTAACCCTGGCGCTTGGCTTCCTTCTCCGCTTCCAGTTGCGCGGTGACCTTGCTGATGGAGCGCGAGCGATGTTCGAAACGCAGCGGCAATCCCGCCCCGCCCTTGCGCACGCTCAGTTCGACGATGGTGTAGCGGACCGGCTGGCTGGCCTCGGTCCGGACCTTTTTCGGTCGCGTTTCGGCAAGGCCCAGCGCCTTGCGCATCTGTTCTTCAGAGTAGATTTCCTGCACGCATTCACCCAGATTGAATAAAACCCGCAAATCCTATTGGTTCGCGACCCCACTTGCCAGGATAGTCGGCGAAGCGGGTCACACATCGACGCGAAAATCGCGCCTACCAGATCCGGCAGCTTCATCGAAACCGCCGCCGACATAAGCTGTGGGCGCTGTACATCCCTGGATCCTTTCCCGGCCTGCTCCACGCGGCCGGGATTTTTTTTGCCCTCTTCACCCTTGCGCCGACTGCGGACGCCAGGCTGGCCTTCAGCCTGTCCGGCAGCTATACCGAAAGTCTCCACCGTGATCAGGATCCAGTATGCTCGCCTGCCCCCTCCCTCCCGACGAAGCCCTGCGCCAGCAGGCCCTGGACGACATGGCGCTGGTCGACACCCCCGCCGAACACTACCTGGACGCCCTGGTGGAACTGGCGCGGGAAACCTTCGGGGTGAAGACCGTGCTGATCAGTCTGATCGACCACGACCGCCAATGGTTCAAGGCCCGTATCGGCCTGGATGCCGAACAGACGCCGCGCGACCTGTCCTTCTGCGGCCACGCCATCCTGGCCAGCGAACCGCTGATGGTGACGGACGCCTCCAGGGATCCGCGTTTTCACGACAATCCGCTGGTCACCGGGCCGCCCTTCATCCGCTTCTACGCCGGCGAGCCCCTGCACGCCAGCAATGGCCAGGCCATCGGCACACTCTGCCTGATCGACCCGAGCCCGCGGCTGCTGGATCTCCGGGAAGGACGCCAGCTCAATCGACTGTCGATCCTGGCCGAAGGATATCTCCAGCTACGCAGCCTCACCGAGCACACCCGCTTCCTGCGCCAGGAGATCGACCGGGAGCAGCGCAAGTCACTGCTCGACCCCCTCACCCAATTGTGGAACCGGGCCGGCTTCCACGCGCTGCACCAGCATGAACTGGAGTTGGCGCGGGCCAGCGACCAGCGCATCGGCATCATCTACAGCGATATCGACCATTTCAAACGTATCAACGACACCCTGGGGCACCGGGCCGGCGACAGCGTCCTCCGCGAGGCGGCTTCGCGACTGCGCGCGGCGCTGCGGCCGGAAGATCTCCTGGCGCGTTTCGGCGGCGAGGAGTTCGTGGCGATGGTCCGGGTCCGCGAGACCACGGAACTGACCATGATCGCCAATCGCATCCGCGAACTGATGGAAGCGACCCCGATCGACTGTGCCGGCACGTCCGTGCCGGTGACCATCAGTGCCGGCTGTACCCTGGCCGGCAGCGGCGAAGAACCGGAACGGGCACTCGCCCGGGCGGATGCCGCGCTGTACGACGCCAAGCGTGCCGGACGCAACCGGGTGGTCAGCGTCTGACCAGGGCTAGTCCTCCAGCCCTGCGCAATCGGCGCAGATAGAGAAACCCTCGCTATCGACTGGCACCTGGACCGCGTCGCAATATTCGCAGGAACGTCGCCTGCCGGTTCCGCAGGCATCGGGCTCGTCGAGCGCGCCGAACGTATCTTCGTCACGCTCGTCCTCGAGGTAATCGTTATCCAGCAGGTGATCGTGTTCGGGTTCGTGAATATCGTCTTCGTCGCTCATCTTCGACTGCCTGCCGGCTGCGTGAGGCGGTCTTATAAAGGCAGCGACAGCGCCCGTCAACGGCTCAACCCAGGTACAGACGCAGTTGCAGCCGGATTCGCTCCGGCTCGCCGTCGATCGGCGCAGGGCGACTGTCGAATCGCTGGGCGCCCTGGACCATGTAGAACGCTTAGGCATGCAAATCGGCTCCTCCCCCTGCCTCATTGCACTAGAATCGCCCGGCGCAGCGCCTGCGCCCTCAAGCCTCTTTCGTAGAAAACACCATGAGCAAACTGCAACATATCGGCCTGTTCCTGTTCGTTCTTCTTTCCGCCGGCCTGGCGCTCGGCTACCGAGTCGACTGCCCGGACGGCAGCCATGTCGAGACCTACCTGCTTCGCGGCCTGGGCGCGCGCCTCCTCGGCAACGATCTCTGCGAGCAGGCAGCGCCCTGACGCCGGGCGTTCCCGGATCCGACGGCGCCCGCCTATCGAGCCGGCAAGCCTCCGCCAACGCCAAGCCTTGCCGAAACGATGGGCCACCAGCGCTAACCGGCCAGTTGCAACCAGAGCGAAAACACGCCCAGCGCACACCAGAAGCCGGCGAACAGGAACGGCACGCGTCGCGAGAACAGCAAGGTTTTCTCGAAGCTGCCGCGGTTGACCTCGCGTTCGCTGAACAATGGCGAATCATCGTAGGCCAGGCCGATCTCCGGATCGCTGTGCAACAGGCAGGACTGCTTGAACTGCCAGTGGCAGATGATCTCCGAGGATGCCTGGATGCCCGGCCAGGCATGCAGGGAATTGACGATCCCGAGCAGTGCCAGGAGCGCCGGCACCACCAGGGTGAACAGCTCGCCCCAGGCCGGGTTCAGGTTGGCCATCGACGAGGCATAGGCGATGACCAGGAACGACTGCGCCGTCAGGTAGGCGTTGGTCCGACTGGATAGCTGGCCCGTCTCGTAGTGGATTTCCCGCCGGTAGAAGTCCAGCCGCTCCTTGGGTGAACAGAAGATCCGGACATCGGATTCTTGCGACAACGGCCCTCCGGGCATGATCAACCTGGACACAAGCACGACACCTCGAACGAGTGGATGGGCTTGTTTGGAAAGAACCGATCCATGCCGGTTCGGAATCTCCGACGACCGTTCCCCGCGCCGGTAACGATTTCCGCCACCGCCCCGCTGGCCATGGAACTCAACGGAGCCCTGGCCGCCGCACGCCTGCGCAAGGTAAAAAGGGCGATCCTCCCGGATCGCCCTCCTGCATCAGAACAACGCCCCCAGGTAAGCCGCCGCGCCGCCGCCGAACTGTGCACCGACGTTGACCCCGGCCATCAACAGGGCGCCACGGGACGATTGCAGTAATTGCCGCGACATGCTGGCGCCCAGCGCGGCGGTCAATGGCGAGGCGCTCGCCAGCGCCACCGCCGCCAGCAGCTTGGGATCGAGGCCGAAGAGAATCGCCGTGCCCGAACCGCCGGCGATGACTCCCGCGCCGAGTTCGACGTACATGCAGGGCCCGGTGAAGTCGCCGCGGGACAGGTCGCGCCCCACCAGGCCGTCCGCGACCAAGACGGTTCCGGTGCTCGGCAACGCCTCCAGCGCACCGGCCCCGCCAACGCTCTTGCCCTTGACATTGAGGTTGACCTTGCCGAAGCGCGGCAGGCGCATGCCCAGTCCGATCCCGCCGCCCACCCCGCCATAGCGGAAGGACACGTTCTCACCCTCCGGCGAGAGCAACGTGATGGAGCCGCCGCTACCCGCCAGGAAGGCCACGGTCATGCCTCCGCCACTGGCCGTCACGTAGCGCCAGCGACTCTCGTTGAGGGGCAAGGGAATGGGAAGTTGCGACATGACTTCAATGTCCTTTTGAGGTCGGTTGGGAAGAACGCAGGCCCAGCAATCCCCTGAACCCGACAATACCGAAGAGTGCGCCGAAGCCGCAGAGGAAAGCGCTGGTTCCCCAGAGCGCGCCGGCATCGTCGACTATCGCGCTGGCCGCCGGCCGCCCAGCCTCGTAGAGGACGCGAACCGGCTCGCCCACCTGGTAGCCGAAGATGAAGCCGCCCTGGGGATAGGAAATCCGCTCGCCGGAAACGCTGGTGAAATCGATCTGCGGATGCGAACCGCCGGCATTCAAGGCGCTGACCGTCCCCTGGGCTTCCTGCGCAGTACGCAGGAAATGGTACCGCTCGACGGTCTTGAAACCGCCGGCGAGCAGGAGACCGAGTCCGAGCAGGGAAAAAAGGGAAGCGTGAAGAAGTCCGCCGATACGCGAACCGGAAGAGGTCGTCATGAGCCTTGTCGCCTGAATCATCCGTGAAGGCGCTAGGGTCGGAAAAGACCGCCCCCGCTGTCAATAGCGGCTATGCGATGAAGCGCGAGCCCAGGCGAGCACGGGCCGAGCGGCCTTTTTCGGGGCGCAAACGAAAAAAGGCGACCCTTTCGGATCGCCTTTCTTGCCCCGCCAGCAGCGCGGGATTTGTTTGGTAGGCACGATTGGATTCGAACCAACGACCCCCACCATGTCAAGGTGGTGCTCTAACCAACTGAGCTACGTGCCTGCTGATGGCGCGCATTCTACAGACCCCAAAAACACCGTCAAGCTTTTTTTTCGCTAACTCTCTGAAAAAGTGGAATTTTTATTTTCAGGGGGTCCGTTGAAAATTTTGCACGGAGGCTAGCCGGCCGATTTCGACTCGGGTAGCATCCGGGCATCCGTAAAAAATAAAAAACAGAGGTGCAAGATGCCGCACACCCCCTACCCCTCCTCCTATTACGCCGCGTCGGCCAATCCCGCGCCGCCCCGCCCGGAACTCCAGGGCGAGGTCGAAACCGACGTCTGCGTGATCGGTGCCGGCTATACCGGCCTCTCCACCGCCCTGTTCCTGTTGGAGAATGGTTTCAAGGTCACCGTACTGGAAGCCGCCAAGGTCGGCTTCGGCGCTTCCGGGCGCAACGGCGGCCAGATCGTCAACAGCTACAGCCGCGACATCGACGTGATCGAGCGCAACGTCGGCAAGCGCGAAGCGCAGTTGCTCGGCGAGATGGCCTTCGAAGGCGGGCGCATCATCCGCGAGCGCGTGGCCCGCTACGGTATCCAATGCGACCTGAAGGACGGCGGGGTGTTCGCCGCCTTCACCGAGAAGCAGATGGATCACCTGCGCGCGCAGAAACAGTTGTGGGAACGCTACGGCCACAACCAGTTGGAGATCATGGACGCCAAGCGCATCCGCGAGGTGGTGGCGACCAACAACTATATAGGTGGCATGCTCGACATGAGCGGCGGCCACATCCATCCGCTGAACCTCGCCCTCGGCGAAGCGGCGGCGGTGGAGTCGCTCGGCGGCAGAATCTACGAGCAGAGCCCGGCGACCCGCATCGAGCGCGGCGCCAGCCCGGTGGTGCATACCCCGCAAGGCAAGGTGAAGGCGAAGTTCATCGTGGTCGCCGGTAACGCCTACCTCAACGGCCTGGTCCCGGAACTGGCGGCCAAGTCGATGCCCTGCGGCACCCAGGTGATCACCACCGAGCCGCTGAACGAGGAACTGGCCCACAGCCTGCTGCCGCAGGACTACTGCGTGGAAGACTGCAATTACCTGCTCGACTACTATCGCCTCTCCGGCGACAAGCGCCTGATCTATGGTGGCGGCGTGATCTATGGCGCTCGCGATCCGGCGGACATCGAGGCGATCATCCGGCCGAAGATGCTCAAGACCTTCCCGCAACTGAAGGACGTGAAGATCGACTTCGCCTGGACCGGCAACTTCCTGCTGACCCTCTCGCGCCTGCCCCAGGTCGGCCGCATCGGCGACAACATCTACTATTCCCAGGGTTGCAGCGGCCACGGCGTGACCTACACCCACGTCGCCGGCAAGGTCCTGGCCGAAGCCCTGCGCGGCCAGGCCGAGCGCTTCGACGCTTTCGCCGGCCTGCCGCACTACCCCTTCCCCGGCGGCAAGCTGTTCCGCGTACCGTTCACCGCCATCGGCGCCTGGTACTACAGCCTGCGCGACAAGCTCGGGGTCTAGTCCGCGTCGACAGAACGGCACCCCGGGGTGCCGTTTTTTCCATCCGCGCCTCAACCTTCGCTACGGATCTGCGCATGACTGATCAGGGCGAAGATCAGGCTACCGCCGACGATGTTGCCGCCCAGGGTAGGCAGGGCGAACTTCAGCAGGAACTCGGCCCAGCCGATTTCCCCGGCGAACGCCAGGTAGCCTACCTCCGCCGAGCCCACCACGATGTGGGTGAAGCTGCCCAGCGCCATCAGGTAGGTGACCATCGCGATGATCCAGATCTTCGCGCCCTCCGCCGCCGGGATCAGCCAGACCATGGTGGCGATCATCCAGCCGGAAACGATGCCCTTGGCGAACATTTGCGCCAGGTCGTTGTGCATCACCTCGCGGCCGATCTCAAGGAACGCCGCGTCGGCCGCTTCATTGAATATCGGCAGATGCAGCACCGCCCAGGCGAACAGCAGCGTACCGACGATATTGCCGAACAGCACCACGCTCCAGAGACGCAACAGTTGCCAGGCCTTTTCCAGGGTCGGCTCGGTCATCACCGGCAACACGGCGGTCAGGGTGTTTTCGGTGAACAGTTGCTGGCGGGCGAGGATCACTGCCAGGAAGCCCATGGGATAGCCGAAGCTGCTGACGATGATCGCCCACTCCTGCTCGGGCAAGGCAGCGCGGAACAGGCCCATGCCCATCAACGAGAGGCCGATGGTCAGCCCCGCGGCCACCGCCGACCACCAGAGTGCCGCCAGCGTGCGCTGCAACTCGTGTTCGCCCTGGACGCGAATCACCTCGTGCAGGACAGCGGCGCGCGGTGGCTGCTTGTCGTCGATCTCCCGCCGCTCGTTGGCGGTCAGCGCCGTGGCCGAACGTCCGTCGGCCGGTTTCTCTTTCCGCTCCTCGCCGCGCGCACGCGGCTTGCGCATGCCCTCCGCCGCATGCCCCTGGCGCTTGCCCGCCGCACCGCCCTTGGCCGGTTGCCGGGGGGTGGGGGGCGAAGTCCGCTTGTCGTTGGCCATGTTCTGCACCTGAGTGGGGTCCTCCCAGGTATAGAGCCGTCTCGCTGGAACGGGGTTCCGACAACCTTCGGCTCCGCCGCCTCAGCGGGGCGGTGCGCCAACGGGACAGGCCGGCAGCTCGGCGCACCGCGCCGCGGGTGCGACGGCCTGCGGCAAGGCCGCAGCGAAGCGGGCTTCCCCAGGCTGCAATGCCCGCGCGCAGGCCTGCGCCTGGCGCGCCGGCGCCGCGCAACCGCGTTCCGCCAGCAACTGGGACAGGTTGAACCAACCCGCGGCGAAATCCACGCGACGCTCGACGCTGGTGAGCATGGCCTGTTCGGCAGCGGCGGAATCGCCTGCGGCGTAGCGACTGTTGCCCAGGGCAAACCAGGCGAAGGCGTCCTCAGGCCAGCGTCGCACGGCTTCTTCGTAGGCGCGCCGGGCAACCTTGGGGTGGCCGGTTTCCTCGCTGTCACTGGCGGCCTTGAGCCACGGGACCGCCGCTGCCGTGGCCGGCAGGCGGTCACCCGGCAGGGTCAGCACCGCCCAGCGCCCCGAACGCTTCCAGGTCGACTCGAAGCTGGTGAAGTCGGTAACCCAGCGCCGGGTGATGCCCGAGCGCAGCACCAGTTCGCGGCGCTCCCGATCGAAACCGACCACCACCGCGAAGTGCCAGCGCGGCCACCAGGAGAAAGCCTGGTTCTGTAACACCAGCACCGGGTTGCCCGCCGCGACCTCCTCGAGCACGCTCTCCAGTCCGCCTTGCAGCGGATAGACCAGCATGCCGTGGCGGCGCGCCGCGGCGACCATCTCCAATTGCAGGCTGCCCTCGCGACCGGGAATGAACACCTCGTCCTTCAATTGCCCCGGCGTCAACGCCAGGCCGCGCTGGCCAAGCATCATGGCCAGCGCGGCGGGACCGCACTGGTAGGCTTCCTGGGGGAAGAACGGCACTTCGCGCAGCTCCACCCGTGCGGGCAGCGCCGCGCTTTCCGGCGGCAGTCTCGGCGGCTGCGCGCAGCCGCCGAGCATTGCGGAGACCAGCAGTGCCCCTGCCAGCCGCCTCACCGATTGATGCATTTGATGAAGCTGAAGATATCCGTGGCGCAAAGCATGTCGGTGATGATGAAGATCACCAGGAACAACACGATGATGCCGATGATGCCGCCCGCCGGCGCCTGGTCCAGCTGCTGGTTGAACTGCGCCAGCTCGGCGTTGGTCAGGCTGTTGATGCGACTCGCCACCTGGTCGCGGGGCACGCCCATGGCCTCCAGCTTCTTCTGGACGCCCTGGTCGTCGAGCATCTTCAGCAGTTGCTGGCGATCGAGGTTGTGCTGTTGTTGCTGCATGACTTCCGCAGTACCGATCATCGCTGCCTGGGCGAGCGGAACCTCGGCGAAGGTGAGCAGGTGCAGCGCTGCCAGGACGGCAGCGACACGGCGGATGCTTGTTGTTGTTCTCATGGGAATGACCTCTGCGTGAAACCCGGCTATTAGTCCTGGAAGGCGAGGCTTGGTTCCGCAACGCCCACCTTTCCTGAGTATCGTCCCGATCGCCGTTTTCCGCCGCCTCGGCGCCGATCCCCGCCCCTCTGGCGAGACGACGACCCGCCGCCCCCAGGCGACGAAACGGCGTCCGCCTTTATGCAATTCGCATATACTCCGGCTCGCCGCGAGAAAACCGGAGCATGCGCGATCTCGGCGACATCGACGCATATCCCCGCCGCAGCCTCGTACACGGCGTCGAAACCGCGCGCCGCCCCGGACGACAGAGCCTCCGGCACGGCGAAAACTAAGGATTCCTGAGCTTCCATCTTGTCCAGATTTGCCCAACCTTGAGCGAGCGGGCCAACGGGACGGGAGTTGTATGGATGCTAGGTACCCGGCTAAAAGCCGCAAGAATCAGAGCGGGATACTCGCAGAAACAGTTGGGCATGCTGGTGGGAATGGACGAGTTTTCCGCCAGCGCACGGATGAACCAATACGAACGCGAACGGCACTCCCCCAACATGCGGACTTCCGAACAGCTGGCCATGGTCCTCCAGGTCCCCATGGCCTACCTCTATTGCCCCGAGGACGAGCTGGCCGAGCTCATCCTCAAGGTGTCCAGCCTGACACCCGAGTTCAAGAAAGAGCTGACGCGTTTCATCGAACAGTTGCTCGCGGCCCAGGGATCAACCAGCCGCCAGCCTGTACGCACAAGGAGTGAACTGTGAACAAAAGCTTGGATTCAGACTCGATAACCACCGCCATAATGGCCCTGCGTCGCCTACGCGACACGCACCCGGAGCAGTACCGGGAGCTGCTGCCGTTGTGCGCCTCGGGGCTGGTGGAGACCCTGGTCGGACAGAGCGACGGGGACGACCGCAGGAAGGCCGAGACGCAGAGCGAGACCATCGCCCGCTGGACCTGGCTGCAGTTGCTCGGCTGGGCCCAGAACAACAGCCTCAGCCAGCAGCAGATCGAAAGCCTCTACAGCATCGTCGAAGGCATCCGCAGTTGCCGGCCGCTGATGCAGGAGCGCGCCCGTCTCCTGCAACTGGCGCGAGGCTGAGGCCCCGGCGCGGCTAGAGGCCGTACCGGGTTGCCTGGAGATGAGCGAACATGCCACCGTCGGCCGGGATGACGACACCCCATAGCCGGCGCGAGGCGTCAGCGAAGCCAGCTGGACGAACCAGGGCTTTGAGGTGGCATCGGCGAACTTCTTGAACTGCCAGGCCGGTCCGCCCATATAGGTGGGGCTGCCGTAGACGATGGCATCGGCTTCGACGAGCCGAGCAACTTCGTCCAGTTCTTCAAGCGCGAGGACGGCCAGGTGCGCCGAAGCCTTCCGCCGCGAACAGCATGGCGGCCGAACGCCAGCCTTGCCGCAGCGCACAGAGCGCACGTGACCTGGCGCCCGTAGCGCTCCGGCCTGATTCGCAGTTTCGTCACGCCGGCGCGCGGCCTGGCGCAAATGTGAACGGTTGCCGCCACGCTGGGAGAGGCTTCTTCCTAGACTCCGCGCCACGTTCACTCAGAGGAGAAACAACGTGGCCAAGACATGGATCTACGCAGCCTCGGCCGCCGCCATCGGCGGTGCGCTGATCGGCGGCTGGCTGCTCGACCCGGCTCCGCCCGAGGCATCGCCGCAGGCCCGCCAGTCCCCCGCCGCCCAGGCAGCCGCCGCCCCGACAGCGGCGCTCGCGGCGCCGGCGGCGGACGCTACCCGCATGCTCGCCCCGCCCCCCGTCACGACGCCCGCGCCACGCGAGCGGGTGACGCTCTGGCAAGGCGAACTGCGCAGCCGCGAAGGCGCCCAGGGCATTCCCGAATACCTGGCGCAGGTCGAACCCGCCCTGCTCGACACGCTGGCGCTCGGCCAGGTGCTGGAAATGAGCCTGCCGGGTCGCGAGCGGCCCTTGCAGGCACGCCTCGCCAGCACCCATAACAGCGCCGGCCTGCCGGTCTGGCGCGGCGGCCTGGTGGACGGCGACGAGGCGGAAAGCCTGACCGTGGTGCGCGGCAGCCTGGAAACCCACATCAATGTCGCCACCCTCGACGGCAGCTACTCGATCATCGTCGACAACCGCAGCGGCAAGACCCGGGTGATCGACGAGAACGACATCGCCGCGCGTAGCGACCCGCATGGCGATCATGTCGACGCGCCGCTCGCCGAGCTGCCACCGATGCCGCCGCCCGCCCAGGGCTGAGCCCACCTTCCCAGCATGTTTCCCCAGCGGTGCCCTCGGGGCGCCATGGCTTCCTATTGTCCGAACACAGGCAACCCATGAAGAAATCCCTGCTCTGCTCCACCCTAGCCCTGGCGGTAGCCTCTGCCGCCCAGGCCGCGCCGAAGACCGTCGACATCATGGTCCTCTACACCCCCGCGGCGACCCAGACCGCAAATGGCCGCGACATCGATGCGCGGATCGCCAGCTACATCGAGTTCGCCAACACCGCCTACGAGAAGAGCGGCGTCAACCTGCGCCTGCGTCTGGTGCACAAGCAGCGCCTGGACTGGGCCGACTACCCGACGGTGACCGGCGCCAACCTCGATCGCTTCATGCGCGACCCGCAGGTGCAGCGCCTGCGCGAGCAGTACGGCGCCGACCTGGTCAGCCTGGTCAACCGCTCGCAGAACAGCGGCAACGGCTACATCACCTGCGGCATCGGCTACATGGGCTCGGGCGATAAGAACAGCGGGCGCTTCCACGGCAACGCCAAGGACATTGCCTACAACCTCACCGGGGTCGACTGCGGGCTCAACACCTTCGCCCATGAAGCCGGCCACAACATGGGCCTGCGCCACTCCTACGAGCAGGACCTGGAGTCCAGCTACTACGATCCGCGCTACGCCCACAGCGGCACCTACGAATGGAGCCGCGGCTACGGCGTGCAGGGGCGCTTCGCCACCGTGATGGCCTACCCGCATGCCTTCGGCACCAACAAGCAGGCACCGTTCTTCGCCAACCCGCGCCTGGTCAACGCCGAATGCGCCAACCAGCCCTGCGGCCGCGAAGAACACGCCGACGCCGTACGCGCGCTGAACAGCATGGCCACGCAGATCGCCGACTTTCGCCCGACCAAGGTACCCGGCACGGTCAACCCGGGCTCCGGCGGCGACACGCCGACCCCGCCGGACCTGCCATGGTGCACGAAAGCCAAGCTCGGCGGCCTGCTCGGCGATGGCGAGTTCGCCAGCATGGAAGGCTGGCGCGCATGGTCCGGCAACGCCCAGCTGAGCCTGGTGAACGTCGCCAAGGGCTGCCGCGACAATGCCTTGCTGGTCGACGTGCGTGGCTTCGACCTGCTGGTCCGCCCCATTGCCCCCCTGCGCGCCGGCAGCGGCTACCGGCTGAGCGGCAAGGTCATGCTCAAGGCCGCCAATACCCGTGAAACCGTGCGCATGGCGCTGCTCAGCGAACGCGCCGATGGCGCCCTGGCCTACAACCCGGCGCAGAGCGTCGAACTGTCGGTCAGCGGCAACGAGTTCAGTCGCCTGGAGAAGACCTTCGACTACCGTCCCGCCGCCGACCAGCGCAACCTCTACGTGGCGGTCTGGAGCGACAGCGGCGCCAGCCTGCTGGTCGACGAGATGAACCTGCAGGAAGCCCAGGCCGCGCCGCCGAGCGTACCGCCGGCGCCGAAACGCATCGCCTACGACTTCGAGAGCGGCATCGGCGGCTGGAGCGGCGTGCATGCCAGCGCCCGCGCCACGCGCGTCGCCAGCGCCGGGCGGCTGGCCCTGGAAGCCTACCAGCGGCGCTACGCCGGCACCGGCGCGAGCACCAGCCTGCTGGGCAACCTGGAAGCAGGCCGGACCTACGCGTTCAGCGCGGACGTACGGGTCGGCGACGGTCGCGGCTCGCAGGCCATGACCTATGCCTACCTCTACCTGGAAAGCCAGGGTCGGCCCGGCGAATACCTGCCCCTGGGCTACAAGGTGGTCGAGAATGGCCGCTGGGCCAGCCTGCGCGGCCAGGTGCAATTGCCGAAGGGGCCGATCAAGCGTGCTGAACTGATGATCCTCAGCGGTAACCAGCAGGAGTCGATGTTCATCGACAACGTCCAGTTGCTGCAGAAGTAGGACGCTTCCCCTCCATGCCCCCGGCGGGCACGGAGGGGATTTTGCGGAGCGCTCCAGGCCGGATGCAGCGATCAAGAAATTATCGTTTTACGATAATTTATTATTAAACTATGATCACTCCGGTTTCCCTCGTTTCCGAGGGGCCTGCCCACCTTCCCAGGAGTACCCCCGATGACAAGCGACCGCCTGGCCGGCTACAGCCGCCTGATGGCTACCCTGACCCTGCTGTTGATCGCCGGCATGCTGCTGCTCAACGCCGCGTGCTGGATCTTCCCCGACCTCGCCAGCGAGCACGGCCTCGGTTTCGCTCTCACCGCCACCGGTGTCGCCGGCGACCTCGGCGTTGTGGCGCGGGACATGCCGCTCTGGCAGGCCCTCGGCGGCATCCTCCTGTCGAGCCTGCCGCTGCTGGTCCTGGCCAGTGGACTGCAGGCGCTGCGAAGGCTGTTCCAGCACTACGGGCGCGGCGAGTATTTCTGCGAAGACGCCGCGGCGCTGCTCGGCAAGGTCGGCCTGTGCCTGGCTTGCTGGGTGCTGGCGAACTTCCTGCTGGAACCGCTGCTGACGGTCTGGGTCACCTTCCTCCAACCCCAGGGGCAACGCATCGTCAGTCTCAGCTTCGGTTCGGCGGAACTGGTCAGCCTGTTCGCCGCCGCCTCGGTGATGGTGATCGCGCGCATCCAGCGCAAGGCCGCCCTGCTCGCCGAGGAAAACCGCCAGTTCGTCTGAGGTCCGCCATGCCCATCGAAATCAGGCTGGACGTCATGCTCGCCCTGCGCAAGGCCAGGTCCAAGGACCTGGCCCAGGCCATCGGCATCACCGAACAGAACCTGTCGCTGCTCAAGCAGGGCAAGGTAAAGGGCATTCGCCTCGCTACCCTGGAGGCCATCTGCGCCTACCTGGCGTGCCAGCCGGGAGACCTGCTGGAGTACCTGCCCGGCCCGACCGAGGAGTGACAGCCGGGCGCTTATGCGCTCGAGCGAGGGGGAGCGCACCAAAGGGTATTTAGGCCAAGCCCCCTTTCGCCGCTACAGTCGCGGTTCATCCACCAGACATGGGCGAGGCCGGGCATGGCGAAATCCTCCGAACGATTCGAATCCCTGCGCCGGGATATCGACGCACTGGCCCGCCGGCTCGACGTGCCGTCGGTGCTGATCATGCGTTCCCTGCCCCGGCACATGCGCGTCGAGGCCTCCGCCGGACGCCTGGAGGACACCTACCCGATCGGCGCCGAAGGCCGCAAGAGCGTCCATGAAGACGGCGCCAAACCCCTCTACTGCGAACGCGTGGTCGACCGCGACGCCCCATTGCACGTGCGCGACTCGCGCCAGGAGACGGAATGGGCCGGCAACGAGGATGAAGTCGAGTTCGGCCTGAGCAACTACCTTGGCTATCCGGTTCATGCGCCCGACGGCACCCCGTACGGCACCGTCTGCGTACTCGACAGCCGACCGCGCGACTATTCGGCCGAGGAACGAGCCCTGCTGGAAGAATTGCGGCGCAAGGTCGAGGCGCTGCTGGCGGAAACCGTCTCATGACCTAAGGTCAATCGGATACCGCGGCGCACAACCGCGCCGCCTCCGCCCGCCAGACGAGGACCTTCCGTGCACGCCCGCCGCCTGCCCCGCCTCTTGCCGCTCGCCCTCGCCTTCCTGCTTTCGCCCGCCGCCTTCGCTGCCGACACGCCAGCCGCCGAGCTGCTGCGCCAGGCCGAAGCCGAACGCCCGGCCTACCTCGACACGCTCCGGCAACTGGTCGCGGTGGACAGCGGTACCGGCCAGGCCGAAGGCCTCGGCCAGTTGTCCGCGCTGCTCGCCGAACGCCTGCAGGCGCTCGGCGCGCAAGTCCGCAGCGCACCGGCGACGCCCTCGGCCGGCGACAACCTGGTGGCCACCCTCGATGGCACCGGCAGCAAGCGCTTCCTGCTGATGATTCACTACGACACCGTGTTCGCCGCCGGCAGCGCGGCGAAGCGTCCGTTCCGCGAGGACGCGGAGCGCGCCTACGGACCCGGCGTGGCCGACGCCAAGGGCGGCGTGGCGATGGTGCTGCATGCCCTGGCGCTGCTCAGGCAGCAAGGCTTCAGGGACTACGGACGGATCACCGTGCTGTTCAATCCCGACGAAGAGACCGGCTCCGCCGGCTCGAAGCAACTGATCGCCGAGCTGGCCCGGCAGCAGGACTACGTCTTCTCCTACGAGCCGCCGGACCGGGACGCAGTGACGGTAGCCACCAATGGCATCGACGGCCTGCTGCTCGAGGTGAAGGGTCGCTCGTCCCATGCCGGCTCGGCACCCGAGCAAGGCCGCAACGCCATTCTCGAACTGTCGCACCAGTTGCTGCGTCTCAAGGACCTCGGCGATCCGGCGAAAGGCACCACGCTGAACTGGACCCTCGCCAGGGGCGGCGAGAAGCGCAACATCATTCCCGCCGAGGCTTCGGCGGAAGCCGACATGCGCTACTCGGACCCGGCCGAGAGCGAGCGGGTACTGGCCGACGCCCGGAAGCTGACCGGCGAACGCCTGGTCGCCGATACCGAAGTCAGTCTGCGTCTCGACAAGGGTCGTCCGCCTCTGGTGAAGAACCCCGCCTCGCAGCGCCTGGCGGAAACCGCACAGACGCTCTACGGCCGAATCGGCAAGCGCATCGAGCCGATCGCCATGCGCTTCGGCACGGACGCCGGCTACGCCTACGTGCCCGGCAGCGACAAACCGGCGGTGCTGGAAACCCTCGGCGTGGTCGGCGCCGGCCTGCACAGCGAGGCGGAATACCTCGAACTATCCAGCATCGCCCCCCGCCTGTACCTGACGGTGGCGCTGATCCGCGAGCTGTCCGCCGACTAGCGCCGACGCCCGCAGCCAGCCTCAGGTACGGAAGCGGCCGAGCACCACGCGCAAGCCAGCCATGTGCTCCTTGACCCTCTGGTTGGCCGAAAGCACTGCGGCGGTCCCTTCGTGGGCCTGCTCGGAGAGTCCGGAGACGTTGGTGATGTTGCGGTCGATGTCCTGGGCCACCTGGCTCTGTTCCTCGGCGGCGGTCGCGATCTGCTGGTTGAGGCCGTCCAGTTCTTCCACCGTGGCGACGATGCGCCCCAGCGCCTGGGCCGCGCTGTCGGCCTCGACGAGGTTGCTCTGGGCATGGCTGGCGCTACCGCGCATGGCGGCGACCGCATCGTTGGCGCCGTCCTGCAACTGCTCGATCAACCCCTGGATCTCCTGGGTCGACTGCTGGGTACGGTTGGCCAGCGAACGCACTTCGTCCGCCACCACGGCGAAGCCGCGCCCGGCCTCCCCGGCCCGCGCCGCCTCGATGGCGGCATTGAGCGCCAGCAGGTTGGTCTGCTCGGCGATGCTGCTGATCACCGTAAGCACCTGGCCGACACTGCCCGCATGCTGGTGCAGGGTGTTCAGCGCCAGGGCGGTCTGCTCCAGTTCCTCCGCCAACGCACCGGTCTGGCTGCTGGCGTGCTCCACCAGACGCCGTCCCTCGTGGGCCAGGGCCGCGGCGTCGCGCGTGGAGTGCGCCGCATGGTTGGCGTGGCGGGCGACCTCGGCCACGGTGGCGCTCATCTCGTTCATCGCGGTGGCCACCTGGTCCAGGTCCTGGTGCTGGCGCGCCACCTGGTCGCCGGCGCCGAGCGCCTGCTCCAGGGCCTCGGCCACGTCCTTGTCGGTCTCTGCCGCGCTGCGCTTGACGTTCGCCAGCAAACCGCTGACGTCCTGGCGCATCCGCTCGTAGCCAGCGACGATGCGGCCGATCTCGTTGTCCGCATGGCCCGCCGCCAGGGCATGGGTGAAGTTCGCCGCGCCGACCTCGGTCAGCGCCACTTCCAACCCACGCAACTGCCGCATCAGCGGCGCCAGGCCGAACTGCCGGCCGAGCACCACCAGCACCAGGATCGCCAACAGGCAACCGAAGGCGATCCACATCTGGGTGTGCTGGACACTGTCGGCGCGCGCGCTCATCAGCGAGACCAGGTTGTTCAGCTCGCCCAACAGCTCGGTGGAATACTGCGAGAAGCCGCGCAGATCGACCTGGCTGGCAGGCTGTGCCACCTGGTCGAGCATGGCCCGGTAGCGGCCCCAGATCTGCGCCACCTTCTGCCGCTGGGCGGCGATCTCCGGCGCGCCCATCCGGCTCACGTTGCGCTCGGCATTGCCCGCATCCAGATCGGCGGCCGAGCGTTCGTACTGGGCGATGGTCGCGGCCAGGGCCTTTGGGTCGCCGGCGCCGAGTCGCAATTGCAGCGCCTCGCGGGCCATCTTCTGGCTGAGCATGCGCTGCGCGCCGGCCACGTTGATGGTTTCCGGCGAGATCGACATGCTCAGGTACAACGCCACCGAGGCGCAGGCGGCCAGGCCGAACATCAGTGCATAGGACAGCAGGAACTGGGCGTTCAGGGTCTTCAACCCGAGCCCCCGTAGAATCCGATCGAACACCCTGGCGACGCTTTCGTTCATTGGTTTTTCCCCACTGGACTACAGAAACCGATAACCACCCCATCGGCCCGTCGCGCCTGGGCTTGAATCGGCACTTCGCCGACTCCATCCCCGAGCGCCTCCCTCTCCAGGGCGTGGCCCCCGGCGGACAAGGCCTGAAGACAGTTTGCCGCTGCGGCATCGGGACGCGCCCTGTAAACTCTGGCAGGTACCCGGCACGCCGCGCCGGAGACGTCATGGAACCCAACCCGCAAGGACGCCCGCGTGATCCCCGTCGCCCCTCTTCCCCTGATCGTCCCGCTCATCTACCTGTCGTCGTTCGTCGCCGGCATCTGGCTGCTGGTCTGGCTATCGCTCCTGGCCTTCAGCCCGCGCGCGCGCCAGCGCTTGCGCCGCCGCTGGCCGAGCCGCGGCCTGCTGATGCTGCTCCTGCTGATCCCGTTGGGACTGCGCGCCTGGCTGGAGATCGGTCTCTGGCAGTACGAGCGCGAACGTGCACGCGAGGAAGCCGCGCACAGCGCCGTGCTCGAGCGCCCTACCCGCCTCGGAGGCATCGAGATGCCTGCCGGCACCCGGCTGAAGCTGGAACTCAAGCACCAGCCGGAAAGCTTCCGAGAAGCCGAATTCCCCACCCCGGTGACGATCCGCGGCGTCGCCACCCGCCACCTGCAACGCTGGCTGCAGAGCGAGCAGGACAACCCGCAGGACCCATGGAAAACCACCGGCGTCCATCCCACTTCGCTGCGCCTGCGTGGCGAGGGAGTCGCCGAGATCGAAGGCTGGCGTTGCGACGCCAGCCAGGAAATCGCCTTCGCCAGCGAGCGCGACGGGCGTCCCGCCGCCTTCGAAGGCTGTAGCCTGGCGATCGGCAACCGCGCCGACGACATCGACTTCCCCGCCGGTGCGCGATTGTTCGCCAGCGATGGCATGGTCTACACCGACGGCTACCGCGACGCCGAGCGCTGGCGGGTAATGCCGGAAACCGGGCAACGGGTGTCGGTGCGCGGCATCGCGCTGAGCGGCGGCGCCCTGGCCTTCGACCGCGACCGCCGCCTGTACGGCCTCGGCGGTACGGTCCTCGCCGAGGCCTTGCAACTGGGCGCCTGGCACTACCCGGCAGGCACCGAGGTCAGCCTTTCACCCCGCGCCGCCTGGCCCGCGCAACATCCGCACGCCTGGCTGTTCAGTCCTACCCGCGAAGCCGCTTCGCATGCCTCCGGCGAGCGCCTGGAACACGGCGTCTCGCTGTTGCAGACGCTGGACGGCCAGGAACTTGAGCGCCTCGACAACCGCGCGGCAGGGGTCATCGACTTCATCGAACTGGAGATCGGCGACGAACGCTGAACCTGCGCCGCGCGGTTATCTGAGGCTCAGCCAGCAGCGCGGCGGGAAGGGCAATCAGGAAATGGACGAGGCGCATGGACCCTCCGTGGCCATCACTGCGGTATGGCTAGGCATTTTCCCGATCCTGCGGGAAAAGCGATGCCGCTTCGCTTGCCGCACAGCGAAACAGGGCTAGCCTTATCAATGTGACTTTCTCCTATGGTGGTCACCAAAGCCCCGGGGGCCGCTCATCCCTCCGGGGCTTTCCCCCCGCCTGCTGCCTCTCCCCTCCTTGATACAGCAGCCCATCGCAGTTCAACGAGGAAACCCGATGAAACTCAGCATTGTCGCCCTGGGCCTGTTGTCCATGGCAGGGGTGCTCATCTGCACCTATCTGATCCTGAAATCGCTCAGCGCCATCTGATATCGCTCGTGCACGAAGCTGTGGATCGCCCATGGGCAGATCCAGCAGTCCGCGCGTAGGATGGGCAGGCCCGCTTCCTGCCCATTTTCCGCCAGGAAAAGAGAGGAATTCCTTTCCGAGATTTCCACAGAGGTCATGGATGAAAAAAAGCCCCCTGCTGATACTGAGCGTACTCCTCGCCGCGTGCGGCCCCGACAAGCTGATTTCCGACCTGCCGTCCCCGAACGGGCAATACCACGTCGAGGTTCGGAAATGCCCGGAGAAAGGTTCGATCACCTGGGGCGAAGAAATACAGGTCTCCCTCCTCGAAACCGGGAAATCGGAAAAGTGCCATGCAGTCGTGCGGTCGCTGGCGCAATTCGACCTGCGCGCATCCGCGGACCAATTGCAACTGGAGTGGCTGTCCGATACGGAACTCAGGGCCTGGCACCCTAGCTTCGAGCCCGGGAACCAACCGAACGGCTCGCGCCTGAAGCGCGATGCGCCGGTGAAGATGGTCTTTGCGCCGAAGCGCTGAGCGACTCAAAGGACGCACTTGTATTCCGCCGCAGCAGGAGATGTCAAAGCAGTCCGCTTACTCGAGCTACACACCCGCGAGTGCCTGATTAAAGACTGGCAAATATGAAACAAAGCGGCGCCATCCACAGCGCCAGGTTGATCGTCCATTGCAGCGCTCTTTCGCGAGCGCTTCCCAGCTTTCGCTGCTGGAGCACGAATGCCAACGCAGGGGAATGCAGCAACAGGGCGCAGGCAGGAAAGACCAGCAGGTAGGCGATCAGCCCAGGCGCATTCATATTGGGATAGCTATGGCTGACGAGCGATCGCCAGTACGCCACCAGGAAAGCGCTCGCGACCGCGAGGCTGAGTCCCAGGCTGATGCGGCTATACCACTTCATCGAGACCCTCCCGACGCGCCTTCCGGACCTACGCCGATCGCTCCGGAAAACGGCCCGATCCGCCTCGCCTCACCCTGCTTCAGTCAGAGCGGCTCAGGGCTTCCGGGGTTCGTTGCCGAGCAGACGATCGAGTTCGCCCATGACGCGATCGCTCTTGGCCTCTTCGAGCTTGCGCCGGGCCTCGGCGAGATTGGCCTGGGCGCGCTCCATCTCGACCATACCGACGGCGGTGATCACCGCCTGCAATGGCACGCCCCTGCCGGTGGAGCGCATGCCATTGCGTTCGCGCTCCTGCGGCGCGCAGATGAACTGGAGGACAGCCTCATGGCTTTCGTTGGGCAGCGGGGTCCAGCCCTTGGCGAAGGTGAACTGGAGGTTCGTGGGTTGCCCGTTGTTGGAGAAGGTCTTGGCGTTGACCACCTTCACCTCTCGCGTATCGCAGCGGTACTGGTGCGCGCTGAGTAGATGGAAGGAGTCGAACAGCATGGCGATCTGCAACTGCCAGGCGTTTTCGATACCCGGCACCGGTGCCAGCGAATCGGCATCGGCCAGGAACACGTCAAGCTCGGCAGGGTCGTCGCCCTTGTGTACCACCCACCAGTCTTCGGCCCAGGCATGGCCGGATGCGGCCAGCAGCGCGGCGCACAGCCAAGTCGCGGCACTGCGGGAAACCTTGCGATATACGTTCATGTCACCTTCCTTGTGGGGAAATGCTTCCCTGCCGATCGTGGATAGGGGCGGCACCCGGCGCGCCCCTGAGCGAACACCCGCTATTTCAATGACAGCGGCACGCCCCAGACCGGGTCTTCCATGCCCTGCTTGCGCAGCGGCGTGATCTGCAGGGGCTGGAGCCTGGACAGCAGTTGCCGGTGCTTGTCGCTCAGGGCCCGCTGGGCGATCAGGGACTGGCTGAAGTCCATCGGCGCCGGCCAGGTGTAGACGGTCAGGTTTTCCAATGGGCATTCGATCTTCTTCGGATCGATCGCCCGGCACTTCGACTGCTGGTACTTGTAGCCGGGGGTCTTCAGGTGCATGCGCGGGGCCAGCAGCAATTGCCCGCCCTGCACGGTGAAGCTGGCCAGCGCCTTGTCGACCGGCAGGCGCGCCTGGACCTTGATCGAGGGCACGTCGCGGGAGTCGGTCTGCTGGTAATAGCCGGCCTGGGAGCCCTGGGTCGTCTGCGTGTATTGCTGCTCGCCCCAGCTCACGCAGGCGCCCGAGGCCACATGCACGGCGGTGCAGACCTTCTCGGTCTTGATCTCGCTGCCATAGGTGGCATCTTTCCAGACTTCTTCCCGGTAGTACTCGCGATACAGCTCGGGGGACAGGTACGCGGTGCCGTTGGCGCCATGGCCCGAACCGGGCGGACCGCTGCGGGCGCCGACCTGGTCGAGCAAGCCATGGATCTGGTAGTCGTCGCCGCCGGTCAGCAGGTACTTGCCGGGCGGCAGGATATGCACCTCGAAGGCCTTGAACAGATAGGTCTCGTCGGGCTTCCGCTGCAGCGCGTTGGTCTGGAACTTGCGGCCGAAGGTCACCTTCGGGTCCTTCTCGTACTCCCAGATCGCCGTTGGCGTCCACTGGGTCATGGTCAGGGCATCGCTCAGGGACTTGTGCGGCATCACGTCGGCCACCAGTACCACGGCCATGTTCCCCTTCAGCGCCTGGTCCACCAGGTCCAGCATCTGCGCGTTGCGCGGATCGTCCATGCTGCCATAGGCGCCCGAATCGAGTTCCGACACGCAACCGGAAAGGCAAAGCAGCAAGGCGGCGGAAAGGGCAAAACGCGGGCGGGGCAGTCTCATGCATCGATCCTTGATAGAGGCTGGTGCGGGTCGTCGGACGGCCCATCTTACTGGCCCCAGCCTGGATCGCAATATTTCAAATGAACTAGGTCGGCAGGGGCACACCGGCAGGGCCAGGAGCTGCCACGGCCCGCCGGCCCTCGTTGGTTCGGCTCCTCCCGATCAGACTGCCCACAACCGGCTGCAGACCTTCAGGCGTCGGAATCGGCGCCGCCTGGCATGCCCCTCCTCGGGAAACGAGACTGAATCGCCCTGCCCGGCCGGCATCACTCAGGAAGAATGGTGATTCCGCGTGCCCTGAGACTGCGCCGGTCTTTTCGGAGAGTTTCCAGCAACCGGTCCCTTGTCTCCCGGACGTGCGATTCGACCATCCCCGCGGCGCGTTCGATATCGCATGCCCTCAAGGCGGCGATGATGGCGCGATGCTCGGCCCAGCCGTGATGTTCCGGTTGGCTCTCCAACCATCTGACACGCTGGAGGCGCGTCAGGGCCTCGCCGAGCCCCCGACTGATGAATTCATTGCGGGCCAAACCGGCAATCCAAAGGTGGAATTGGCGTCCGGCAGACTCGGTCTCTTCTGCCGAGGCATTTATCGGCACCGCATCCAGTATGGCCTCCCCCTCCCGGAGATAGCTTTCTTCCGCCTCTTTTCCACCGAGGCGAACTGCCGTTACCTCAAGCATCTCCCGGTATACGAACAATTGTTCTATTTCCTGAAGATCGATGGGCGGCACCAGCCATCCCCGGCCCTCCCTCGCAACGAGACCTTCAGCCTCAAGACGAACCAGTGCCGTGCGGATAGAGCTTCGCGAGGCCCCTGTCTGCCCTTCGAGCCAGCGCTCCGTCAGGCGCTCTCCAGGGCCGATCTCCATATCCAGAATCAAGCGGCGCAGCCGCTCTTCAGCCTGCTGAATGACCGTCATTAGGTGCCTCCGATTGACAGATCCATTGGCCAACGTCAATGTATACCAAATTGGTATACCAAATTGACTGTGTGGTATCGAGTGTCTCTGATCGGAGTCTGCTGATGCAAGGCAACATGAACGAACCCGCTATCGACTGCTGGCAACGCAACCTCGCCGTGTGCTTGTTCGGAGCCTTCACCACCGTCTTCGCCATGACACTTATCCTGCCGTTCCTCCCGGTCTACATAGGTCAACTCGGGGTATCGGGCCACGCTGCAATCGTGCAGTGGTCGGGTATCGCCTACGCCGCCACTTTCGTCACCGCCGGGTTGGTAGCACCGCTTTGGGGGATGCTTGGCGACCGCTACGGTCGCAAGCCCATGCTGGTCCGAGCCAGCCTGGGAATGGCGATCACCATGTTGCTGATGGGGCTGGCCTCCGATATCTGGCAATTCATCGGCTTGCGCTTGTTGGCGGGAATCGCCGGCGGGGACTCGTCGGGGGCAACGATCCTGGTCGCGGTGCAAGCTCCGAAATCCCGTTCGGCATGGGCATTGGGTCTTCTTTCCTCGGGCGTGATGGCCGGCAATCTGTTAGGGCCGCTGGTTGGCGGCTTCCTGCCTCCTCTGATCGGCATACGAGCCACATTCTGGGGCGCCAGTGGATTGATCTTCATTGCGTTTGTCTTCACGACCTTCATGTTGCGCGAGACTGCACGCCCCTCCGTCCCCGCCGTCGAAGAACCTCCCAAGGTCGGTTGGTCGAATATGCCCAACAAGGCGGTGATCCTCGCCATGCTGGCGACAGGCCTGCTGCTGATGATTGCCAACATGTCGGTCGAACCGATTATCACCGTCTATATCGAAACGCTGCTCGAGGACTCGAGGCGGGTGACGTCTGTGGCGGGTCTGGCCATGTCGGCGGCAGCGCTCGGAAGCATCATCTCCGCGACCTATCTGGGTAAGGTGGCCGACCGGATTGGCTACGGCGTCATCATGATAGCCGCGCTGAGCGTCGCGGCCGTCCTGCTGATTCCCCAGGCTTTCGTATATGCGGGGTGGCAACTCATCGCCCTGCGCTTCCTGATGGGCATGGCGCTTGGCGGCCTGCTTCCGTGCATGGCCGCTGTAATCCGCCATAGCGTCCCGGAGCGATTCGTCGGCTCGGCAATGGGCTGGTCGCTATCCGCGCAATTCGCCGGCCAGGTAATCGGGCCGGTAATCGGAGGGTTCGTCGGTGGCCAGTTCGGGATGCGCAGCGTTTTCCTGGTAACCAGCCTGTTGATGCTGGCAGGGGCGCTATTCAACTGGCGAGCCCTTGGGCACTCCACCCGCTAGACGGTTTTCCACCACCCAGAGGTCGTCATGACTGAGCTCGTGCTTGAATCTCCCTTTAATTCCGCCCTGCTGCTGATGGATTTCCAGGAATTCGTGCTGAACAACTTCGTGCCCGCACCTCGCGCAGCCGAGGTAGTGGCCCGCACCTCCAGATTTCTTTCCAGGGTACGGCAAACCGATATGCTTGTAGTTCATGTAACGGTGGGCTGCCCGCCCGATGGTCCGCCAATGGACAGGCGCAACAGGCTATTCCGCGAGCTACGTGAAAGTGGCTTGATCGAACCGGGAAGCCCCGGGTTGGCGATCACCGCCGCCTTGCAGCCGATCGAAAGCGAACCGGTCATTACGAAGAGTCGCGTCGGCGCCTTCACGGGTACGGAACTGGACGAGCTTCTCTGGGCGCATGATATTGAAACATTGCTCATCGCTGGAGCCACTACCTCAGGCGTAGTGCTGACGACGGTTCGCCAGGCGTTCGATCTGGACTACCAGTTGGTTGTGCTCAGAGACGGCTGTGTCGATGGCGATGCAGAGTTGCATGACTACCTCATGGCCAGAGTCATTTCCGACCACGCCACGATCACCGAAATCGATGAAGTGGCGAAAACTCTACGCATGTAGAGTGCGCCAGCCATACAGAAGCAACGGTCGTTCCCGCGTACCGCCGCCCAGACCCTTGGCAACTTCCCTCGCTCGATCCCACCTCCGATAAAAGCATCGGCGATGTGCTCGGCGACTCCTCGGGGCTATCGAAGCTGACCATCAGTAGCGTCAAGGCCACTCACCGGGAGCGCTCCTTTGGGCTGGAACCCGCCTCCCTGCCAAAAGGCTTTCAAGATCCGGGAGCTCGATACTATCGTCGAGCGCATGTAGAGAGGCCCAGTGGAGGGTAACGACTACCTCCTCGGGTCTGGCAACCATTTTGCCTGGCAGCGCCCCAGAAAATGGCGATCGAGTCCATCCCCACGAAAGATGTACCAGGGGCGGAGATTCTGGTCAGTGACTGAAAAACGGTGGCGGCCCAGGTCGAGAGGCTGATGGAGACATCATCCGAATCGAAGTACTGATGACAGCCTACGAGCCGTGCTGGAAAGCCTCGGGTTATCGGACACCGACGCTGGGCGGGTGGAACTGCTCATTACCGACGATATGGCAAAGGCCCCATCCCTGATAAAATCCCTCGCCCTGCTCCGCTCCCCCTACCGAAGTCCCGATGCGCCCAGAACCGACCAACGCCCCCGCCGCCCTCTCACGCCGCTTCTCCGTTGCGCCGATGATGGACTGGACCGATCGCCACTGCCGCTTCTTCCTGCGCCAGTTGTCCCGTCACACCTTGCTCTACACCGAGATGGTCACCACCGGCGCGTTGCTGCACGGCGATCGCCAGCGCTTCCTCCGCTACGACGAATGCGAGCACCCACTGGCGCTGCAACTGGGCGGCAGTGTGCCGGCGGAACTGGCGGCCTGCGCGCGGCTGGCGGAAGAGGCCGGCTACGACGAGGTCAACCTCAACGTCGGCTGCCCCAGCGACCGGGTCCAGCACAACATGATCGGCGCCTGCCTGATGGGGCATCCGGCGCTGGTGGCGGACTGCGTGAAGGCGATGCTGGATGCGGTGGAGATAGCGGTGACGGTGAAGCACCGCATCGGTATCAACGGGCGCGACAGCTATGCCGAGCTCTGCGATTTCGTCGGCCAGGTGCGCGAGGCCGGCTGCCGGAGCTTCACGGTGCATGCACGGATCGCCATCCTCGAAGGGCTCTCGCCCAAGGAAAACCGCGAGGTGCCGCCGCTGCGCTACGAGGTCGCGGCGCAATTGAAGAAGGACTTCCCGGACCTGGAGATCGTCCTCAACGGCGGCATCAAGACCCTCGAAGCCTGCCGCGAGCACCTGCAGACCTTCGACGGCGTGATGCTCGGTCGCGAGGCCTACCACAACCCCTACCTGCTGGCCGCGGTGGACAGCCAGTTGTTCGGCAGCGAAGCGCCGCCGCTCAGTCGCAGCGAGGCCTTGCTCCGTCTGCGTCCGTACATCGAGCGACACCAGGCCGAAGGCGGCGCGATGCATCACGTGACCCGCCATATCCTCGGCCTGGCCCAGGGCTTCCCCGGCTCCCGGCGATTCCGCCAGTTGCTCTCGGTGGACGTGCACAAGGCCGCCGATCCGCTGCGGGTTTTCGACCAGGCGCTGGAACTTCTGGCGGGGCGATAGCTCCCATTGAGCCGCGCCTGCGGCTCGGGTAAGGTCGGGGGATTCTTCTTCCCAAGAACCCACCTGACAAGACCTCGCCATGACTTCGAAGCTGGAACAACTCAAGCAATACACCACGGTGGTCGCCGACACCGGCGACTTCGATGCCATTGCCCGCCTGAAGCCGGTGGACGCCACCACCAACCCGTCGCTGCTGCTCAAGGCCGCCGCCCTGCCGCGCTACGCCGAGCACCTTCGACAGGCTACCGCGGGTAGCGGCGGCGACGCCGGACTGGCTTGCGACCGCTTCGCCGTGGCAGTCGGCAAGGACATCCTCGGAGTCATTCCCGGACGTATTTCCACCGAAGTCGACGCGCGCCTGTCGTTCGACAGCGAGGCCACCCTCGCCCGCGCCCACCGCCTGATCGAGCTGTACGACGAACAGGGCATCGACCGCGAGCGGGTGCTGATCAAGATCGCCTCCACCTGGGAAGGAATCCGCGCCGCCGAGATTCTGGAACGCGAGGGCATCCAGACCAACCTGACCCTGCTGTTCTCCTTCGCCCAGGCGGTGGCCTGCGCCGACGCCGGGGTGTTCCTCATCTCGCCGTTCGTCGGGCGCATCTACGACTGGTACAAGAAGAGCGAGAACCGCGACTACGCCGGCGCCGAGGATCCCGGCGTGCAGTCGGTCTCGCGCATCTATCGCTACTACAAGGCCAACGGCTACAAGACGGTGGTGATGGGCGCCAGCTTCCGCAATCTCGGCCAGATCGAGCAACTGGCCGGCTGCGACCGCCTGACCATCAGTCCCGACCTGCTGCAACAACTGGCTGACGCCCAGGGCGAGCTGCCGCGCCTGCTGCTGCCGGGCGAAGGCGAGCCGCGCCAGGTGCTCGACGAGAGCGCTTTCCGTTGGCAGATGAACGAGGACGCCATGGCCACCGAAAAGCTGGCCGAAGGCATCCGCCTGTTCGCACGCGACCAGGAAAAGCTCGAATACCAGTTGGCGACCCGCCACTGATCGCCGCTGCCGGCGGGACGCGCATGCAGGGCGTCCCGTTCCGGCGCAGCGGAGGATTCAGCAGGAATTCGGGAAGGGATCGACCGGTTAATGGCGCTCCAGGGCGCTGACCAGGTCGTGGAAGGCTTCGCGGTTGGATTCGTTGAGGCCCATCAGGATGCGGTGCGCCTCCAGGACCTTGTCGCGCACCACATCTTCCGACTGGTCCTGCGGCGGCAGGTCGGACAGGCATTCCGGGCACGGAATCGGACGATCGACGATATTGAACACCTGATCGAAGCCCATCGACTGCAACAGACGGGTAATGTCCGGATTGGTGGTCACCAGCGTGGGCAACAGGCCGATTTTCTGCCGCGACAGGATGGACAGCTTGGCCAGCAGGCCGAGCGTGGTGCTATCGATGCTCTGGGTTTCCGTAAGATCGATGATGATCGCCGAAAAATTCAGCGCAGCGAAGATCTTTTCGATGGTGGAATCCAGGGCCGAGCACAGGGTGAGGCGGACCTCACCGACGAATTTCAGAACGAAGGAGCCGTTCTGTTCGGCAAACTGGATTTTACCGGTACTCATGCAAGGTTCCTGCTCAACACCAGCAAGGCGATATCATCCGGCATCTCCGCCAGGTTGGCCAGCCCGAAGACCTGGCGCAGCCCGTCGAGGGTGCCTCCGGCGGCTGCCACCTGTTCCGGTAGCGAAGCCTCTTTCTCCTTCAGCGTAGCTCCTGGCAGCACATCGAGGATGCCATCGGAAAACAGCGACAGGCTGAAGGAAGGCGGCAACTCCATGACCCGGTCGTCATAGGTCGCATCGTCGAACAGGCCCACCGGCAGGCCACGGCCCTCCAGGTAGCTCGCCTGCCCTTCGACGAACAACACAGGAAGCGGCAGGTGGCCGCCGATGCTGTAGGTCAGGCTGTTCTTCTCCAGGTCGATGACCCCGCCGAGCATGGTCACGTGCTTGCCCAACTTGGTGTTGATCAGGCCGCGGTTGATGTGCGCCAGCACCTCGGACGGCTTGAACTCCGGGAGCGTGCCGTTGCGCCTCGACTCATAGAGCAGGCGCGTGGTCATGAACTTCAGCAGCACCGTGACGAAGGCCGAGGAAGCGCCATGGCCGGAAACGTCGGCCAGGTAGAACGCCACGCGTCGCTCGTCGACCCGGAAGTAGTCGACGAAGTCGCCGGAGAGATACAGCGACGGAATGATCCGGTGGGAAAACTCCAGCCCCTCGATGCTCCACGGCGTCACCGGAAGCATGTTCATCTGCACCTGGCGGCCGGCGTTCTGGTCTTCCTGGAGCAGGTTCAGGCTGGCCTGCAATTCGCGGTTGGCGGCTTCCAGCTTGTCGCGGTAGCGCTGGTTCTCGACCCGCAGGTAGGCGCGATCCAGGGCCCGGCGCACCGAATGCTCGAGCACCGCGAGGTCTTCCAGGGGCTTGATCAGGTAGTCGGCGGCGCCCAGGCGCAAGGCTTCCACCGCATCGCTCATCACGCCGGCTCCGGAAAGTACGATGATCGGCGTTTCCGAAGCGGTCTGGCGGATGCGGCGGATCAGTTCGAGGCCGTCGATCTGCGGCATGCGCAAATCGCAAATGACCAGGTCCGGCTGTTCGCTTTCGAAGATCTGCAGGCCCTGCAGACCGTTGAGGGCCTGCAACACCTTGAAGTTGCTATCTTCCAAGTAGGCGGCGAGGCTTTCGCGCACCACCTCGTCGTCATCGATGATCAGCAGCGTGGCACTGACTTTATGCATGGGTCATCCAGGCAAACGGCGCCGGAAACAGTGGGTCCTAGGCGCTTATTGTAAGTGACAACAGCGCGGCTACGGGGTTCGACAAGGCGCAGACGGTACTCCCATCCGTTGAGCAGTTCAAGCCGTTGACCTTTGCCGGAAAATCCGCCTTTGTCCGTCCGATCCCGTCCGCACGGTATAAACTTTGACGATAATCGCCAGGATTGCCAGTCGCCCTCCCATCGCCCCGACCATGAGGATCAGCCCATGCAGCCCATCGAGCACAACTACAGCGAGAAGCGCGACTTCATCCGCATGAAGCTCGACACCCCGGTCACCATCCGCTGCGAAGGCCGCGAGTCGGTGGCCCTGTGCCGGGACCTGTCCGCCAGCGGGCTGCTGCTGGAAGCGCAAAGCGAGCTGGCTCCGGGCGACCACCTGCGGGTGAGCATCCCGTCCACCCACGAGACGCTCACCGGCCTGGAACTGGAAGCCCGCGTGGTGCGCTGCGAACGCCTCGGCCCGGGTCGGCATAGCCTGGGGCTGAGCATCGTCGCGATCCACTGAAACGACGAAAGGCGACCCAAGGGCCGCCTTTCCAGGTGTCGCACGAAGCGGGTCGACTTAGAAGTCGTCCTCCACCTCGCCGTCCTTGACCTTGAACTCGCGGTTCTGCAGGTAGGCGTTGCGGATGAAGATGTACTTGTCGCCGCTGATCAGTTTTTCCGACTTCAGCAGGTTGGCACGGGTGTCGACGGTATTGATGCCGAACATCACGTTGCGCGCGCGTACGTCGTCCATGTAGTGGTAGGGACTGACATAGATGTCCGGGATCTTCGCCGGGGCATCGCGCAGCGTGCTCGGGCCGAGGAACGGCAGCATCACGTACGGGCCGCTGCCGACGCCCCAATAACCCAGGGTCTGGCCGAAGTCCTCATCGTTGCGCTGCAGGCCCATCGGGGTCGCCACGTCGATCAAGCCGGCCAGGCCGAAGGTGCTGTTGAACAGCAGGCGGCTGGTGTCCACGCCGGCATTGTGGAACTTGGCCTGCAACAGGTTGTTGGCCAGGTTCTTCACGTCGCCGAGGTTGTTGAAGAAGTTGTGCACGCCGTCCTGAACGAAGTTCGGGGTGACCTTCTGGTAACCCTGGGCCAGCGGTTTCAGCGCATAGGTGTCCAGGGTGTCGTTGAAGGTGAAGATGGGACGGTTGATGCTTTCCCAAGGGTCTTCTTCACTGGCCGCCAGGGACAGCGTGGGTGCCAATGCGAGGCTGGCGCAAGCCAGGATTCGGGCACTACGTTCGATCCAGTTCACGCCGCGGGCGCGCATTGCTGTATCTCCTTTGCATGACTAGTCTTGGCCGCCAGCGCGGCTTCAGCGTGCGCGCAGTATATAGGCTCGCATCGATTTTGAGACTAGAAGAGTTACGAGATGGCTGACAGACAATTGCTACACACGGCCCATATCCCGGTGCGCTGGGGCGACATGGACAGCTACGGGCACGTCAACAACACCCTTTATTTCCAGTACCTGGAAGAGGCCCGGGTGGCCTGGTTCGAAACCCTCGGCATCGACCTGGAAGGCGCTGCCGAGGGGCCGGTCGTGCTGCAAAGCCTGCACACCTACCTGAAGCCGGTGGTGCATCCGGCCACCGTGGTGGTGGAACTGTACGCCGGCAAGCTGGGCACCAGCAGCCTGGTACTGGAACATCGCCTGCACACCCTGGAAGATCCGCAAGGCACCTATGGCGAAGGCCACTGCAAGCTGGTCTGGGTGCGCCACGCGGAAAACCGTTCGACGCCCGTGCCGGACAGCATACGCGCCGCGATCGCCTGACTCAGGCGCCCGGATAGGCCGCGTCGAGCACGATCTCCAGGGCGTCCGGACGCCAGAACTCCTGGTCGAACTCGACCACCCTCTGCCCCTCCGCGTAACTCAGTCGCTCCAGGTACAGCGCCGGCGAACCCGGCGCCAGTTGCAGCGGCTCGGCCTGGGCCGCGTTCAGCGCGGTCGGGTGCATCGCCAGTTGGCAGCGCGTCGGCTGCAGGCCGAAACGCTCGCGCAGCAGGCTCATCAGCGAAGTATCGAGGTCGTGGTCCAGCAGGCCTGGGCACCACCCGGCATCCAGGGCGATCAGTTCGATCAGCACCGGACGCTCGTCCACCCAGCGGCGCCGTTGCAGGAAATACACCGGCGCGCTGTCCTCCAGCCCCATCCGCTTGGCCAGCCAGGCGCCGGCTGCACGCCGCTCGGCGTGCAGCGTCTCGGTACGCGGCTGGCGTCCCTGGGCGCTGACGTATTCCATGAAGCCGGTGGTACGGGTCGGGTTGTAGCGGATCCGCGGCGGCGCGACGAACCAGCCGCGGCGGTTCTCGCGATAGACCAGGCCTTCGGTTTCCAATTGCTGCAGGGCTTCGCGAAGGGTGATGCGGGTACACAGGAAGCGCTCGGCCAACTCCCGCTCGGAGGGAAGTTTCACTTGCAGCACACCCTGGGCGATATCCGCGGCGAGCTGGTCGCGGATGCGCAGGTACTGACGAGATTGATCGACCGGCATGACGGCCTCGCTGATTCAGACCGGCCGATTATAACGGCAGCCCGTCGGCCTATCGCCACTGCCACGAAAACGTCACGGCGGCGTCACAAAACCCCTCTAGGCTGGCCTAGACCATTTGCCAGACGCCTTTCGCATGCCCAGCTCCGACCAACTCCCGCGCTTCACCGCCCTGCTCTTCGGACTCTCCGGCGGCCTGGTGGATTTCGGCGCCCGGACCCTGTCCCTGGCGCTGCTGCGCAGCCATCCGCATAGCCCTGCCGAACACCTCCGCGACGCCAGTCTGCTGCCCTTCGCCGAGGCACAAAGCTTCCTGTTGCAGCGCAAGCCGAACAAGAACGAGCGCCAGCGCCTGGAGCAGGCCCTCGACGAAGCCGCCGAGGAACAGGCCGAAGCCATCGCCGGTGCCGTGGCCCTGCTGGAGAGCCTGGACGAACAACGGATTCCCTACGCCTGGCAGGACGAGCTACCGGAATCGGTCTGCCAGCGCCTTGCCGCGCCGCTCGGCCGAGCGGACGCCCTGATTCCCCTCGCCGGCGCGCGCCCCTGGCCGGCCCCCGATGGCTGCTGGCAGGCCCTCGCCCAGCTGGGCATCGAGCGCCTCGACGGCTGCGTGCTGGTCAGCGCCCAACCGCGTCAACTCCAGGCCGGACTCAATGCCGGGCTATGGACCATCGGCCTGGCCGCCAGCGGGCCGTCGTGCGGCCTCTCGCCAGCCGACTGGGACGCTCTCGGACATACCGAGCGCGACCGCTTGCGTGCCGACGCCACCCTGGAACTGTACCGCCTGGGCGTGCATTCCGTGATCGATCACCTGGGCGAGCTGCAACCCTGCCTGCACGACCTCGCCGTCCGCCGCCTGAAAGGAGAAAAACCATGAGCCGTGCCCGTCACCGCTTTCTCGACGAACTGGCCGAACGCTTCGCCAGCCATGGCGCCGAGCCCTATGGCGAGGCAGTCAGCCAGGCCGAGCACGCGCTGCAGTGTGCGACCCTGGCCGAGCGCGCCGGCTGCTCGGACAGCCTTGTAGTCGCCGCCCTGCTGCACGATATCGGCCACCTCTACGAAGACCCGGCGCAGATCGACGAGGAGGACCTGCGCCACGAGGAATTCGGCGCACGCCTGCTGCGCGAGCTGTTCCCAGAGTCGGTCTGGCAGCCGGTGCGCCTGCACGTATCGGCCAAGCGCTTCCTCTGCGCGGTGGACCCGAGCTACCACGCCAGCCTGTCGCCGGCCTCCCGGCACAGCCTGGTGCTGCAAGGCGGGCCGTTCGACGAGCGTGCCGCCGCGGCCTACATCAAGGCGCCCTATGCCCAGGACGGCCTGACCCTGCGCCGCCTCGACGACCTGGCCAAGGACCCGGCCATGCGCACCCCCGAACTGACGCACTTCTTCCCGCTGCTGGAACGCCTGCTGCGGATTGATCCGGATCGCGCACATCTGCGCCCGACAGGTTAATCTGTTCGGCATGGACGGACCTTTCGGCGCCCGCCGGAGGTCCACCGAAGACTTGTACGTCGAGGGAAATACCATGCCGAAAGAGAGTCTGCTGCGCGAACTGTCCGCCCTGCGCGAGCAACTGGAGCAACAACCGCCGCTGAACGAAGAGCAGCGCGCCGAACTGGAACTCCTGATCAGGGACATCGAACTGAAACTGGCCAACGAGGACGCCCTCAACGAAGGCAGCCTGGTCGATGGGGTCAACCTCGCCGTCGAGCGCTTCGAGGTCAGCCACCCGACCCTCGCCGGCACGCTCCGCTCCATCGTGCAGAGCCTGGCCAACATGGGTATCTGAACGACTTGCCGAAATGAAAAGCCCCGGCATGGCCGGGGCTTTTTCGTATCCGCGTGTTGCGAGGCGTTACTGGCGCACCAGGCGTCGGTTGTCCGGTGCGACCTCCGCCAGGCTGCGGTAGGGATTGATATCCAGGCCGCCACGGCGTACGTAGCGCGCGTAGACGCTGAGCGCCTGCGGCTGCAACAGGCGCTGCAGGTCGAGGAAGATGCGTTCGACGCACTGTTCGTGGAAGTCCTGGTGCTGGCGGAAGGAAACCAGGTAGGCCAGCAGGCTGGCCGGGTCCAGCGCCGGGCCCCGGTAGTCGACCACCAGGGTGCCCCAGTCGGGCTGGCCGGTGACCGGGCAGTTGGACTTGAGCAGGTGGCTGTAGAGCTGCTCCTCGACGATCCGCCCGGCGTCGCAGCGCAGCAGTTCCGGGCGCGGCTGCTCGTAGCCGTCGACGGCGATGTCCAGCTCGTCGATGCAGCGCCCCGGCAGACGCCCGATGCCCTCCTCGGCAACCTCGTCGAGGCTGCGCAGGCGCACGCCCACGGGCGCCCCGGCAGCGGCCGAGAGGTCTTTCTGCAATACCGCGCGAAGCGCCTCGCGACTATCGAAGGCGGACTGGTTGAGGGAATTGAGGTAAAGCTTGAACGACTTCGACTCGATGATGTTCGGCGAGTCCGCCGGGATCGAGAACTCGCCGATCGCCACCACCGGCTTGCCGGCCGGGGTCAGCCAGGACAGCTCGTAGCAGTTCCAGATATCCACGCCGCGATAAGGCAGGGTCTCGGCGCTCAGGCCAAGCTCGGCCCATTTCGCCGTGCGTGAAATGGGAAACAGCAGCGACGGCGTGTAGCTGGAGACGTATTCGCTGGTCTTGCCCAGCGGCGAATGTTCGGCGGGATGCTGCATGAGGGAAACCTGCTGGATGAATCGCGCAGGGCCCTTCCCCGCGCGCCGCGCCGCACTGGCGGGCGGCGGCAAGTGTATACGGATCGGCCGGCATCTTCACGCCGGCCGTCCGCCGGCTCAGGGCTGCACGGTCAGTTGACCGACCATCCCGGCCTGGTAGTGGCCGGGGATGTTGCAGGCGAACTCCAGCCGGGTGGCCTTGGCGAAGGTTCAGGTCAGCTCGGCGCTCTTGCCCGGCTCGACCAGTACGCTGTTGGGGTCGTCGTGCTTCATCATCCGGCCATGGTCCATGCCGTGACCCATCTGGCTATGGTCCATCGACGCCATGCCGGTCGGGGTGAGCATCCCGGACTGCTGCATCTCCAGCATCTCTTTCTGGTGCTCGGCATGCATCGCCGCGTCGCCCAGGTTGAACTCGTGCAACAGCTTGCCTTCGTTCTTCAGCACGAAGCGGACCGTCTCGCCGGCCTTGACCTCGATCGCCCGCGGCTTGAAGTACATGTCGCCGAGCACCACCTCGATGCTGCGGCTGGCCTGCGCGGCCTGGGCCGGCTTGCCGAAGGCCTGGCCGTGGGCCGGTGAAGCCTGGGCGCTGGCACCGAAAAGCACGCCGAGGACGATCAGGGAAGCGGGAAGCAGGCGGCGCGGAAACATACGGGGAATCTCCATCGGGTTGATGTCGCCTATCCTGTGTCGCTGCGCCTGCCGGCTGGCTGTCGGGAGCATTACATCTTTGTCAGCTTGCCGCCGTTGCGGACCGCGAAGGCTAAGATCGCCCAGCGCCACCGACGGGCATAAAAAACCCGCCGACCGGAAACCAGGGAACCGGTGGCGGGTGAAGACGGGATCGGAGCCCTCCGTCATCCCGTGTGGAGCCGGGGGTGGAAGAACTGGCGATCAGCAGTTTTCCTTGTCCTTCTTCGTCGCTTCGGCCTGCTTCGCCAGTTTCTCCTGGTGCGCGGCACGAGCCTTGGCGGCCTGGGCCTGCATGCGCTCGAAGACGATGTCGCCGCCGCTGTCGGCCATGGCCGGAACGGTCGGGGCGAGGACCAGCAGGAAAGCGAGGGTGGAGGCAGTGAAGGTACGCATGGGAAGTCTCCTCGAATGAGTTCCCCTGTAGTCTGCGCGGGGGCCACTGTCGCCCCCGTTACCCACTGATTACGATGCTGTCAGAAACAGGTCGGCATGGCCGGCAAATGTAACGAGGGATGAACATGAAACTGCTGATCGTCGAAGACGAACCGCGCATCGGCCAGTACCTGCGCCAGGGGCTCGCCGAGGCAGGCTTCGCCGTCGACCTGAGCGACGATGGCAACGAGGGCGAGCAACTGGCCCTGGGCGGCGACTACGACCTGCTGATCCTCGACGTCATGCTGCCCGGCCGTGACGGCTGGCAGATCCTGCGCAGCGTGCGCGACGCCGGGATGACCGTACCGGTGCTGTTCCTGACCGCCCGCGATGCCGTAGAGGACCGCGTGCGCGGCCTCGAACAAGGCGCCGACGATTACCTGGTGAAGCCGTTCGCCTTCGTCGAACTGCTCGCCCGGGTGCGCACCCTGCTGCGCCGGGGCAGCCAGCAGTTGCAGGAGACCACCCTGCAACTGGCCGACCTCGAACTCGATTTGCTGCGCCGCCGGGTGCAACGCCAGGGCAAGCGGATCGACCTCACCGCCAAGGAGTTCGCCCTGCTCGAACTGCTGCTGCGGCGCAGCGGCGAGGTGCTGCCCAAGTCGCTGATCGCCTCGCAGGTCTGGGACATGAACTTCGACAGCGATACCAACGTCATCGAGGTGGCCATCCGCCGCCTGCGCGCCAAGGTCGACGACGACTACCCGCAGCGCCTGATCCATACCGTGCGCGGCATGGGCTACGTTCTCGAAGAGCGCGACGAATGAGCGCCGGGTTCGGCTCGCGGATGTCCCTCGGCGTCCGCCTGAGCCTGCTGTTCGCCGCCTGCACGGCGGCGGTCTCGCTGATCGCCGGATTGATCTTCAGCAGGGCCATCGACGAGCATTTCGTCGAGCTCGACCATATAGCGATGTCCGCCAAGCTCGCGGTGTTTCGCGATGAGCTGCGCGGCCTCGGCTCGGAACAACAGATGCGCCGCCGCGAAGCGGAACTGCTGCGCGAACTGGCACGCCATCCCGACCTCGGCCTGCGTCTGAACGGCCCGGATGGCAACCTCTGGTTCGAGCGCCTGCCGCAGCCTGCGCATCCCGGCCTGCCCGCCAACCGCGAACTCGGCGCCCCGCTGGAGCCCGGCAACGACGCTTCGCCGCGACTTACCGTGATCCTCGACATCAGTCATCACCAGCACTTCCTGCAACGCATGCGCCAGTTGATCTGGCTGACCATGAGCCTGTCGGCGCTGGCCACGGCGCTGCTCGGCGCCTGGGCCACCGGCGCCAGCCTGGCGCCGCTGCGACGGATGCGCGAAGTCGCCGCGCGGGTTTCCGCCAACTCCCTCACCACCCGCCTCGACGCCAGCCGGATGCCAGAGGAGCTGCGCGGACTGGCCGGCGAGCTGAACGCCATGCTGGCGCGCCTGGAAGAAGCCTTCCAGCGCCTCTCGGCGTTCTCCGCCGACATCGCCCACGAGTTGCGCACCCCGCTCACCAGTCTGCTGACCCAGACCCAGGTGGTATTGTCCCGCCCACGCTCGCTGGAGGATTATCGCGAGGCCCTGCACGGCAACCTCGAGGAGCTGGAACGGCTCACCGCGATGGTCAACGACATGCTGTTGCTGGCCAAGGCCGACCACGGCCTGCTGGCGCCCAGCCGCCAGGCCCTGGACCTGGGCGCGGAAGTCGACTCGCTGCTGGAGTTCTACCAGCCGCTGGCGGAAGACCGCGACATCCGCCTGCTGCGCGAAGGCAGCCTGAGCCTGCCCGGCGACCGCGGCATGCTGCGGCGGGTGCTGGCCAACCTGCTGGACAACGCCCTGCGCTTCACCGCCGATGGCGGCGAGATACGTATCCGTCTCGGCGACCGACGCCTGAGCGTGGAGAACCAGGGTCCGGCGATTCCTCCCGAGCGCTTGCCGCGCCTGTTCGACCGGTTCTATCGTGCCGATCCGGCGCGCCGCGAAGGCCAGGGCGAACACGCCGGGCTCGGCCTGGCGATCTGCCGCTCCATCGTCCAGGCCCACGGCGGCGAGATTCGCTGCGAATCAGCCGACGGCTGGACCCGTTTCGTCATCGATTTCGCCCGCCCGCGCCCGTGAAACGCGAAGCCCCCATGACGGGGGCTTCGTGCTTCATACCGTCGAGCGTTTCACTGGCGCATGCCGCGCCCGCTCACCAGCAGCCGTACACAGCCGAAATACAGCACCGCGGTGGCCAGCAGCATGAAGCCGATGGCCACGCCGATGCGGATGTCGGAGACGCCGAGGATGCCGTAGCGGAAGGCGTTGACCATGTGCAGGATCGGGTTGGCCAGCGACACCGTCTGCCAGAACGGCGGCAGCAGGTTGATCGAGTAGAACACCCCGCCCAGGTAGGTCAGCGGCGTCAGCACGAAGGTCGGGATGATCGAGATGTCGTCGAAGTTGCGCGCGAACACCGCGTTGATGAAACCGCCCAGGGAGAAGATGGTCGCGGTCAGTACCACTACCAGTACCGTGATGCCCAGGTGGTGCACCTGCAGCTTGGTGAAGAACAGCGACAGCAGGGTCACGATCACCCCCACCGCCAGGCCGCGCAGCACGCCGCCGATGGTGTAGCCGAGGAGGATGGTGTGCGGCGACACCGGCGACACCAGCAGTTCCTCCACCGAGCGCTGGAACTTGCTGCCGAAGAAGCTTGACACCACGTTGCCGTAGGCGTTGGTGATCACCGACATCATGATCAGGCCGGGCACGATGTATTCCATGTAGGTGAAGCCGCCCATGTCGCCGATCTGCCGGCCGATCAAATTGCCGAAGATCACGAAGTACAGGACCATGGTGATCGCCGGCGGCAGCAGGGTCTGCGGCCAGATCCGGGTGAAGCGGCGCACCTCGCGGTAGACGATGGTGTTCAGGGCGACCAGGTTGGCGCTCAGTTCGCTGCTCATCGGGCGATCCTCGTCAGGTTCTTCTCCACCAGCGACACGAACAGCTCCTCCAGGCGATTGGTCTTGTTGCGCAGGCTCAGTACCTCGATGCCTTGTGCACCCAGTTGGGCGAACAGGTCGTTGATGCCCTGGCTCTTCTCCACCTGCACTTCGAGGGTGTGATCGTCCACCAGACGCGTCGGGTAGCCGTCGAGAGTCGGCGGCAGGGCCTGGACGTTCTTCAGGTCGAGCAGGAAGGTTTCCGAATGCAGGGTCATCAGCAGGTCGCGCATGCTGGTGTTCTGCACGATCTCGCCGTGGTCGATGATGGCGATGTTGCGGCAGAGCTGCTCCGCCTCTTCCAGGTAGTGGGTGGTGAGGATGATGCTGATGCCTTCCTGGTTGAGTTCGGTGAGGAAGCTCCACATCGAACGGCGCAACTCGATGTCGACCCCGGCGGTGGGCTCGTCGAGGATCAGCAGGCGCGGCTGGTGGACCAGCGCGCGGGCGATCATCAGGCGTCGCTTCATGCCGCCGGAGAGCATCCGCGAGGCTTCGTTGCGCTTGTCCCACAGCCCCAGCTGGGTCAGGTAGCGCTCGGCGCGCTCCTTGGCGATCTTCGCCGGGATGCCGTAGTAGCCGGCCTGGGTCACGACGATGTCGAAGACCTTCTCGAACTGGTTGAAGTTGAACTCCTGCGGCACCACGCCAAGGCAACGCTTGAGGCCGGCCGGGTCCTTGTCGAGGTCGTGGCCGAACACCGAGACCGAACCGCTGGTCTTGTTCACCAGGGTCGAGAGAATCCCGATGGTGGTGGACTTGCCCGCGCCGTTGGGGCCGAGCAAGGCGAAGAAATCACCTTCGGCGACGTCCAGGTCGATGCCCTTGAGGGCCTGGAAACCGTTGCCGTAGGTTTTCGTCAATTGACGGATGGACAGGGCGGAACTCATTAGGCTTCCCGTGTCGGAAGGTGAAGAGGAAGAGCTAGATAAGGCTACGGGTAACAAAATGCAACAGTAGCCGGCTCAGGTCAGTTCGGTCATTACCGCGGTGCGGAACGCCGGGCGCTCGCGCAAGCGCAGGTACCAGGCCTCGAGGTGGGGCAGCGGCGGGCGCTCGATGGGCATCTCGAACCAGGCGTAGATGAAACAGCCCAGGGGAATGTCACCCATGCCGAAGCGTTCGCCGGACAGCCAGGGTTGGCCGGCCAGGGTCTGGTCCGGCACCCGCAGCAACTCGCCGCAGGTCTGCAACGCCTTTGCGATCAGGGCCTCGTCGCGTTGCTCCGGCGACGTACGCAGCGTTCCCCAGAACAGGTCGCGGAACGGCCCGGCGAGAGTCGAGGTGGTCCAGTCCATCCACTTGTCGGCGTCGGCGCGGCGCACCGGGTCCTGCGGATAGAGGTCGCCCGGCGCATAGCGGGCGGCCAGGTAGCGGACGATGGCGTTGGACTCCCAGAGGACGAAGCCGTCGTCCTCGATCACCGGCACCCGACCGTTCGGGTTCATCGCACGGAACGCCGGCTCATCCACCAGGCCGAACGCCCCGCCGGCATCCACCGTCCGGTACTCCAGGCCAGCCTCCTCGGCGCACCACAGCGCCTTGCGCACATTGCTCGAGTTCTTCCGGCCCCAGATGGTCAACATACTCTGCGTTCCCTCTTCGGTTGATGCGGCGGATGGGTCGCCGGAGCGCCCGGACGACATGCCGCACCCTACCGAGGATGGACCGAAGAAGGAAGACGCGCCGGCTGATGGTGACTATCGACGCCCTTCATCTTGCCCGGCCTCGGCCTGGAAATCGCCGTCCAGGGCCAGCGGGCGGCCGGAGAACAGGTGCGGATAGTGCTGCTGCAAGTGGGAGAAGAACAGTTCCTCCGGCAGGTCGGCGAACTGGCCGTGATCGGCCAGGTACTCCATGTAGCGCTCGCCCTGGCGGTTGAATGGATGGAAGACGCTGTCGGCGACGCCGTCGAACTCCAGCGGAGCGACGTCGAAGGCGCGGCACAAGGCACGGTTGAACGCCGGGGTGGCCTTCACCCAGCGGCCCTCGAGGTACAGTTCGGTATAGCCGTGCATGGCGAACACCTCGCTGCGCAGCGCCTCCAGCAGGCGCGGCGTGGCCAGGTGGTTGCGCACGTCGGCCAGGCCGATCCGCGCCGGAATCCGGCAATGCCGGGCGCAGGCGGCGAGCAGGATGGCCTTGGGCACGCAATAGGACTCGCCCTGCTGCAGCGCGTGGCTGGCCTTCAGGGTCTGCGGATCGCGGCTGAACACGTAGGGGTTGTAGCGCACCCCGTCGCGTACCGCGTAGTACAGCGCGACCGCCTGGTCACGCGGTTTCGCCGAATTCCCCCGGGATTTTTCCGCGAACTCCACCACCACCGGGTGGTCACTATCCACGAAGCGGCCGGATTGTAGGTAGGACTGCATGGCGGGCTCCCGGCGGGCAATTTGTCCCAGTCTAAACGGGAAGTTTTCGCCTATAACGTGACAAACCGGCCAAGCTGACCGGCCCTGCCGCCAAACGGCGGCAAACGGGCTAAGCTCGAGACGCCGCCTGGCGTCTTCATGGAGGATTCCGCATGTTGTTGCTCTGGTTAGTCGTACTGGTACTCGGTGTCGCTTACCTCGCCCATCGGCGTACCCCACCCGCTCCCGCGCTCGGCATCAGCGCCGCCTACCTGATCCTGATGGGCGTGTTCAGCCACGCGCCCGGCTGGCTGCTGCTGGTCTTCTGGCTGCTCTGGCTGGCGGTGGCGCTTCCCCTCGCCCTGCCCGACCTGCGCCGGCGCGTGCTCAGCGGTCCGCTGTTCGCCTGGTTCCAGAAAGTCCTGCCGCCGATGTCCGACACCGAGCGCGAGGCCATCGAGGCGGGCACCGTGTGGTGGGATGGCGAATTGTTCAGCGGCCGCCCGGACTGGCAGAAACTGCTCGACTACCCCAAGGCGCAACTCACCGAAGAAGAGCAGGCCTTCGTCGACGGCCCGACCGAAGAACTCTGCGCCATGGTCAGCGACTGGGACATCGGCCAGCGCATGGACCTGCCGGAAGAAGCCTGGGCCTTCATCAAGCAGCACGGCTTCTTCGGCCTGATCATTCCCAAGGAGTACGGCGGCAAGGGCTTCTCCGCCTTCGCCCACTCGCAGGTGGTGATGAAGCTCGCCACCCGTAGCGGCGACCTGGCCTCGACGGTGATGGTGCCGAACTCCCTCGGCCCGGCCGAGCTGCTGCTCCACTACGGCACCGACGAGCAGCGCCAGCGCTACCTGCCGAGCCTGGCCAAGGGCGACGACATCCCCTGCTTCGCCCTCACCGGCCCCTACGCGGGCTCCGATGCCGGCGGCATGACCGACGTCGGCATCGTCTGCAAGGGCGAATGGGAAGGTCGCGAGGTGCTCGGCCTGCGCCTGACCTGGGAAAAGCGCTACATCACCCTCGGCCCGGTGGCCACCCTCCTCGGCCTCGCCTTCAAGTGCCACGACCCGGACCATCTGCTGGGCGACGAGGAGGACCTGGGCATCACCCTGGCGCTGATCCCCACCGACACCCCCGGGGTCGAGATCGGCCGCCGCCACGTGCCGCTGGGCGCCGCCTTCATGAACGGTCCGAACTCCGGCAAGGACGTGTTCGTGCCGCTGGAGTACATCATCGGCGGGCAGGAAATGATCGGCAAAGGCTGGATGATGCTGATGAACTGCCTGTCGGTCGGACGCTCCATCTCGCTGCCGGCGGTGGGCACCAGCGCCGGCAAGGCCAGCAGCTACGTCAGCGGTCGCTACGCCCAGGTCCGCGAGCAGTTCAACGTGCCGATCGCCGCCTTCGAAGGCATCCAGGAGGCGCTCGCCCGCATCGGCGGCAACGCCTGGCTGATGGACAGCGCGCGAATCCTCACCGCCAACGCGGTGGACCTCGGCGAGAAGCCCTCGGTGCTTTCGGCGATCCTCAAGTACCACCTCACCGAGCGCGGCCGCGAGTGCATCGCCCATGCCATGGACATCCATGGCGGCAAGGGCATCATCATGGGCCCGAACAACTACCTGGGTCGTTCCTGGCAGGGCGCGCCGATCTTCATCACGGTGGAAGGCGCGAACATCCTCTCGCGCAACCTGATGATCTTCGGCCAGGGCGCGATCCGCTGCCATCCGTACGTGCTCAAGGAAATGGAACTGGCCCAGCGCGAGGACAAGGACCAGGCCGCCCGCGAGTTCGACGCGCTGCTGGTGAAGCACATCGGCTTCGCCGTCGGCAACGCCGCCAGCAGCTTCCTCCTCAGTCTCAGCTGCGGCCACCTCGGCAACGCGCCCGGCGACCGCATCAGCCGTCCCTACTTCCGCGCGCTGAACCGCCTGGCGGCGTCCTTCGCCCTGCTCGCCGACTTCAGCATGATGCTGCTGGGCGGCGAACTGAAGCGCAAGGAACGCCTCTCCGCGCGTCTCGGCGATGTCCTCAGCTATCTCTACCTGGGCTCGGCGGCGCTCAAGCGCTACCACGACCTGGGCAACCCGGACTACCTGCATCCGCTGCTGCGCTGGGCCATGGAGGAAAACCTCGGCAAGGCCGAGGCGGCGCTGGAGGACCTGCTGAACAACTTCCCCAGCCGCTTCTTCGGCTGCGCGCTGAAGGTCCTGGTACTGCCGTTCGGCCGCCGGCACAAAGGGCCGGGCGACGAACTGGACGCCGAGATCGCGGAAATCCTCGGCCGTCCGGACGACGACCCGGCGTTGCAGGCGATCCTCGCCGGCGCGTTCCTGCCGAAAGACCCGCAGGACCCGGTCGGTGCCCTCGCCCACGCCTTCGACGCGGTACGCGAAAGCGCCGCGCTGGAGAAAACCCTGCACAAGGCGATCAAGGAAGGCAGGGTCCAGCCGCAAGCGGGGCAGAACCCGATCGATGCCGGCGCCGCCGCCGGCGTGCTGAGCGCCGAGCAGGCGCAGGCCCTGCACCAGGCCGAAGCGGCACGGCGCAAGGTGATCGACGTCGACGACTTCGCCAAGGAGGAACTGCAACTGGCCGACGGCAGGATCCGCTGACACTCCGCGGCAAAGCGACAGTCGCAACCGACAAAGGCGCCTTCCGGCGCCTTTGTCGTCTTCACCCACCCAAACCCGGGCGATTGGCTAGAATCGACGGGCACATCCCTGACGTACGGGAGGCCATCATGCTCAAGCTACTTGCCACCGGCCTGGCAGCCTCGTTTCTCCTCCTGCCCCCGGCGCAGGCCGCACCGCCTGCGCCCTATGGCGTGCAGCCGCACCAGCAGGCGGTGCAGCGCGCCGGCGAACAGCGCCAACGCCAGCTCCAGGAACAGCGCCAGCGCTTCGACGAACAACGCCTGCAATTGCAGCAGGATCAACTGCAACGCCAGCAGCAGAACCTGCAGCGGCAACGGCAGCAACGACAGATGCAGGACAACCTGATCCGCCAGCAGCAACTGGACCAGCAGCGCTGGCGCCTGGAGCAGGACCAGCGGCGCCTCGACAGCGAACGCCGGCAACTGGAAAACCGCCGGCGCCAGAGCCAGTCCCCGGCGATCCGCTGAAACTGGCCGGCGCCGCGAAACCCTTTATACTGCCCAGCTTTTTTCCAGAGGACCCGTCATGGCCAACTCCTACCTCGAGCACCACCTCGCCCTGCTCCAGCACCTGCGCAACATCCTCGGCGCCCTGGGCGAGGCCGAGCAGGTGCCGGAAGAAAACCACGGGCTGTTCCTCGAGCGTTTCGACGAACTGATGGACGAACTGCCGCGCGACCCGGAAGGCGCCCAATACCTCGGCCAGGACCTGATTTCCCAGGTCTTCCACCGCTATCCGCAGATCGCCCACCTGATACCGCGCGACCTTCTGTGGTTCTTCGGCGGCGATTGCCTGCACTTCATGCCGGACGAAGAGATCGACCTGTTCCAGCGCCTCGACGAGCGCCGCTACGAAGCCGAAGAGCGCGGCGAAACGTTCGACTGGAACCGCGAAAAGCAGTTGCTCGCGCTGCCCGAGGACAGCCCGCGGCACTGAGCCCGTCACGGCCACCGGCCGTCCCGCCCCGACCGCCATCCGTGCGCTCGGGGCCGCCTCCCGCCAGCCCAAACCTCGCTACCCTTTCCGAATAAAAAACGGACCGCCCGCCCGATTGCCGGAGCGCGCCGAGTCCGTACCTAGCAGTTCTGCCGGGTAGCCGGAGCTTCACACCCCTTCGCCGCACACGTCCCCACTGATTGCTCTGCAGCGAGCATGTCGTACCTCGCCGGAGCTGCCGATCAATCTGGCGAAGGCGCAGGCATGCACTCGAACGAGTCAACGGAAGACCGCTGTTCACGCCACTACACCCTGCTGCAACGGTGCCCGCTGCTGCACGGGCTGCCCGATCTGCTGCGGCACGTGGCGACCCATGCGTCGGAGCGCCGGTTGCGCGACAAGGACGTCCTGTTCCTCAAGCACGACCCTGAAGACTTCATCGGCCTGGTCCTCGGCGGACACCTCTATACCGTGCTCTACGGGCCGGACGGGCGGGAGCTGATCGTCAATGATATCCGTCCTGGCGAAGTGATCGGGGAAACCGCGCTGATCCAGCCGAACCGCCGCGAGACCTCCGCCTACGCCTCCGGCGCGGCGTCGGTGCTGATCCTCCACCGACGTCACTTCGCCCCGTTGATCGCCGACACGGAATTCCTCAACCGCGCGCTGGCCCTCCTCTGTTCGCGCCTGCGCGAAGCCTCCGGTTTCGTCGAGAGGGTCTGCCTGCATCGCCTGGAGTCGCGCCTGGCGCGCCATCTCCTGGCCAGCCTGGCGAGCGAACAACCCGAGGGAGCCTGCGCGACGCTACCGACCAACCAGAGCATCCTAGCAGCGATGCTCAACGCCAGCCGGCCGAAGCTCAACGCGCAACTGCAAATATGGAAACGCGAAGGGCTGATCAGCTGCCGCAACGACCGGATCCTGATCAACGACCTCGGTCGCCTGCGACGCAAGGCCGAACTACCAGCCGCGCCCCTGTCACCCAGGTAACAGCCTCGCCCACCGCCCGCCTCACAGACTGCTCGCCGACACGAGCAACCAGGGAGGTAGCGGTTATGGATCGTCCGAATCAGCCAGGCGGCAACGAAACCGGTTCCGATCGCCTGTTCGAGGAAAGCTGGCGTGCCGCGCAGGCTGGCCTGCGCAAACGCGCACAACGCCTTGCGCGCGGCAACAGCCATCGGGCCGAAGAATGGCTGTCGAGCACCGCGGTCAAGGCGCTGCTGTTCCTGCGCCAGTCACCGGAGCGGGTACGCGACCCCCAGGGCTTCCTGTTCCTGGTCCTGGAACACGTCTACCTGGACAGCGCGCGCCACCAGATCCGCGAGGACCGCCTCATCGACCGCGGCATCGACCTGCACGATGGCCAGTTGGAGCGCTTCGCCGCCGTCGGCTCGCCGCTGGAACGCCTGGAGCAGCTGGAACGTCTCGACCAGGTGGACAAGGCCCTGGCCTCGCTGTCGCGCCAACAGCAGCAGCTCTTCGAACTGCGCTTCATCGAGGAACTGCCCTATGCCGACATCGCCAGCCAGCTCGGCATAGCCCCGCCGCTGGTGCGCAAGCGCGTGCAGTTGCTGCGCTCGCGGCTGAGCGCCGACTTTTTCGCCGGCGACGTTTCACAAGACAGACGCAGCCGCGTTCATTCCTGACAAGCGAGTCGAGGCCCGTGCGACCGGCCCCCCTGCCCGACGAGCACCTGCCCATTCAAGGAGAGTCCCATGGCTGACCCCACGGCTGTGAATGCCCAGATCACCGATGCCGTCACCCAGACCAACGTCAAGGTGGTCGCCGAAGCCCCGGCCCAGGCCATCGCCGCGCTCTACCAGATCGCCAGCCATTCCGCCGGCCTGTCCCTGCAGAACGCAGTCTACAGCCAGCAGGCCCTGAACCAGATCTCCACCGCGGTGGTTTCCAAGGCGGTGTCGATGATCATGGCGATAGAAGACAAGAAAGGTATCTGACCCGCCCCTTGATCCCAGGAGTGCCCAGACATGTTCGGCTTCGGCAAGAAATCCGCGCCCGCGCCCGCGCCATCCGGCGACAGCGAGCAAGCCGCCGCCCCCGGCGAGGCCGGCCGGCAGACGCCAGCCAGCGGCGGCAGGGCGTCCGCCAACGGCGACGTGAAGCTGCCGTCGCGCCCTTCGCCGCTGGCCGGCATGAGCGAGCGCCTGCTCAAGCAGACCGAGGCGCCGCCACCGGACACCAGCGCCCTGAACAGTCAAGTCGTGCAGGCGGTGCAGATGAGCAACAGCGAAACCGCCGGCTATGCGCCGTCGCAGATCGCCATCGCGCCGAACATGATGATCAGCCAGGCCTCCGGGCTGGTGGCGCAATCCGCCGCCAGCTACTTCGACGGAGTCAGCAAGATCGCCCTGGCCAGCCAGGCGATCCTGCTCCGGCAGATGACCCAGAACATCGCCGAAAACAAGCTGGCCCAGGCTGCCGAGGACGCGCTCGGCGCCCTTGCCACCGACCTGCTGATGGGCGCTGCCGCCGCGGTAGCCGCGGCGGCCGGGGCGATCGAGGCGGAATCGGCCAGCTTCGCCATCGACAAGATCGACCAGAGCATCGCCAAGTACAGCGAGACCCTCGCCAGTCGCGGCGGCAAGGACACCCAATCGTAGCCACCACCGGCGGGGCCGGCGGCGTCCGGCCCTGGCACAGGAGAGCCGTCATGGCCTATTTCAAGCTGGAAGAACCGGTCAGGTTCCATCGCTATCCCTTCGACTTCCATAGTCACTTCGCCGGCATCCTGCCGGTGGAAAGCAACAGCCGCTGGACGCGCGACCGCCGGGTCTTCCGCGTCGGCGAGCGGCAGGTGAGCCTGGAGAAAGGCCAGGAGCTTTCCCTGATCGGGCTGCTGATGAGTGCCCGCGGCGTCGCTCCGGAGGTCGACGGCAAGGCGCTGGAGGAGGCTCGCCAGGCCGCGCACTATGAACTGTTCGAACTGGCTCTGCAGCGGATGGTCAGGCGCAATCCGTTCGCCTCGACCGACCGTCAGGGCTACCTGCGCGGCGAATGCGCGGCGGAGAACATCTATCTCGCCTGCCTCATCCTGGCACAACGTTTTGGCCGGACCTCGCCGCCAGCGGCCATCGACCAGCCGGCGATCTACCTCGGCACCCTGGAACTGCTCGGTGCGAGCGCGGTTCGCGACAGCGAGACGGACCAGTTCGTCCGCTACTTCAACCGCAAGATCTGGAGCGGCAACAAGTACACGCCGTTCGACGACGCCTACTGGGCCCGCGGCGCCATCCGCGATCGCCATCCGGGCGAATTCGCCTGCCTGACGCTGGGGTTCCTCCTCCACGAAGGAATCAGCCATACCCAGACGGCGACGGGGGAAGACGAGGTGGCCGTCCTCGATTCCCTGTTCGAACAATTCAACGCCTCCGAGAAGACCGCCTACCGCCTGCTCGCCCACACCGCGCATGGCTATGCCAGCGAAGCCGCCTTCGATGCCGAGCTGCACAGGATCCTCCGTCATTTCGAAATACAGCAGGGGCAGCCACCGCAGGCCCGGCTGGTCGGCATCGACCTGCTCGGCATGGAGACCGCTACCGGCCTGTACCGACAGTTCTTCGACTTCCTCCTCGGACAGGCCGCGGTGTTTCGCCGCTACCTGGACGGCAAGCCGGAAACCCGCAAGGTGGTCCTGCACATCCATTGTGGAGAGGGGACCGGGGTGTCCGACGACAACCGGTCGCTGTGCGGTTACTTCCTGCGCAACGCCAACGCGCTGGACGATTTCTACGCAGCGCTCTCCGCCTATGCCTGGAAGTGCTATGGCAACACCATCGGCCAGGGCAAGGCGCGGCTACGCGAACGGGAGAACCTGCAGGACCGTGACAAGGCTCCCAGCGCCCTCGCCGGCCTTTTCGACGAACTGTTTTTCGGCAACAGCCTGACCTCCTCCGGCCTGCGGCTACGCCGCTTCGACATCACCAGCGGGACTACCCAGGCCCTGGTCGCCTACTACGCCCGCACCAACGTCGTGAACCTCTGCCAGGCGCTGGCCAGCCGCGACGCCGACGGCAACAGCTACTACCGCCGCCTGCTGGAGAGCGATCTGTTCAGCCTGCGCATCGGCCATGCCTACTACTACCGCAACTATCTGGCCAGCAAGTTCCCCGAGCTGTGCTTCGACACCAACCTGGGAAGCAATTTCATTACCGGCGCCTCCGGCCTCTTCGACTCGCTGCAGGAATACCGCCTGAACCGTGGCCTGCGCCATCTCGACGGATACGTCGGCACCGACCAGCTCAAGGAACTCAGCCTGGCCATCGCCTACCAGGGCGAACAGCGCCTGGACCCACAACAGATGCAGTACGTCCATGCCCTGGCGGAAAGCCAGAGCGGCTTCGACGAACTGGGCGAACACCTCCCGGGTACACCCGGCTGGGCGAAACCCGCGCTGGAACAGTTCTTCGTAAGTCAGTGCGCGCTCTACCGCTCCGAGGAGGATCGCTACTTCCAGTTCGAAGCCTACCGGCGCCTCTTCGCCCAGGTCCTCAACTGGCGCTCCTATCTGCTGGGCGCCGACGGCCAGGGTGTCGAGCACTCCAACGTACAGGACGAAGCGATCCGCATGGCGCTCCTGCTCAACTATGCCGCCGCGGACCGCCACGGCCGGGTACCGGTCGCTTCGCTGGAGAATGCCCAACGCCTGCTGGTGCAACTGGGCAGCGCCTACTGGGAGGAAACCATCGGCGCCGTCGACCTGGCCGGCGCGCCCCATCGGGACCGAGAGCTGCAGCGCTTCGAAGGGTTCGCCGCCCCCGCCTCGGTCGTGCGCATCTCCACCCGCAGCAGTTGAGGAGCGACCGATGAGCGCCTACGCACGCTACATCAGACGCCGCGCGCTCGCCGCCGCGGACCGCCCGGCGCAGCGTTCGCCGGACGCCAGCGAGGAGACACGGGACCAACCGCCCCCCAGCAGGCCGGCGAGCGGAAAGCGCCTGCTGGAAATATCGGACAGCGATGCGGCCAAGCTCTTGGCCGTGCTGAAACTGCTCGGATGAGCACCCACCCCAGGAGAAGCGTCATGAAGGAAGAACTCGAAACCCTCGTCACCCAGGTCAAGGCACTCCTCACCGAATGCCTGCAAGGCTGGCTCCAGGGAGACAGCGTGGACGACCCGGCCAGCCTTGGACAGTTGGCGGTGCAGTTGAGCACCGCCTACAGCACCCTGCAGGCCGCTGCCGCCGCCTACCCCGGCGATACCGGCGGCAGCGCGCAGGCCCCCTCGGCGGACGGCACGCAGCAGTACTGAAGCCTCGCCACGACACCCCGCGCACCGCGCGTCTATCGCAGAGGAGTCCGCGCATGTCGATCTCGGAAGAATTGGGAAGGAATCTGGTCCAGCTGGCGCAACGCTGGCTGAAACGCCCCCTCACCAGCGAAGAACACGAGCAGTTGAGACAGTTCCAGCTCGGCCTCGGCAACGACGCCAGCAGCGATCCGGCCGTGCACGCGCGACAGCAGGCCGAACAGGTGATCGAGAACGGCCGGCAGCGTTCCGAAGGCTCCATCCGCCAGATCCTGCAGAACGTCCAGCAGGCCTCGACCCAGGCCCTCCGCGCCCAGGACAGCGGCGAGCAGGCGATTCTTGAGGCGGTCAATGCCGCCGGCAGCCTGGCCGAACTGCGTCCCGGCCACCTGCAGAGCGGCCAGGCAAGCGCCAACCAGTTGGTGATGTCGCAGATTGCCGACCGCCTGGCCAACCTAGTGAAGAGCGAGGTACGCCTGTGCTTCGAGCAGAACTTCGGCTCGCTCAAGCAGCAACTGGAGAACGCTATCGCCATCTTCAACCAGAGCAACCACAACACGTCCGCACCGCCGCCGGACAAGCCCGACCCGCCCGCCGCATGAGACCGCACCGACAAGCGCCCCGCCTCGCGGGGCGCTTGCATTTTCGCCGCCCGCCAGGCCTGGCGCCGACGGATTCACAACTCCCTGGCTGGAGCGTTCATCAAGACAGCACGACATGAGCCGTGCCGTTCACTCACAGGGAGTCACATTATGAGTTTTCCGACCGCAGTCAACGACCAGATCACCGATGCCGTCACCCAGTCCAACGTCAAGGTCGTCGGTGAGGCGCCAGCCATGGCGCTGGGCACCATCTACCAGACCATGGCCCACTCCACCGGGATTCTCTTCGAGAACGCGGTGAGCGCCCAGCAACAGCAGAACGCCCTGGCCCTGGCCG
>NZ_KV800314.1:364339-364750 GCF_001810205.1 Pseudomonas sp. HMSC076A11 | reverse complement strand
TCACCGATGCCGTCACCCAGTCCAACGTCAAGGTGATCGGTGAAGCCCCGGCCATGGCGCTGGGCTCGATCTTCCAGACCATGGCCCACTCCACCGGCATCCTGTTCGAGAATTCGGTAGCTGCCCAGCAACAGCAGAACGCCCTGGCCCTGGCCGCCTCCAACATGGGCGTGATGCAAATCTACAGCCTCGACACCGCCGCCGATGCCGGAGCCACCGAGAAAGTCGGCCAGTTGGGCGTGGCCGACAACCTCACCAGCCTGCTGACCGTACTGAAATCCTTCACCTGAGCCTGACCCGCCGGGTCCAAGCAATCGCCGTACATCCTTCGCAATGATTCAGGAGAATCACCATGAGCTTCCCAACCGCAGTAAACAACCAGATCACCGATGCCGTCACCCAGTCCAACGT
>NZ_KV800314.1:321018-364239 GCF_001810205.1 Pseudomonas sp. HMSC076A11 | reverse complement strand
CCCAGCAACAGCAGAACGCCCTGGCCCTGGCCGCTTCCAACATGGGCGTGATGCAGATCTACAGTCTGGATACCAGCGCCGCCGGCGGCGCCACCGAGAAGATCGGCCAGCTGGGCGTGGCCGACAACCTCACCAGCCTGCTGACGGTGCTCAAAGCGCTGCCCTGATCGCCGCCGTCGCTCCACCAGAGAAGGCCACTCCACGAGTGGCCTTTTTCGTCTCGACGATCGAGCGAGCAGATGCGGCGGGACAGCGGCCTGCCGAGGGGAACATGGGGGGAATCGGGAAAAGCACCAGGGCGGTGCGGATCGCAGAAACGAAAAAAGGGCCCGAAGGCCCTTTTCTCTTCGACCCAGGCCGAAACCTGGATCATGTTTGGAGCGGGAAACGAGACTCGAACTCGCGACCCCGACCTTGGCAAGGTCGTGCTCTACCAACTGAGCTATTCCCGCGTTACAACTTGTTGCCCGTTCGGCCGAAACCGAACCTTTGACGCCTAACTTTCACCAACCCCGCCGAAGCCAGGTTGTAGAATTTGGAGCGGGAAACGAGACTCGAACTCGCGACCCCGACCTTGGCAAGGTCGTGCTCTACCAACTGAGCTATTCCCGCAATGGCGTCCCCTAGGGGACTCGAACCCCTGTTACCGCCGTGAAAGGGCGGTGTCCTAGGCCACTAGACGAAGGGGACGCGGCCCGGAACTTACAACAGATCTTTCCGGCTTCCAGTGTTTCGCGTTTGGCTTCACGCTGGAAGTGGCGCGCATTTTATGGAGCGTCCGGGGAGGCGTCAACCCTTCTGAGAAAATTTTTTTAAATCAAAGACTTCTGTGCAAATAATGAGCTGCTGCTATCAGTGGTAGCACCAAGACATTAGACTGAGAAAATTCTTACAGCGGAGTCCCAAGGTGTCGCCACTCCTCATTACCGCCCTCATCATCGGCGGGATCGCCCTCCTAATCGCCATTGGCTATATCAACCACGTGGTGGAAAACAGCAAGCTGGAGAAAGCGCGCCTGAAAGCCGAACTCAACGACCGGGTCCGGCGCTGCGCGCAGATTTCCGAGAGCCTTCCCGGCCAGTTCGTCAGCCCGTCTCTGAAGCTGTTGATGAGCCAGATCGAGCTCAGCCTCAGCGAGCAGCAACTGGCGCTGGAGAAGAAAGCCGATGCCGGGCTCAAGGCTCGTATAGAAGAGTTGCGCGCGCTGGTCGCCAAGGGCGAGTCGATCCCGGTGCGCAATCCGCCCCAGGCGATCCTGACCGAGGACAAGGCCAAGGAAGTCCGCTTCCTCTTCGAAGCCCTGCATGCCCAGCTCACCCGTTTCACCCAGGACGGCCACCTGCCGCGCAGCGAGGCGCAGATCTGGGTCAAGGAGATTCGCCACCTCCTGGTGCGCCTGCATATCGAGTTCTTCGGCAATCTCGGCCAGCAGGCCCTGCAGCAGAACGAACCGCGCCAGGCGCGCCTGGCCTTCGAACGCGGCGCCCAGTACCTGCGCAAGCAGCCCGAGCTGGCGCGCTACCAGGCGGAGCTGCAGCAGATGGAAGCGCAGCTGGCCCGCGCCAACGCGATGGTGCTGAACAACAGCCAGCCGGCGAGCGAGGAGCCCAGCGAACTCAACGAGGGATTGAAGGCCCTCGATGCAGACGACCTGTGGAAGAAGAAGAACGTCTACGACTGATTCCGGCCTGCCTACGGCAGCCGTGCTATAACCCAGGCTCATATCGACCGAGGAAATCGTTATGAGCCTGACACTCTACGGAGCCCCGCTGTCTCCGTTCGTCCGCAAGGTCCGCCTGCTCCTGGCCGAAAAGGGCCTCGACTACCAGTTGGAAGCGATCGCCCCGTTCGGCCAGCCGGCCTGGTATCGCGAGATCAGTCCGCTGGGCCGCATCCCGGCGTTGCGCGACGGCGACCTGGCCCTCGCCGACTCCAGCGTGATCTGCCAGTACCTGGAAGAACGCTATCCCGAACCGCCGAATCTCCAGGGCGACGCCCCCGCCGGCCGCGCAGCGGTGCGCTGGCTGGAAAAATACGCCGACTACGAGATCGCTCCCCTGGCCACGCTGACGATCTTCCGCAACCGGATACTCAAGCCGGCGATGGGCCAGGCCTGCGAGGAAAACGACGTGCGTCGCGCGCTGGAGGAAAAGCTGCCAGCGCACTTCGATTACCTGGAAAACCATCTCGACGGCCGGGCCTTCTTCGTCGGCGAGCGACTGACCCTCGCCGACCTGGCGATCGCCAGCCAGTTGGTCAACCTGCGTCACGCCGGCGAAAACCTGGACGAGCAACGCTGGCCGGCCCTCGCCGCGCATTTCGCGCGGATGCTCGAACGCCCGGCGATGCAAGCGCTGCTGCCGGGGGAACGACGGACCCTCGACAAGCTCGCAGCGAAAGCCTGAACGCGTCGCTCAGCAGTCCGTCAGGCGCAGGAATATCTCCACCAGGCCTTCGATCCCGGCCTGGTCCTCGGCGCTGAAGCGTCCCACGCTCGGGCTGTCCAGATCGAGCACAGCGACCAGGCGGCCGTCCTTGAGCAGAGGCACCACCAGTTCGCTGCTGGAAGCGCTGTCGCAGGCGATGTGGCCGGGAAACGCGTGGACGTCGTCGACCCGCTGGGTCAGCCGGGTACGCGCCGCGGCGCCGCAGACGCCCTTGGAGAAGGGGATGCGGACGCAGGCGACCTTGCCCTGGAACGGTCCCAGGACCAGTTCCTCGGTGCGGTTCAGATAGAAGCCGGCCCAGTTCAGGTCGCCCAGCTCATGGAAGAGAAAGGCGGAGAACTGCGCGGCGTTGGCGATGAAATCGCGCTCGTCGGCGAACAGCGCCTCGGCCTGCGCCGCCAGCAGGGCGTAGCCGGCCAGCCCGGCGCCAGATTGCTGCAGATCGATCATGCCTGGCGCTCCAGCAGTTGCTTGCCCACCCAGTAGCGGGAGAACTGATAGGCGCAACGGCCGTTGCGGTTGCCGCGGCCAAGCGCCCAGCGGATCGCTTCCTTCTCCAGTTCCTCGCTCCAGCTCCAGGCCAGCCCGGCCTTCTCCGCGAGCACGTCCACCCAGTGGCGAACCACGCTGAGGAAATGCTCCTGGGTGAAGGGATAGAACGACAGCCACAGGCCGAAACGGTCGGACAAGGCGATCTTGTCCTCCACCGCTTCGTTGGGATGCAGCTCGCCGTCCACCATCTTCCAGTTCTCGTTGTCGCTCTGCTTCTCCGAAACCAGGTGCCGGCGGTTGGAGGTGGCGTAGAGCAGCACATTCTCCGGCGCCTGTTCCAGCGAGCCGTCGAGCACGCTCTTGAGTACCCGGTAGTCGCCTTCCCCGGCATCGAACGAGAGGTCGTCGCAGAACAGCACGAAGCGCTGTGGCAGGCCTTGCAGTTGCTCGACCACGCGCGGCAGGTCGGCCAGGTGGTCGCGCTCGATCTCGATCAGGCGCAGCCCGGCGCCGGCCAGCTCGGCCAGCAGCGCACGAACCAGGGAGGACTTGCCGGTCCCGCGGGCCCCCCAGAGCAAGGCGTGGTTGGCCGGCTGGCCGGCGACGAACTGGCGGGTGTTGCGTTCCAGTTGCTCGCGCTGCCGCTCTACGCCCAGCAGGTCGGCCAGGCGCAGGTCGAGGCTGACCTCCAGCGGCTGCAGGTAGCCGCTACGGCCGTCGCGGTGCCAGCGCGCCGCCAGGCTGCGCTCCCAGTCGACGGCTTCGCGTACGGCCGGCAGCAGCGGCTCCAGGCGCGCGAGCACGCTTTCGGCGCGGGCAAGAAAATCGCTCAATCGGGAATCCACTCTGTTCTCCTCGGATCGGACTGACGTCACGGATCGATCATCGGTTGCGCCCAGGAACCCCGACAGACGGTCGGGATGGGCTATGCTAGGCGGCAGAACCTCGCCAAGGCTGATCCCCGCCCCCATGGATATAGCGCTGACCCATCGCCTGTCGTTCAAACAGGCCAGCCTCACCGTGCTGGTGGCCTTTATCCTGGGAACCCTGCTCAGCCTGATTCAGGTTGGCGTCGATTATGCCAGCCAGGACGCATCCATCAATCGCGAAGTGCGCGCGCTGCTGGACGTCAGCCACAACCCCGCCGCGCGAATCGCCTACAACATCGATGCGGAGCTGGCCCAGGAGCTGGTCCTCGGCCTGCTGCGCTCGCCCGCCGTGGTCCGCGCGGAAATCATCGACACCTCCGGCCTGCCGCTGGCCAGCGCCTCGCGCGAACCCGCCGAAAGCCGCCTGCGGCCGCTCAGCGACTTCCTCTTCGGCCACAAGCGGGTCTACGAGGACCCGTTGCATGTCGACCATGCGCCGGGCGAGGCCCTCGGCGTACTGCACCTGGAAATCGACACCTTCGTGTTCGGCAACGACTTCCTCCGTCGCGCCGGCATCACCCTGCTCTCCGGCTTCGTGCGCAGCCTGCTGCTGTCGCTGATCCTGCTGGTGCTCTTCTATACCCTGCTGACCAAGCCCCTGGTCAGCCTGATCCAGGCCCTCAGCGGACACGATCCACGCTCGCCGGCACGCATGCGCCTGCCCTGCCCCAAGGGCCACGAACGCGACGAGATCGGCGTGCTGGTGGAAGTCATCAACCGCCAGCTCGGGCGCATCTCGGTAGAGATCGAACAGCGCCGGGAGGCGGAGAACCGCCTGACCCAGTACCTGGAGGAGCTGGAAAGCATCGTCGCCGCCCGTACCGCCGAGCTGAAGGCCGCCAACGCGCGCCTGACGCTATCCAACCAGGAACTCGAAGAAGCCCGCCAGACCGCTCTCGATATGGCCCAGGCCCGCGCCAGCTTCCTGGCCAACATGAGCCACGAGATCCGCACGCCGCTGAACGGCCTGCTCGGCATGCTCTCGCTGAGCCTCGACGGCCCGCTCACCCCGGAACAGCGCCAGCAGCTGTCGATCGCCCACGACTCCGGCAAGGTGCTGGTGGAATTGCTCAACGACGTGCTCGACCTCTCCAAGTTCGAGGCCGGGCAACTGGTCCTGGAACAGATCCCGTTCGACCTGGGCGTCCTGGTGGAAGACACCGCCAGCCTCCTCTCGCAGAACGCCGCGGCCGGCGTGGAGCTGACCTGCCTGGTCGACCCCGCCCTGCCCGCCCAGGTTTCCGGCGACCCGACGCGGATTCGCCAGGTCGTCAGCAACCTGCTGTCCAACGCGCTGAAGTTCACCCGCCTGGGGCGGGTCGACGTTCGCGTGGAAGCCACCGCCGAGGGTGTGCGCATCAGTGTGCGCGACACCGGCATCGGTATCGCCCAGGAGGCGCTGGATCGCATCTTCCAACCGTTCACCCAGGCCGACGCGGGTATCACCCGCCAATACGGCGGCACAGGCCTCGGCCTGGCCCTCACGCGCAAGCTGTGCGAGGCCATGCAGGGCGAGCTGACGGTGGAGTCGACGGTCGGCCTGGGCAGCCTGTTCAGCGTCGGCCTGCCGCTGGCGCCGGTCAGCCCTCCGCTGCAGGCGCTGCCGCTGCGCGGCCGGGTGATCGCGCAATGCTCGGCCAACAGCGGGCTGGCGCAGCTGCTGCAAACCTGGCTGCCGCGCTGGGGCCTGGAGTACAAGCGTCTGGAGACCGACGACAGCCTGCTCGGCCACTCGCTCGACGTACTGATATCGGATTGCCCGGACTGCCTGATGGGACTGCGTCCGAGCATCGGTACGCCGATCCTGCTGGTCACCGCCTACGGCAGTTTCCTCGAACCGGAGCTGGCCCGCCGCCTGTCGCCGCTGCGCCAACTGGCCAGGCCGCTGAGTCGCAACCAGTTGTACCAGGCCCTGAAACACGTGCTCGAACACACTGCCATAGCCCCGTCGAGCGCCTCGGACACCACGGGAGAACAGCGCAACACCCGGGTCCTGCTGGTGGAGGACAACCCGGTCAACCAGTTGGTCGCCAAGGGCCTGCTGCACAAGCTCGGCTGCCAGGTATGGATCGCCGAACACGGGCTGAATGCCCTGAAGATGCTGGAGGAGCATCCCATCGACCTGGTCCTGATGGACTGCAACATGCCGGTGATGGACGGCTACGAAGCGACCCGGCAGATCCGCGACAGCGGACGCTGGGGCGGCCTGCCGATCATCGCGCTGACCGCCAACGCCCTGCCGGACGAGCGCGAACGTTGTCGTGCCGCCGGCATGGACGACTACCTGGCCAAGCCTTTCCACCGCGATGAACTGAAAGCCATCCTCGACCGTTGGTGCCCGCTCACCGCGAGCGACTAGCCGGTCTCGCGACGACGGCTAGCCTCCTACCACCAGACGGAAGCGCGACAGCAATCCGCCCAGGCGCTGGTGCAGGTCGAACATCTCGTTGAGGTCGAAACCGGTGCTGCAGATCAGCTGCTGGCGCAGCGGAATGACCCGTTCGCGCAAGGTGATCCCCGGCACCGTCAGCGTCAGGTGCACTTCCCGCTCATCGTGACTGGCGCGACGGCGATCCACCAGGCCGAGCTGTTCGAGACGCTTGAGCAAGGGCGTCAGGGTTCCGGAGTCGAGCAGCAGGCGGTCGCCCAGGGCCTTCACCGTCGGCTGCTCCGGCGGGCTCGCATGCCACTCCCAGAGCACCAGCATGACCAGGTACTGCGGGTAGGTCAGGCCGATCTGTTCGAGCAGCGGCCGATAGCCGCGGATCACCGCGCGCGAGGCGGCGTACAGCTTGAAACACAGCTGGTTGTCGAGCAGCAGCGATTCTTCGACGCCATCCGGCCTGGCGACTTTTCCCCGGGTGCTCATTCAAGCAGCGCCTCGATCGCCGAGCTCAGCTCCTCCGGCTTGGTGGTCGGCGCATAGCGCTTCACCACCTGGCCATCGCGGCCGATCAGGAACTTGGTGAAGTTCCACTTGATGCCCTGGCTGCCGAGCAGGCCCGGCGCGCGCTTCTTCAGGCTGACGAACAACGGGTGGGCGCCGGCGCCGTTGACCTCGATCTTCCTGAACAGCGGGAAGCTCACCCCGTAGTTCAGTTCGCAGAACTGCGAAATCTCGCCCTCGTCGCCCGGTTCCTGCTTGCCGAACTGGTTGCAGGGGAACCCGAGCACCACCAGTCCGCGCTCACGGTATTTTTCCCATAAGGCCTCCAGCCCCTGGTACTGCGGGGTGAAGCCGCACTTGCTGGCGGTGTTCACCACCAGCAGCGCCTTGCCGCCGAAGTCGGCCAGGGTCTTCTGTTCGCCCTTGATGGTGGTGCAGGGAATGCTCAGCAGCGAATCGCTCATGGCTTGTCTTCCTTGTTGAGGGTGGGTCTCGAAACAAAGTAGCTCGCAATTCAATTGCACACAAATTGATTGAATGAAAAACGACCCGAACCAAAGACGGGTCGTCGCTCTCTAGCTCTCCCGCGGCACCAGCTTCAGCGAGGCCGAGTTGATGCAGTAACGCAACCCGGTGGGCCGGGGGCCATCCGGGAAGACGTGCCCCAGGTGGGCATCGCAGCGACCGCAGCGGACTTCGATGCGATGCATGCCGTGGCTGAAGTCGTCCAGTTCGCGGACCGCCTCGGCGTCCACCGGCTGGAAATAGCTCGGCCAACCGCTGCCGGAGTCGTACTTGGCGTCGGAGTCGAACAACGCCGTGCCGCAGCAGGTGCAATGATAGATCCCGGGGGTCTTGGTGGCGTGGTATTCGCCACTGAAGGCGCGTTCGGTACCGCCCAGGCGACAGATGTGGAACTGCTCTTCGGTCAACTCCTCGCGCCAGGAGTCCAGGGGTTTGTCGATCTTGCTCATCGGCTCTACCTCGCGATCTGAAAAATGCCCGGCGCTCCCTTTTCCGGGGGACGGGCCGCACGTATCATGCGTGCTCCTTATAGACGCCAGTCTGTCATCCGCGTTACAGCCTGCCAAGCCGCGATCCAGCGGGCTTTTCGCAGCCTGTTCCACGGTGTTCGCTCACTTCGGGACTCGACACATCATGCAGGTCAGCAAATCGAACAAGCTCGCCAACGTCTGCTATGACATTCGCGGGCCGGTGCTCAAGCACGCCAAACGCCTAGAGGAAGAGGGTCACCGCATCCTCAAGCTGAATATCGGCAACCCGGCGCCGTTCGGTTTCGAAGCTCCCGAGGAAATTCTCCAGGACGTCATCCGCAACCTGCCGACCGCCCAGGGCTACAGCGACTCCAAGGGCCTGTTCAGCGCGCGCAAGGCAGTGATGCAGTATTACCAGCAGAAGCAGGTGGAAGGCGTCGGCATCGAGGACATCTACCTCGGCAACGGCGTGTCGGAACTGATCGTGATGTCCATGCAGGCGCTGCTGAACAACGGCGACGAGGTGCTGATCCCCGCTCCCGACTACCCGCTGTGGACCGCCGCCGTCAGCCTCGCCGGCGGCAAGCCGGTGCACTACCTGTGCGACGAGCAGGCCAACTGGTGGCCGGACCTGGAAGACATCAAGGCGAAGATCACGCCGAATACCAGGGCGATGGTGATCATCAACCCGAACAACCCCACCGGCGCGGTGTATTCCAGGGAAGTGCTGGAAGGCATGGTCGAACTGGCCCGCCAGCACAACCTGGTGCTGTTCTCCGACGAGATCTACGACAAGATCCTCTACGACGGCGCCGTCCACGTCTCCACCGCCTCGCTGGCGCCGGACGTGCTCTGCCTGACCTTCAACGGCCTGTCCAAATCCTACCGGGTGGCCGGCTTCCGCTCCGGCTGGGTGGCGATCTCCGGGCCCAAGCAGCGGGCACAGAGCTATATCGAAGGTCTCGACATCCTCGCCAACATGCGCCTGTGCGCCAACGTCCCGGCGCAGCACGCGATCCAGACCGCCCTGGGCGGCTACCAGAGCATCAACGATCTGGTCCTGCCGCCGGGGCGCCTGCTGGAGCAGCGCAACCGCGCCTGGGAACTGCTCAACGACATCCCCGGCGTCAGCTGCGTGAAGCCGATGGGCGCGCTGTACGCCTTCCCGCGGATCGATCCGAAGGTCTGCCCGATCCACAACGACGAAAAGTTCGTCCTCGACCTGCTGCTCTCGGAAAAACTGCTGATCGTCCAGGGCACCGCCTTCAACTGGCCGTGGCCCGACCACTTCCGGGTGGTCACCCTGCCCCGCGTCGACGACCTGGAGCAGGCGATCCTGCGCATCGGCAGCTTCCTCAAGGGCTACCAGCAGTAACCCCCCCGCTCCCGCGGCGCCGCTGGCGCCGCCCTGCCCGGCGACCCATCCATGGACCTGCAGATCGACGACTTCCACAAGGACGCCGCTGGCGGCCTCCTGCTTCTCTACCAGGCGTTTCCGCGCAAGACCGCGCTCTACGTCGAAGACCTGATCGGCCGCGAGGCGCCGGACGAGTTCGGCCTGCCGAGCAAACGTCACCAAAGTTGTCTGGGCGCGTTGCTCTGGCTCGCCGAGGAAGGCTACCTGCGCTTCGCCAACACCATTCATTACGAGGCTCTCGACCAGGCGGTGCTCAGCGAAAAGGCCTTCCTAAGACTTACCCGTATCGTCCCCCGGGCCGCGGCGGCGCTGGCCGAGGCGCCGGCCAGCGTGCGCCGCGAACAGGCCAGCCTGGCCAACCAGTTGCGCCAGGCGCTGGCGCAGGGCGACGGCGAACGCCTGGCCGGGCTGACCCGCCTGCTGTTCGAGGGCAACCTGGGCGCGCAAGGCGACACAGTTTGAAATAGTCCCTCGATTGAATCGCCATGGACCGCCCCTTATATAACCCCGCATGATTATCAGGAGCCCGTTCGCCCGCCCCGGCGGCCTGCGAACCGCGCTCCGTGCCTTCAGCCGTGAGGAGAAGCTTTACACCATGATGCGCATCCTGTTGTTCCTGGCCACCAACCTGGCAGTCCTGGTGATTGCCAGCATCACCCTGAAACTGCTCGGGGTGGACCGCTTCACCGGCCAGAATTACGGCAGCCTGCTGGTCTTCTGCGCCGTGTTCGGTTTCGCCGGTTCGCTGGTCTCGCTGTTCATCTCCAAGTGGATGGCGAAGATGAGCACCGGTACCGAAGTCATCAGCCAGCCGCGCACCCGTCACGAACAGTGGCTGCTGCAAACCGTCGAAGAGCTGTCCCGCGAAGCCGGCATCAAGATGCCGGAGGTCGGCATCTTCCCCGCCTACGAGGCCAACGCCTTCGCCACCGGCTGGAACAAGAACGACGCGCTGGTCGCGGTCAGCCAGGGCCTGCTCGAACGTTTCTCGCCCGATGAGGTGAAAGCCGTCCTCGCCCACGAGATCGGTCACGTCGCCAACGGCGACATGGTCACCCTGGCATTGATCCAGGGCGTGGTGAACACCTTCGTGATGTTCTTCGCGCGGATCTTCGGCAACTTCGTCGACAAGGCCATCCTGAAGAACGAGGACGGCCCGGGCATCGGCTACTTCGTCGCGACCATCTTCGCCGAACTGGTGCTCGGCATCCTCGCCAGCATCATCGTCATGTGGTTCTCGCGCCGCCGCGAGTTCCGCGCCGACGCCGCCGGCGCCCACCTGGCCGGCACCGGCGCGATGATCGCCGCGCTGCAACGCCTGCGTTCGGAACAGGGCGTGCCGGTGCAGATGCCCGACACCCTGAACGCCTTCGGCATCAATGGCGGCCTCAAGCACGGCCTGGCCGGCCTGCTGATGAGCCACCCGCCGCTGGAAGATCGTATCGAAGCGCTGCGCGCCAGCGCACGCTGATCCGCTTTCACACTTGGGACAGGGCGACCATCGGTCGCCCTTTTTTTATGCCCGGGAAAGCCACCTATCCATGGTCGCTTTGACAGCCGCGAGCCAGCCCCGGAACATGCGGGTCCGTGATTTCGCCCGATGAGGTTCCCATGCAGATCCGCGCCGATTTCGACAGCGGCAACATCCAGGTCATCGATGCCAGCGATCCCCGCCGGATCCGCCTGGCGATCCGTCCCGACCTGGCCAGCCAGCATTTCCAGTGGTTCCACTTCAAGGTCGAGGGCATGGCTGCCGCCACCGAGCACCGCTTCACCCTGGTCAACGCCGGCCAGTCGGCCTACAGCCATGCCTGGAGCGGCTACCAGGCAGTCGCCTCGTACGATGGCGAACGCTGGTTCCGCGTACCGACGCAATACGACGCCGACGGCCTGCATTTCCAGCTGGAACCGGAGGAAAGCGAAGTCCGCTTCGCCTACTTCGAGCCCTACAGCCGCGAACGGCATACCCGCCTGGTCGAACGTGCGCTCGGCATCGAGGGCGTCGAACGGCTCGCCGTCGGCACCAGCGTACAAGGCCGCGACATCGAATTGCTGCGGGTCAGGCGCCATCCCGACAGCCACCTGAAGCTGTGGGTCATCGCCCAGCAGCATCCCGGCGAGCACATGGCCGAATGGTTCATGGAAGGCCTGATCGAGCGCCTGCAGCGGCCGGACGACACGGAAATGCAGCGCCTGCTGGAAAAGGCCGACCTGTACCTGGTGCCGAACATGAACCCGGACGGCGCGTTCCACGGCAACCTGCGCACCAACGCCGCCGGCCAGGATCTCAACCGGGCCTGGCTGGAGCCGAGCGCCGAGCGCAGCCCGGAAGTCTGGTTCGTCCAGCAGGAGATGAAGCGCCATGGCGTCGACCTGTTCCTCGACATCCACGGCGACGAGGAAATCCCCCACGTATTCGCCGCCGGCTGCGAGGGCAACCCGGGCTATACGCCCCGCCTGGAACGACTCGAGCAACGCTTCCGCGAGGAACTGATGGCGCGCGGCGAATTCCAGATCCGCCATGGCTACCCACGCAGTGCGCCGGGCCAGGCCAACCTGGCGCTGGCCTGCAACTTCGTCGGGCAGACCTACGACTGCCTGGCGTTCACCATCGAGATGCCGTTCAAGGACCACGACGACAACCCGGAGCCCGGGACCGGCTGGTCCGGCGCCCGCTCCAAGCGGCTCGGCCAGGACGTCCTGAGCACCCTTGCGGTGCTGGTCGACGAACTCCGCTGAAAATGGACGGGGCGCCGCGCGGCGCCCCGTTTCAGCCTCTCTCCAGCAGGTAGACGGCCTCGTCCAGCCAGGACACCCCGCGCTCGAGGAATTTCCAGTTGACGCCGAGCACGTCGCCGCGCTCCAGTTCCTCGATCCGCCAACCGCCAGCGTAGTAGCCACGCACCTCCTCGTCGGGCACGGCGAACGGCGGACCGGCCATCTCCGCCTGCGGGTAGTCGATGGTGACCAGCAAGCCGAGGCTGCGCGTCGGCAGGACCGCCTGGAGATGCCCGGCATAGCGCTCGCGCATCTCCGGCGGCAGGGCGATCAGCGCGGCGCGGTCGTAGAACGCCCTGCACTGCGCCAGGTGCTCTGCCTGCAAGGCGAAGAAATCACCCTGCAGCAGGGTGATGCCGGCGACCCGGTAGCGGCGGAAACCATCCAGTTGATCGATCTCGGGGCGCAGGTCGTGCTCCTCGAAGAAGTCGCTCACGGCCTTTTCCGAAAGCTCCACCCCCAGCACCTCCAGTCCCTGGGCGGCCAGCCAGGCCAGGTCCAGGGTCTTGCCGCACAACGGCACCAGGATCTGTTCGCCCGCTTGCAGTCGCAGCCGCGACAGGTGGCGCATCAGGTAGGGATTGATCTCGTCCAGGTGGAAGCCGATCTGGTTGTTCGCCCAGCGGGCGTGCCAAAAATCCGCCTGCATCCTGTCCTCCGCATTCGTGGGAAAAACCGCAAGGTGGCGACAATCGGCCGGCAGGTCAACTCCCCTGCGCATCTCCCTCGCGCACTTCCACCAGCACCGGACACGGCGCCTCGCGGATCACCCGGTCGCCGACCGAAGGATCGAGCAGGCGCTCCAGCCGTCCCAGGTGCCGATGGCCGATGACGATCAGCTCGCAGCCCAGGCGCCGCGCCTCGCCCAGGATCACCTGCACCGGGTCGCCGGCACGCAGCTCGGCCCGTACCTCCAGCTCGCACCCGGCTAGCAGCGCACAAGCCTCGTCGAGCACCTGCCGGGCCTCTTCGCACTCGTGCGCGGCGGGGGGATAGTCGAGCAGCGTCGGCCGGCCCGGCAACGCATAGCCGGCGTCCACCGCGCACAGCAGGTGGACCCGCGCGCCCGGCGCGGCGGCCTGCCGCGCCAGCTCGGCAATGCGACGGGTCTGCGGGCCGCCGTCGATGGCGACCAGGAGCGTATGGAACATCGGCAAATCCTCGGATAGAGCGTGCACCGGCATTCTTCGGCAGCCACCGGTGCGCGTAAAGGCACCGCGAACGCAATCCAGCAATGCAGCGAACGCACGCCTGGGAGAACGAAAGACTGCACCCTGCGCATGCCAGCGTGCTTATACTTCCACTCCATGCATCTTCCCGATCTGAATCTCCTGGTCGCCCTCAACGTTCTTCTCGAAGAGGGCAGCGTGGTCGGAGCCGCGCGCCGCATGCACCTCAGCCCACCGGCGATGAGCCGTACCCTGTCACGGATCCGCGAGGCGGTAGGCGACCCGATCATGGTCCGCGCCGGCCGCAAGCTGGTGCCCACGCCCCGTGCCCTGGAACTGCAGGAGCAGGTCCGGCAACTGGTGGACCAGGCCCGCGACCTGTTCAACACTCGCGAGACCATCCAACTGGACAAGCTGGAGCGCTGCTTCACCCTGCGTTCCAACAACACCCTGGTCGGCGGTCTGTCGATACGCCTGCTGGAGATCTTCGCCGAGGAGGCGCCGCGCTGCACCCTGCGCTTCGTGCAGGAGTCGGACATCGACGACGAGGCACTGCGGCAAAACCGCATCGACCTCTACATCGGCGCCTCGTCCTGGATGGAACCCGAGGTCAAGACCCAGCAGTTGCTCACCACCCGCTTCGTCGGCCTGGCCCGCCAGGGGCACCCGATCTTCGACGGCGAGATCACTCCGCAGCGCTTCGTCGCTTTTCCGCATATCGCCGTCTCGCGTCGTGGCCTCAACCATGGACCGCTGGACCAGGCCCTGGGAGAACTCGGCCTGAAGCGCGACGTCAAGCTGATCAGCCCGACCTTCCACTCGGCGATCTTCGCCCTGCCCGGCTCCGACCTGCTGCTGCCGATCGCCGAGCATTCCCTGTGGCGGGCCAACCGACTGGGCCTGGGCCTGCGCCAGTTCGACATCCCGGTGCCGTTGAAGACCGTGATGGTGGTCCAGGCCTGGCATCCACGCTTCGACAACGATCCCGCGCACCGCTGGTTCCGGCAAACGATCAAGCGGATTTGCGAGGAAGTGCAGAGCGATCCCCATCCGCTGCTTGGCTCCAACTGAAACAGATGCACAAAATGCACTGATTCATTTCGATCATTTCAATTTTCACACTACCGGGACGCTCCTAGACTGCGGCGGAAATCAGAAGAGTTTCCGCCCATGCCTTGTTTCCCCACCCTCGCCGTAGCGAGGTCGCGATGACTTCGCTCGCCACCCCGCTCGGCCAGCCGACGCCAACCGCAGCCCCCGCCGCCCAGCCTTTCGGCGCGCGCATCGTGGTCGGCCTGCTCGGCGTGCTGCTCGCCTCGCTCACCGCCGGTCTCAATGGTCATGTCACCGAGATCGCCATGACCGATGTGCGCGGCGCACTCGCCATTGGCCATGACGAAGGCACCTGGCTGACCGTGCTCTACGAAGCCACCCAGGTCGCCGCCATGGCATTCGCGCCCTGGTGTTCGGTGACCTTTTCCCTGCGCCGCTTCACGCTCTTCGCCATCGGCGGCTTCGCCCTGCTGGCCCTGCTCTGTCCGTTCGCGCCGAACCTCGAGAGCCTGCTGGTCCTGCGCACCCTGCAAGGGCTGATGGCCGGCTGCCTGCCGCCGATGCTGATGACCGTGGCGCTACGCTTCCTGCCACCCGGGATAAAGCTCTATGGCCTGGGCGCCTATGCCCTCACCGCGACCTTCGGGCCCAACCTGGGCCTGCCACTGGCGGCGTTCTGGTTCGAATACGTCGGCTGGCAGTGGGTGTTCTGGCAGGTCATTCCACTGTGCCTGGTGGCGATGGCCGCGGTGTCCCATGGCATCCCCCAGGACCCGGTGCGCCTGGAACGCTTCCGCCAGTTCGACGGCATCGGCCTGCTCACCGGCTTCCCGGCGATCTGCGCCCTGGTGATCGGTCTGCTGCAAGGCGAACGCCTGGACTGGTTCGAGTCGCCGCTGATCTGCCTGCTGCTGGGCAGCGGCAGCCTCCTGCTGGGGCTGTTCCTGGTCAACGAATGGAGCCACCCGCTGCCGTTCTTCCGCCTGCAGTTGCTGAAGCGCCGCAACCTGACCTTCGCCCTGATCACCCTGGCCGGCGTGCTGGTGGTGCTCGGCGCGAGCATGGGCGTGCCGACCGAATTCCTCGCCGAGATCCGCGGCTACCGCCCCCTGCAGAGCGTACCCATGGTGTTGCTGGTGGCCCTTCCGCAGCTCGTCGCGCTGCCGCTGGTGGCGGCCCTCTGCAACATCCCGCGGGTCGACTGCCGCTGGGTGCTGGCCTGCGGCCTGTGCCTGTGCGCCGGTGCCTGCCTGAGCTTCAGCCAACTGACGGCGGACTGGGTGCGCGAGGACTTCTACCTGCCGATGCTGTTACTGGTGGTCGGCCAGCCGATGGCGGTGATTCCGCTGCTGATGCTCTCCACCAGCGTCATCGCGCCCATCGAGGGACCCTTCGCCTCGGCCTGGTTCAACACCGTCCGCGGCTTCTCCGGGGTAGTCGCCACCGCGGTGATCGGCGCCCTCGGCACCGCCCGCGAGCACTACCACTCCAACCGCCTGGTGGATCACCTGGGCAATGCGTCCCAGGCCGTCGAACTGCGCCTGCAACAGATCGCCGGCCTGCAACCGGGCGCCGACTCCGGCGCGCACTGGCAGCACCTGGCCGAACAGGCCCGCCAACAGGCCCAGGTGCTGGGCAACGCCGACGTGCTGCTGGCGATGGCCGGCCTGGCCTGCGCCCTGCTGATCCTGATTCCGATCCTGCCGCAACGGGCCTACCCGCCCCGCCCGGTCGCTCCCACACACTGAAAGGTCGCTGTATGTCGTTCATCACTTCGCGCAAGGGCAGCCTGCTGCTCGCCGCCCTGCTGGTCCTGACCCTACTGGTCTACCTGCTGTTCCACCTGCTCGCCCCACGGGTCGTGCAGAGCACCGACGACGCCTATGTGCACGCCGATTTCACCCTGGTCGCGCCGAAAGTCGCCGGCTTCGTCCAGGACGTTCTGGTTGAGGACAACCAGCCGGTCAAGGCCGGCCAGTTGCTCGCCCGCCTCGACGACCGCGACTTCCGCACCGCCCTGGCCGCCGCCGAAGCCGACGTGCTCGGTGCCGAGGCCAACCTGGCCAATGCCGAGGCCAACCTGCAACGCCAGCAGGCGCTGATCGAACAGGCGCGGGCCAAGGTCCGCGCCGAGCAGGCCGAGCTGGTCTTCGCCCGTCACGAGCAAAGCCGCTACCAGACCCTCGCCAGCAAGGGCGCCGGCAGCCTGCAGAACGCCCAGCAGGCGCAATCGCGGATCGATACCGCCAGCGCCCGGCTGGCCGAGGGCCAGGCCGCGGTGGATGCCACGCGCAAGCAGGTGAGCGTCCTCGAAGCCCGCGTCGGCCAGGCCCGTGGCGACCTGCAACGCATGCAGGCGCGACGCGACCAGGCCCGCCTGGACCTCTCCTACTGCGAACTCCGCGCCCCCTTCGACGGCCAGGTCGGTCGCCGCCAACTGCGCGTCGGCGCCTATGTCACGCCGGGCAGCGCGCTGCTGGCAGTGGTGCCCCTGCAGCAGGCCTACGTGGTCGGCAATTTCCAGGAAACCCAACTGACCCACGTCTCTCCCGGACAGGCCGTGGAAATCCGCGTCGACACCTTCCCCGGCAAGGTTCTGCGCGGCCATGTCGACAGCATCGCACCGGCCACCGGCCTGAGCTTCGCGCCGATCGCCCCGGACAACGCCACCGGCAACTTCACCAAGGTGGTCCAGCGGATCCCGGTGAAGATCGTTCTCGAGCCGCGCCAGGCCATGGCGGGCAAGTTGCGTGTGGGCATGTCGGTGGAAGCACGGATCGACACCGCGACCGGCACCCGCTCCGCCGAGGTTGCCCAGCAATGAAAGGCACTCCGCTCCTGCTTATTGCCAGCCTGGCGCTCGGCGCCTGCAGCCTCGGCCCCAACTTCACCCGCCCGGACCGCCCTGCGCCCGGCGAATGGTCGCTCCAGGCCGCTGCCGGCAACCCCAGCCACCTCGCCGCCGCGCCGCTCGCAGCCCAATGGTGGACGCTGTTCGACGACGCGCAATTGAACGCCCTGCTGCAACGGGTCCAGCGTGCCAACCTCGACCTGCGCAGCGCCGCGGCGCGCCTGCAGCAGAGCCGCGCGATCCGTCGCAGCCTCGGCGGTGACGCCCTGCCCTCGGTGGACGCCAGCGGCACCTACCAGCGCCAGCGGACCACCAGCGCCGGCCTGTTCGATCCCTCCGGCAAGGCCGGCAAAGGCAACTACAACCACGCCCTGGCCGGCTTCGACGCCTCCTGGGAGCTGGACTTCTGGGGCCGCGTGCGACGCGAGCTGGAAGCCGCCGACGCGACGGTGGAAGCCAGCGAGAACGAACTGCGCGACGTGCAGGTCTCGGTGCTGGCGGAAGCCGCGCGCGACTATATCCAGTTGCGTGGCGAACAGAACCGTGCGGCGATCATCCGCGACAACCTCGAGACTGCACGGCGCAGCCTGGAACTCACCCGCACGCGCCTGGCCAACGGCGTCGCTACCGACCTCGAGGTAGCCCAGGCGCTGGCCCAGGTGGCCAGCATGGAGGCACGCCTGCCCGAGGTGGAAAAGAACCAGGCGCACCTGGTCAACGCCCTCGGCTACCTGGTCGGCGCCAGCCCCGGCAGCCTGCTCGCCGAACTCGGCCCGGCGCGGGCGATTCCGCGTCCGCCGGGCAGCGTGCCGGTCGGCCTGCCGTCCGAACTGGCCCAGCGCCGCCCCGACATCCGCCGTGCCGAAGCGCGCCTGCACGCGGCTACCGCCAGCATCGGCGTGGCCAAGGCGGACTTCTATCCGCGCATCACGCTCAACGGCAACTTCGGTTTCGAATCCCTGCAACTGTCCAGCCTGGGCGACTGGGACCATCGCCAGTTCGCCATCGGCCCGGCGTTCAGCCTGCCGATCTTCGAAGGCGGACGCCTGCGCGGACGCCTGGAGCTACGTGAGGCACAGCAGCAGGAAGCCGCCATCGACTACCAGCGCACCGTGCTGCGTGCCTGGCAGGAAGTCGACGACGCGATGCACGACTACGCCGCCAACCAGCGCCGCCAGGAGCGCCTCGGCGAAGCCGTGGCGCAGAACCGCCGCGCCCTGCAGAGCGCCCGCGAGCAATACCGCGCCGGCGCGGTGGACTTCCTCAGCGTGCTCGACAGCCAGCGGCAACTGCTGGACAACCAGGAACAGCAGGTCGCCAGCGACGAAGCGGTGTCGCTGACCCTGGTCAACCTCTACAAGGCGCTGGGCGGCGGCTGGAGCCCAACGTCCGACCCGGCGTCGGGCTGAGACGGCGCCGGGCGCGGACCGGCGAAGGAGTTGGAAATGGACCTGCTGCAAGGTATCCGGACCTTCGTCCGCGTGGTGGAGCACGGCAGCTTCACCCAGGCCGCCCAGGCGCTGGGGACCTCTCCGGCGACCGTTTCGCGCCAGGTCGCCGGGCTCGAACAGGCGCTCTCGGCGCGCCTGCTGCAACGCAATACGCGCAGCGTCGTGGTGACGGAAAGCGGTCTGCGCTACTACGAGCATTGCAAGCAGATCCTACGCACGGTCGCCGCCGCCGCGGCGGACGTCGAAGACAGCCAGTCCCACGCCAGCGGTCGCCTGCGCCTCCACGCGGTGACCGAACTGGGCCTCGAGCACCTGATGCCGCTACTGGTGGACTACCTGGACGGCCATCCGGACGTCTCCGTCGACCTCACGCTGGCCCAGGGCACCCCGGCCCTGCTCGAGGAAGGCCTGGACGTGCTGATCACCCTCGGCCGAACCTTGCCGGACTCGACCCTGGTCGCCCGCGATCTCGGCCAGGTGTTCAGCGTGGTCTGTGCCGCGCCGGAATACCTGGCACGGCATGGCGTGCCACGCACGCCGGAGGACCTGCTGCGGCATCGCTGCCTGAACGTGGCCGCGCCGTCCTGCCCGCAGGGCTGGGCCTTCGTCGGCGAACGCGGCGAAACGCTGCTCGATCTCGACGAGGCGCTCAAGGTCAACCTTCCCGAGGCCGCCTGCGCCGCCGCCGCGGCCGGGCTCGGCGTCTGCCTGCTGCCCGGCTTCGTCGCCGCCCGCGCGCTACAGGAAGGCAGCCTGTTGCGGCTACTGCCGGGCCATCGACTGCATGTCCGCGAGGTGTTCGTGCTGTACTCCTCGAGGCGCTACCTGGACGCCAAGATCCGCACCTGGGTGGACTTCCTCAGGGAACGCCTGCCCCTGGCGTTCGAGCGTGACCGGGCGATCCTCGACGATCGGCGCTACGGGGCGGAAAGCCCAACCGGCGTAGCGCGCGAGACCGCGACCTAACGCCTGGGTCGATAGGTATCCTCAAAAACATATACTGGTTTTCGATTGATCGAGGGAGGAACATGGCTCATCCGAGTCACGAGGTGAATCATGCTACCGACTCTCTATATTTCCCACGGCTCACCGATGCTCGCCCTCGAACCGGGCGCCAGCGGCGTACAACTGCGCCGCCTGGCTACAGAGCTGCCGCGGCCGAAGGCGATCCTGGTGGTTTCCGCGCACTGGGAAAGCGACGACCTGCGGGTAACCGGCGCCGCGGTGCCGGATATCTGGCACGACTTCTACGGCTTTCCGCCGCCCCTCTACGCCGTGCGCTACCCGGCCAAAGGCGAGCCGGCGCTGGCACAGCGGACGATCGAACTGCTCCAGGCCGCCGACCTGCCGGCCCAGGCCGACCCACAGCGACCATTCGACCACGGCACCTGGGTGCCGCTGAGCCTGATGTACCCGCAGGCGGACATCCCGGTGCTCCAGCTGTCCCTGCCGAGCCGCCTCGGTCCGGCCCTGCAGAGCCGCGTCGGCCAGGCCCTGCGCCAACTGCGCGGGGAAGGCGTGCTGCTGATCGGTTCCGGCAGCATCACCCACAACCTGGGCGAACTGGACTGGCGCGCCGGGCCGGAAGCCATCGCGCCCTGGGCGCGGGAGTTCCGTGACTGGATGGTGGAAAAGCTCCAGGCCGACGACGAGGCCGCGCTTCACGACTACCGCCGGCAGGCGCCCTGGGCGGCGCGCAACCACCCCAGCGACGAGCACCTGCTGCCACTGTTCTTCGCCCGCGGCGCGGGCGGCGGCGGGATGCGCGTCGAGCACAGCGGCTTTACCCTGGGCTCGTTGGGGATGGATATCTATCGCTTCGATTGACAGGGTTTCTCGGGGGACTGGCGGAGAGCATCGGCTTCCCGCCGCAAGCTGGGTGGACTCGGCTGGCAGCCAGGAAATCGCGAGCGACATAGTCCTGTAGCGCGAATAACGCCATAGGCGTTATCCGCGATGTCATGGATAGGCGGCGGATCAGGGCCTCGGTATGTGTAGGTCTGACATGCACGACGTGGTGCCTGCCCTGGCGGCTGGGCGAGTCCTTTGTTTCCTTCAGGACGCTTGCCAAAGGGACTCGCCCGGGGTGACGAAACGAGAAGCCGGGGCAGGCGCGAAAAACAGTCTGGCCAGCAAACATCAAGCCCATGAAAAAGCCCCGCCGAAGCGGGGCTTTTGTTCATCGCGCTGGACCTCAGTCCTCGCGATAGCGGCGCAGGCGCAGGGCCTTGCCGGCGACGCGGGTGTCCTTGAGCTTGGTCAGCAGGCGCTCGAGATTGGCCTCGGGCAGCTCGATCAGGCTGAAGGTATCGCGAATCTGGATGCGACCGATGTCCTCGCGGGACAGGCCGCCCTCGTTGAGGATCGCGCCCAGCAGGTTCTTCGCCGCAACCCCGTCGCGCGCGCCGAGGGCAGTGCGGCAGCGGGCACGGCCTTCGCTCGGCGGCGCCATCGGACGACGCTCGCCGCTGCGCTCCGGACGCTCGCCGCGTTCGCCACGGTCGGCACGCTCGCGCGGTGCCGATGGGGTCAGCGGCTGTTCGCGGCGCACCGACTCCAGGTCCAGCGCCTTGCCGGCGGTCAGGCGTGCCAGCAATGCGGCGGCCAGGGTCTCGGCATCGCAGCCGAGGCGACGGCACAGCTCGTCGCGCACCGCGCCGCGCTGCTCGACGGCGCTGTCGAGCAAGGGCGTCAGGCTCGCGGCCAGGCGCGCCAGGCGGGCCTCCAGCACGGTCTCGGCATCCGGCAGGCGGACTTCGCCGACCTTCTGCCCGGTGACCCGCTCGATCACCTGCAGCATGCGCCGCTCGCGCGGAGTCACCAGCAACAGCGCGCGCCCTTCCCGGCCGGCACGGCCGGTACGGCCGATGCGGTGCACGTAGGACTCGGGGTCGTACGGCATGTCGATGTTCAGCACGTGGGTGATGCGCGGTACGTCCAGGCCCCGGGCGGCAACGTCGGTGGCGATGACGATGTCCAGCGAACCGTCCTTCAGCGACTCGATGACCCGCTCGCGCTGGGCCTGCGGCATGTCGCCGTTGAGCGCGGCGGCGCGGTAGCCCTGGCGCTCGAGCAATTCGGCGTAGTCGAGGGTGGCCTGCTTGGTGCGGACGAAGGCGATCAGCGCGTCGAACTGCTCGACTTCCAGCAGACGCTGGATCGAACCGGCCTTCTGGTCGGCATGGACCATCAGGTGGACCTGCTCGATGCGCGCCACGGTCTGGGTCTTGGCGGCGATCTTGACGTGCTTGGGCTGCTTCAGGTGGCGCTCGGCGATGCCACGGATGGACGCCGGCAGGGTCGCCGAGAAGAGCACGGTCTGGCGCGATTCGGGAAGCGCCTCGAAGATCACTTCCAGGTCGTCCATGAAGCCGAGCTTGAGCATCTCGTCGGCTTCGTCGAGCACCAGGCGCTGGACGGTGGCCAGCAGCTTCTCGTCGCGGCGCAGGTGGTCGCACAGGCGGCCGGGGGTAGCGACGAGGATCTGTGCGCCCTGGCGCAGGGCCTTCAGCTGCGGCCCCATGGGCGCGCCGCCGTAGACGGCGACCACGCCGACGCCCGGCAATTGCTTGGAATAGGTTTCGCAGGCGGTGGCGACCTGCAGGGCCAGCTCGCGGGTCGGCACCAGCACCAGCATCTGCGGCTCGCGGCGGCTCGGGTCGATGCGCGACAGCAGCGGCAGGGCGAACGCGGCGGTCTTGCCGGTACCGGTCTGCGCCTGGCCGATCATGTCGTGGCCTTCGAGGATCAGCGGAATCGATTGAGCCTGGATAGGCGAAGGCTCTTCGTAGCCTACGGCGACGATTGCCGCGAGCACATTGGGGTGAATACCGAGCGCGGCGAAGCCGACGGTTTCCTGAGTCATGGGTTTGCCTCGTATACATCCGCAAAGACCCATGCCCCATGGCTGCTCATGCCCTGTACGGCCGAAACGGCCACCCAGGCAGCTGGGGCGGGGATTTGCGAGATTGCTTTTGAATTAGAAGATTACGTAAAGGAAATCCGCAGAGCGGATACACAGCCAGAGCACAGCGCTCCGAAAAATGCAGGTCCTGAACGGGGTCAGTTTTGACCGGCGCGCATCATACCGGAATTTTGACGTTTGTGTGCGTTTTTTCCGACATGCGTCATCGGAGAGACTGACAATGGACATCCCGATTCCAGACGTCTATACCGACGTTGCCCGCCCCCCGCCAGGAAACCGCCGCATGAACGACACCCTCCCAGGACGCATCAGCCGCGAACGGCGCGGCCACCTGCTGCTGCTCGGCCTCGACCGCGTGGCCAAGCGCAACGCCTTCGACCTGCCGATGCTCGACGACCTGGTCGCCGCGCTCGGCGAATACGAGGCCGACGACCAGTTGCGCTGTGCCCTGCTCTTCGCCCACGGCGAGCATTTCACCGCCGGGCTGGACCTGGCCAATGTCGGCGAGACCTTCCGCCAGGGCTGGAAACTCCCCGAAGGCGCCGTCGATCCCTGGGGCCCTTCGGCGGCCGGCGTCCAAGCAAGCCGCTGGTGGTGGCCGTGCAAGGCTACTGCTACACCATCGGCATCGAACTGATGCTGGCGGCCGACATCAACCTCTGCGCCAGCAACGCGCGCTTCGCCCAGCTCGAAGTGCAGCGCGGAATCCTCCCGTTCGGTGGCGCGACACTGCGCATGCACCAGGTCGCCGGCTGGGGCAACGCCATGCGCTGGCTGCTCACCGGCGACGAATTCGACGCCCACGAAGCCTATCGTCTCGGCCTGGTGCAGGAAGTCACCGCCCCGGAGGACCTCCTCGACCACGCCATCGCCCTCGCCGAACGGGTCGCGGCCCAGGCGCCGCTGGGCGTGCGCGCCACCCTCGGCTCGGCGCGCCAGGCCCTGCTGGAAGGCGAAGCGGTCGCCGCCGCTGCGTTGCCGGAAGCCGCCAGGCGCCTGCTCGACAGCGAGGACGCCAAGGAAGGCCTGCGCGCTCTCCAGGAACGCCGCCCGGGACGCTTCGAAGGACGCTAGCCGGGCCCTTGTCCGCGCGCCCTGGCTACTGGGCCGGGCGCAGGCTGTCGATATAGCCCTGCAACGAATAGCCGAGTTGCGGCTCCAGCGCCGCGGCACGCGTCCGCAGGGCTTCCTGGTCGAGTTCGAGGGCCAGGTTCGCCGGCACCAGCATCACCACGTTGCCCTCGGCCACCGGACACTCCCAGTAATGATGGTGATAGCGCCCGCGCAGCAGCGGCGCGCCCAGCGGCTTGCCATCGGTGCCGCTCCACTGGTTGATCACCAGCCAGCCATCCTCGGCGAGGCGCTCCTGGCAGGCACCGAGGAAATTCCAGGCCAGGTGCGCGGCCGACGGGCCGGTATCGGTATAGAGGTCGAGGAAGATCAGGTCGGCCTCCGCGCATTCGCCCAGGCTCTCCAGTGCGTCGCCGATGCGCAATCGCAGGCGCGGGTCGTCGCGCAGCCCCAGATGCTCGCGGGCCAGGCGCGGAATCGCCGGGCGCAGCTCGATGGCCTCGGCCTCCTCCAGCGGCAGGTGGCGCAGGCAGGCCTGGGTCAGGCTGCCGGCACCGAAACCGAGGAACAACGCGCGACGCGGTTGCGAATGGCAGAGCCCGCCGAGCAGCATGGCGCGGGTGTAGTCGTATTCCAGCCAGGCCGGATCGGGCATGAACACGCAGCTCTGCTCGACACCGTCGCCGAACTCGAGGAAGCGATAGTCGCCGGACTCGATGACCCGGATGACCCCGTATTCGTCGCGCTCCTCGACCAGCAGACATTCTTCGCTCACCACTCACCTCCCCCCGCCGCTTCGCCGGCTATCGCCAGGCGCTCCGGCAAAAGCACCGCAGCATAGCAAAGCCGGCCCGACGATGGATTTCCGCTATTGCAACGATCGCTGGCGGCGCTGCGGCGAGCTGCTCTACCATGCCGCAATCCGCTTTCCCGAGCATTGCCAAGAGTCGTAGATGAGCCAGTCCTGGAGCCCCGAGAGCTGGAGGGCCAAGCCGATCCAGCAACAACCCGAGTACCCCGATGCCGCGCACCTGGCCAGGGTCGAGCAGACCCTCGCCGGATACCCGCCGCTGGTCTTCGCCGGCGAGGCTCGCGAGCTGCGCCGGCAGTTCGCCGAAGTCACCGCCGGACGCGCCTTCTTGCTCCAGGGCGGGGATTGCGCGGAAAGCTTCGCCGAATTTTCCGCGGCGAAGATCCGCGATACCTTCAAGGTACTGTTGCAGATGGCGGTGGTAATGACCTTCGCCGCCGGCTGCCCGGTAGTGAAGGTCGGGCGCATGGCCGGCCAGTTCGCCAAGCCGCGCTCCTCCGGCGACGAAACGCAGAACGGTGTGACCCTGCCCGCCTATCGCGGCGACATCGTCAACGGCATCGGCTTCGACGAGAAGAGCCGCGTGCCGGACCCGGAGCGCCTGTTGCAGGCCTACCACCAGTCCACCGCCAGCCTCAACCTGTTGCGCGCCTTCGCCCAGGGCGGCTTCGCCGACCTGCACCAGGTGCACCGCTGGAACCTCGATTTCATCGCCAACTCGGCGCTGGCCGAGCGCTACCAGCAACTCGCCGACCGCATCGACGAGACCCTCGCCTTCATGCGCGCCTGCGGCCTGGACAGCGCGCCGCAGCTCCGCGAAACCAGCTTCTTCACCGCCCACGAAGCGCTCCTGCTGAACTACGAGGAAGCCCTGACCCGCCGCGACAGCCTGACCGGCGAGTGGTACGACTGCTCGGCGCACATGCTCTGGATCGGCGACCGCACCCGCCAGCTCGACGGCGCTCATGTCGAGATGCTGCGCGGCGTGGGCAATCCGATCGGGGTCAAGGTCGGGCCGAGCATGGACAGCGAAGAGCTGATCCGCCTGATCGATATTCTCAACCCGGACAACGATCCGGGCCGCCTCAACCTGATCGTGCGGATGGGTGCCGACAAGGTCGGCGACCACCTGCCGCGCCTGATCCAGGCCATCCAGCGCGAGGGCCGCCAGGTGCTGTGGAGTTCCGATCCGATGCACGGCAATACCATCAAGGCCTCCAGCGGCTACAAGACCCGCGACTTCGCCCGCGTGCTCGCCGAAGTCCGCCAGTTCTTCGAAGTGCACCAGGCCGAAGGCAGCTACGCCGGCGGCATCCACATCGAGATGACCGGGCAGAACGTCACCGAGTGCATCGGCGGTTCGCGACCGATCACCGAAGACGGCCTCAGCGACCGCTACCACACCCACTGCGACCCGCGGCTGAACGCCGACCAGTCGCTGGAGCTGGCCTTCCTGATCGCCGAAACCCTGAAGCAGGTGCGCCGCTGAGCGCGCCGCGGCCGCTCCCGCCGCCCGGCGGGAGCGCTCGCTAGAGCAGCACCCCGCGCAAGCGTACCGCCAACTCCCCGCGCCCCTCGATCGCCACCGTCGCCAGGCCCAGCCAGGCGGCCATGCTGCGCAGTTGCTCGGCCAGCTCGTGCAGGGCGGCATCGTCCATGCCGTTCGCCTCGGCATGCAACGCATGCACCGCCAGGCGCTCGCGCGCCCGCTCGGCGCGGAGGTCGACGCGGCCGACCAGACGGCCGTTGTACAGGAATGGCAGCACGTAGTAGCCGTACACGCGTTTTTCCTTCGGCGTGTAGATCTCCAGGCGATAGCGGAAATCGAACAGGCGCTCGGCCCGCGCCCGCTCCCAGACCAACGAGTCGAAGGGCGAGAGCAAGGCACTGGCGCCTAGCCGCCGCGGCACCTGCGGTTCGCCGGGGCAGTAGGCCGGCTGGCTCCAGCCCTCGACCCGGACCGGCAGCAGCTCGCCAGCCTCCACCAGTTCGGCGAGGCGCGCGCGGCTCTGCGCCGGGCTCAGCCGATAGTAGTCGCGCAGGTCCTTTTCGGTGGCCACGCCCAGGGCGCTCGCCGCCATCCGCAACAGCTCGCGCTGGGCCTGTGCCTCCGAAAGCTCGGGACGCGCCAGCAATTCCGCGGGAAACACTCGCTCCGGCAGGTCATAGAGCCGCTCGAAGCCGCGCCGTCCGGCCACCGTCAGCTCGCCGGCGGCGAACAGCCATTCCAGCGCATGCTTTTCCGCGCTCCAGTCCCACCAGGGACCGGCCCGCTCCTGCCGCGTGCTCAGGCTGCCGGCACCTAGCGCACCTTGCTCGCGCACCGCCTGCAACACCTGGCGGATCAGTGGCTGCTGTTCCCGGCCGAAACGTGCCAGTTGCTGGTAGATGCCCTGGCCGTCGGCGGCCTGGCGCATCCGCCAGCGCATCAACGGGTAGTGTTCCAGCGGCAGCAGCGAGGCCTCGTGCCCCCAGTATTCGAACAACTGGCGGTGACGGCCGACACTCCAGGCCGCCTCGTCGAGCAGCGTCATGGAGTAGGGACCGAGACGGGAAAACAGCGGCAGGTAGTGCGAGCGCACCAGCGCATTCACCGAATCGATCTGCAACAGGCCAAGGCGCGCGAGCATTTCGCGCAGATGCCGCCGCTGCACGCTGCGGCGCGTCCGCCGACCGTCGAAGCCCTGCGCGGCCAGGGCCAGGCGGCGGGCTTCGGCGAGGGAAAGCGAAAGACTCATGGAGCGCCCCAGTCGATGAAGGAGACTGCGAGTCTATCGCGCCTCCGCCGCCGTGCCAGCCTGGCGCGCCGCTGCGGTTCGCTCAATGCCGACGCAGCGGGTCGTCCCAGAAATGCCGCTCGCCCTCCTGGAAGATATCCGCCCGACTCAGGCCGAGGTCCTTCAGCGCTTCGTCGCTCATCCTCAGCAGTTCCCGGCGCTCGCGGGCCAACTGCAACCAGCGCCGCCAGCGACGCCACAACGACGGCGCAGCGGTCGAGGCGGGATGGGATGCAGCGTGGAAGTGACTGCCGAAATAATCCTGTTGACCTTTCATCGTCTTGCCCTCCGTTCGGGATAGGCACAGTGTCCCGCCAGGCATAGGATCAATCCAACGAATCATTCTTATGCAATGCATCTTGGAGATTGATGAATGAGCTACCAGCCCGGCATCGATACGGAATTGCTCCGCACCTTCGTCGCCATCGCCGAGCACGGTGGTTTCACCCGCGCCGCGGAGGCGGTGAATCGCACCCAGTCGGCGGTCAGCATGCAGATGAAGCGGCTCGAAGAGGACGTCCTGCAGCGCTCGCTGTTCGAGCGCGACGGAAGGCAGACCCGCCTCACCGCCGAAGGCCAGGTGCTGCTCGGCTATGCCCGGCGGATCCTCAAGCTGCACGGCGAGGTGTTCAACACCCTGCGCCGCCCGCACATGGTCGGCTCGGTGCGCATCGGCACCCCGGACGACTACGTGATGCGCTTCCTCCCGGCGATCCTGTCGCGCTTCGCCGAAGCCTATCCGCTGGTGCAGGTCGAGGTGCATTGCGACACCTCGCTCAACCTGCTGGCGCGCAACGACCTCGACCTGTCCATCGTCACCCGCGAGCCGGGCACAGAGATCGGCCAGTTGCTGCGCCAGGAGCCCTTCGTCTGGATGGCCGCCGAGGGCTTCTGCCCCCACGACCAGCGGCCGATCCCGCTGGCCATGTTCAACACCACCTGCTTTTGCCGGGCCTGGGCCTGCAACGCCCTGGAGGCGGCGGAACTGGACTACCGCATCGCCTACAGCAGCCCCAGCCTGTCGGCGCTGTTCGCGGTGGTCAGCGCCGGCCTCGCCGTGACCGTGCAACTGCGCAGCCTGCTCACCGGCAACCTGCGCATCCTCGACGAGAGCGAGGGCCTGCCCGCCCTGCCCTCGGCCAGCATCATGCTGATGCGCAACCCGCACAGCCAGTCACCGGTCACCGAGAAGCTCGCCGAATACATCGGCGAGGGCTTCCGTCTCTGACTCAACCGCGCACCAGCAGGAGCACCGCGCACAATGCGAGGAAGGCGCAGAAGGCCATGCGCAGGCTGCGCTCGGGCAAGGCGTGGGCCAGCCTCACGCCCCAGGAAATGCTCAGCAGGCCGCCCAGCGCCAGGGGGATCCCCATCCGCCAGTCGACATGGCCGTGCATGGCATAGGTCCCCAGCGCCACCGCCGTGCTCGGCGCGGCCAGGGCCAGCGCGAGGCCCTGGGCGACGACCTGGGCGAGGCCGAACACCGAAGTCAGCACCGGTGTCGCCAGCACCCCGCCACCGACCCCGAAAAGCCCGCCGAGCGAGCCCGCGCCAAGGCCCAGCACGCCCATCCAGGGCAAACCGTAGCGCGGCGTCGCGCCGCCCTGCGGCGGGCGCCGGAACAGGCGCCAGAACATGTAGCCGGCCAGCGCCAGGAGGAAGATCACGAACGCTTCGCGCATCCGCGCCGCATCGATCCGCGCGGCCACGCTGGACGCCAGGAACGCGCAAAGCAGGCCGGTCAGGGCAAGGACTCCGGCCTGGCGCGGATCGATGCGGTTGCGCTGGTGGTAGCGCCACAACGCCAGCACCACGTTCGGTACCACCATCACCAGCGCGGTACCCTGCGCCAGTTGCTGGTCGAGACCGAAGATCACCCCCAGCGCCGGGATCGCCAGCAAGCCGCCGCCTATCCCGAACAGACCGCCCAGGCAACCGAGCACCATCCCCAGCAGGAAATCGAGAAATACATCCAGCATGTCAGCCCCTCTTTCGACGCCTCCATGCTAGGCAAGCGTGGCTGGATGGGAAACGCACAAGAAAGCACAATGGCTATGCCAATTACGCAAAGGCATGAGCATGTTGCCCGATACCCTCAGCGAACAGTTCGTTCTCTACCTCGATGTCCTCGATGGCGGCAGCTTCTCCGCCGCTGCGCGCAAGCACCCGCTCACCCCGTCCGCCGTGGCGCGCCGGATGGACGCCCTGGAACGCGCCGTCGGCAGCACTCTGCTGGTGCGCACCACCCATGCGGTGCGCGCTACTCCGGCCGGCCTGGCCTTCGCCGACCGCGCCCGGCGGATCGTCACCGAACTGCGCCTGGCCCGTGCCGAAGCGGTGTCCCTGAGCACCGCGCCGCAGGGCCTGATCCGTATCGATGCGCCGGTGCCCTTCGGCCGCCGCCACCTGGCCCCGGCGGTCGCCGACTTCCTCAAGGCCAACCCCGGCCTCGACGTGCAATTGCGCCTGATCGGCAGCTTCATCGACCTGCAGGGCGAACATCTCGGCGAGGTCGACCTGGTGTTGCGCGCCGGCCCGCTACCCGACAGCCGCCTGGTGGCCACCTCGCTGGCGCCGATGGTGCGGGTGGTCTGCGCCAGCCCGGAATACCTGCGCGAACACGGCGTTCCCGCATCCCCAGGCGAACTGCCGGAGCATGCCGGCATCGATTGGGACAACCTGTCGCCACCCTATGCCTGGCGCTTCCAGCACGACGGCAAGCTCCAGCACCTGCGGCCGAAACGGGCGCGGCTGGCCACCAATAACGCCGAAGCGATGGTCGACGCGGCGCTGGCCGGCCTCGGCATCGCCCACCTGCCGACCTGGTTGTGCAGCGAGTACCTGCTGCGCGGCGAACTGCAGGCGCTGTTCTGCGACGACGGCTTGCCCGCCGCCGAGCCCACCTGCATCTATGCCCTGCGCCTGGAACGCGAAGCCAGTTCGCGAACCCGTCTGCTGCTGGCTTTCCTCCGCGAGCGCTTCGGCTTTCCGCCGCCCTGGGACCAGGCCCTGCAGCAGCGTCTCGGCGAGCGCTGAGGACACCACCCGGCGGGAAACCTGGAAAGCCAATAGCCACTACGCTAAATTCATGCACAGTGCCCTACTTACTTGGAAGACAGCCATGTCCCGACTGCCCACCACCCCTTGCGAGCAGCTCAAGCTGGACAACCAGCTGTGCTTCGCCCTGTATTCCACCTCGCTGCAGATGACCAAGGTCTACAAGCCCCTGCTGCAAGCGCTCGGCCTCACCTATCCGCAGTACATCGCCATGCTGGTGCTGTGGGAACGCGACGGCCTGACCGTGGGCGAAATCAGCGCACGCATGCTTACCGACCCGGGATCGCTCACGCCTCTGCTCAAGCGCCTGGAGGGCGAAGGTCTGATTACCCGCACTCGCAGCAGCGAAGACGAGCGGGTAGTCCTGCTGCGCCTGACCGACAAGGGCCGCGCCCTGCAGCGACAGGCCGAGAGCATTCCCGCCTGCATCTTGGAGAGTACCGGCCTCGACTTGCCACAACTGGTCGCCCTAAAGGATGAGCTGCTGGCCCTGCGCGGCAACCTGCAAGCACCGGATTGAGGGGCTTATACCTACCTGTCTGGTTTTTATCGCCAAATCTTCCAACGATTTATCTTGCGCACAAAATAACATGGCGATAAATTTCACTTCACGCACTTACTTAGCGCGCAAGAACTTAACGTACAAATCAGACAGGTGACCCTCATGCAAACCATCAAGGCTCTCTACACCGCAACCGCAACCGCCACCGGAGGCCGTGACGGCCGTGCGGTATCCTCGGACGGCGTGCTCGACGTGAAACTCAGCACTCCGCGCGAACTGGGCGGCCAGGGCGGCGCGGCCACCAACCCGGAACAACTGTTCGCCGCCGGCTACTCCGCCTGCTTCATCGGAGCCCTGAAGTTCGTTGCCGGCCAGCGCAAGCAGACCCTTCCCGCCGACGCCTCGATAACCGGCAAGGTCGGCATCGGCCAGATTCCCGGCGGCTTCGGCCTGGAGGTCGAACTGCACATCAACCTGCCGGGCCTGGAGCGCGAAGCCGCCGAAGCGCTGGTAGCCGCCGCCCACCAGGTCTGCCCCTACTCCAACGCTACCCGCGGCAATATCGACGTACGCCTGAACGTGTCGGTCTGAAGCTTCCGACTCTCCGCGCCGCGGCGGCGGACAGCGGAAACGAAAAAGCCCGGCGAATGCCGGGCTTTTTCTCGTCGCACGAAAGGATCAGGCCTTGACGCGGGACTTGTACTCGCCGGTGCGGGTATCGATCTCGATCGAGTCGCCGATTTCGCAGAACGCGGAAACCTGCAGCTCGGCGCCGTTGTTCAGGCGCGCGGTCTTCATCACCTTGCCCGAGGTGTCGCCGCGGACGGCCGGCTCGGTGTAGGCGATCTGGCGAACGATGGTGGTCGGCAGCTCTACCGAGATCACCTTGTCGTTGTAGAACACGGCTTCGCAGATGTCGGTCATGCCGTCTTCGATGAAGGTCAGCACGCCTTCCAGATCGTCTTTCTCGATCTCGTACTGGTTGAACTCGCTGTCCATGAAGACGTACAGCGGGTCGGCGAAGTAGGAGTAGGTCACTTCCTTGCGATCGAGGATGATCGGCTCCAGCTTGTCGTCGGCCTTGAACACGGTCTCGGTACCGGCGCCGGTCAGCAGGTTCTTCAGCTTCATCTTGACGACGGCAGCGTTACGGCCGGACTTGTTGAACTCGGCCTTCTGGATGACCCAGGGAGCGCCATTGATGTTGGCAACCTGGCCGGCGCGGAACTCTTGAGCGGTTTTCATACGAATATCCGATGGATGAAAGACAAAAAATCAGGCCGCGTATCATAGCCAATCTGCGTAAAATTGCACCAGCCTTGCCGCAAGATCCGGACGCATGCCCTGTTCGTCGGCCCAGCGCTGCGCTTCCCGACGCCACTCGGGCAGTTGCCTCTCCAGCCCCTCCCAGGCCCCGGCAAGTCCACCGCCGGCGTTCCACGCCAGCCAGAAGGTGCGCAGGTTTTCCGCCAGGTCGGCGGGCAGGCCGGCGCAATAGAGTTCGAGGAATGCCTCGAGCTTCGCCAGGTGCGCCTCCTCTTCCTGTCTATAGATGTGCCAGAGCAGCGGCCGTCCCGCCCACTGCGCGCGAACGAAGGAATCCTCGCCGCGCACCGCGTTCAGGTCGCAGCACCACAACAGGCGATCGTAGTCGTCCTGCGCCATGAACGGCAGCACCTGGACCCGCAACGCGTCGCGCACGTGGACGTCCCCGACGGCCAGGGTAGCCACCCGCAGCCAATCGGCGACATCCGCCAGCACCCGCCCCTCCGGCACCAGCAGCAGGCTCGGCTGGCGGGCGTCGCGCAGTTGTTCCAGCCAACCAGGCAGCGCCGGGTTTTCGTAGGCAAACAGCGAAATCAGTCGCTCGCCAACCTTCCGCCGCACGCCGAGGGAGGCGAGAAACTCATCCTGCGCCGAGACGGAGGCCTGGAAACGGCGCCGACGTTCCAGCAGGCCGGCCTCGCGCAACAGGCCGCCACTGGGCTCGCGGAACCCGGGAAAGAAGAAGTACTTGGAAAGCCCGCACGCCTGCAGCGACGGCAATGCGTGGCAACTGCCGATCCATTCCTCGGCACTCAGGTACTCCAGGTTCAGCCACAGGGACGGCCGCTTGCGCTCGCGCATGGCCTGCCGGTGCGCCTCCGGCAGTTCGCAGGCGAAGGCCTCTATCACCACATCGGCGGCCGCCACCGGTGCCCACGGTCGGCCCCAGGCACGCACTTCGACCCCATCCAGGCACTGCACGTGCGCCGCCGGGTCCGCCCGCGGACAGATCCGGGCGAAGGCCTGCGGCTCGTCCACCCACAGGCGCACGGCCTGACCGTGCTCGGCGGCCAGTTGGCGAGCCAGGCGCCAGGTGACGCCGATGTCGCCATAGTTGTCGACCACGCTACAGAAAATGTCCCAGCTCGCCATCCGCCTCTCCTCTTCGTGCCCGGCAGTCTACCAAGGCACCCCGCGGACTTTCCTCCGACGACCTAAGCCGATGAAAAAGTTAAAAAAATATTTGCCAAGCGGGAAATGTTCGAGTAAATTGCGCGCCTCGACAGACACGGCGCTGTCGAGAACCTGGTGAGGTGTCCGAGTGGTTGAAGGAGCACGCCTGGAAAGTGTGTATACGGGAAACCGTATCGAGGGTTCGAATCCCTCCCTCACCGCCAGATCGCAAGAAGGCCCGGCTAATCAAGTTAGCCGGGCCTTTTTCATTTCCGCACCAATACTTACGGCATTTCCGGCAACATGCTGGCAACTTAGTTGTTACTTGCCACTCCCCGCCAAGTCGATAAGCGCCAGCCACTCCGGCGGAACATTCTCGACAACCCGGCAGCCCTCATCCCCCGCCTCTTGCAGCAACTCTACCCAAGGTCCGGGAAATTGCTTACTTGCGCCGCACGCTGGATATTTTTTGAACAAACGACACTCCAACTACTGCTAAAGTCGGGGGGACTAAAAAAAAAGTTGCTCGGCTTGCGCTTGGTCAGTTTACTTACTACAAGTAATGGGTAGTATGTAGCCGGCTAATTTCCCCGGCTGGGGAGATTGCTGTTATGGAAATGTCCACCTTAAGGGGAACACGATGAACAACGTTCTGAAATTCTCTGCTCTGGCTCTGGCTGCTGTTCTGGCCACCGGTTGCAGCAGCCACTCCAAAGAAACCGAAGCTCGTCTGACCGCTACCGAAGACGCAGCTGCTCGTGCTCAGGCTCGCGCTGACGAAGCCTATCGCAAGGCTGACGAAGCTCTGGGCGCTGCTCAGAAAGCTCAGCAGACCGCTGACGAGGCTAACGAGCGTGCCCTGCGCATGCTGGAAAAAGCCAGCCGCAAGTAATAGGTCTCACGACCTGTTGAAAACCGGTCCCTCGGGGCCGGTTTTTTTATGCCTGCGTTTCGCCGGGCATGAAAAAACCCGCGTCCCTTGCGGGTACGCGGGCCTCTGCCTCGACGCTCTCCGTCAGGGCGTAAGCTGGGTAGGATCGCTATCCACCGTCGCGGTCATCGCCGGCGCCGATTCCTGGGCGATTTCCACCGGCACGCCATCCTCCGAGGCCACCACTTCGCGGACCACGTCCCAGTTCAACTGGATACGCTTGGCCAGGTCGTCGCGCTTGAGCAGGGTGTTGATCACCGCGGTGTGCTTGTCCACCACCGACGGGTCGCCATGGTCGTTCAGCGGCGTATGCGCCTCCAGGTAGACCTTGCCGTTGCTCACGCCGAACTTGTAGGGCTCGTTGATGATACGCACGCTGGTGCCGACGCTGATCATCGAGAACAGGTGGGTCACGTCGGCGTTGTACATGCGGAAGCAGCCATGGCTGGTGCGGGTGCCGATGCCGAACTTCTTGTTCGAACCATGGATCAGGTAGCCCGGCACGCCCAGGGTCAGCTTGTACGGCCCCAGCGGATTGTCCGGGCCCGGCGGCACCACGGTCGGCAGCGGATCGCCATCGGCGGCGTGCTCGGCGCGGATCGAGGCCGGCGGATACCAGGCCGGGTCCTTGGTCTTGGCGGTGATGCGGGTGTTCGCGATCGGCGAACCCCAGCCCTCGCGGCCGATGCCCAGCGGATAGGTGTGCACCACGTTCTGCCCTTTCGGGTAGTAGTACAGGCGGTATTCGGCCAGGTTGATCACCACGCCTTCGCGCGGGCCAGGCGGCAGCACGAAGCGGGTAGGGATGATCACCTCGGTGCCGACGCCCGGCAGCCAGGGATCGACACCGGGGTTGGCGGCGACCATTTCGCTGTAGCCCAGGTTGTACTGCTCGCCGAGGTCGGCGAAAGTGTCCTCGTACTTGGCCTTGATCACCTGGACCTGGCCGACGACGTCCTCGCCCGGAGGCGGGAGCTGCAGTTCCAGGGCCGATGCGGAGCCGGCCGAAAGCAGCGCGGCGAAAGACAGTGAGACAACGGGTACGCGCGACAACATTCCGGAGAATCCTTGGCGAGTGCGATGAAGGAGTAGGAAAGACAGTGTAACACCCCGCCAGGTTTCACCGGGAGGGCTCAGACCAACCAGGACAGGCGCTCCCCGCGCTTTTCCGCCTCCAGTTGTTTCCGGCAATCGGGACACAGCAGCCGGTCGCGCAGACGCGCCCGTTCCAGCGGCTGCCAGCGCGGCTGGGCCGGCAGCAGCTTGCCGCAAAGCGTGCGGTCCGCCGGGGTATCCAGCTCCAGCTGACGCGCCACCACATGCACCCGGACCTCGCGACAGGCGAACAGGTCCAGCTGATCGTCGGGCTCGATCAGTTGATAGGCGTAGAGGGTCCAGGCGGGACGCGGCATGGGGGGCTCCTGAGGGGTGCGCAACCTTAGCCGAAAGCGGTTTCCCGGGGAAGTCTCAAAGCAGCGGTTTCAGCGTCGGCCAGACATTTTCCAGGAGCCTCGGCTGGGCGGCGAGCGCCGGATGGATGCCATCCGCCTGCATCATCCCCTGGACCCCGCCGACCCCTTCGAGGAAAAACGGCACCAGGGCGGTCTTTTCCTGCGCCGCGACCGCGCCGTAGACCCTGGAAAAGGCCTCGATGTAGCGCGGGCCGTAGTTCGGTGGCAACTGGATACCCAGCAGCAGCACCTTCGCTCCTTCCGCCCGGGCCTTTTGCGCCATGCTGGCAAGATTCTGTTGCAATTGCGCCGGTGCCATTCCGCGCAGCCCGTCGTTGCCTCCCAGCTCGATCACCACCAGCGCCGGCTTCTCCTCGGCAAGCAGCGCCGGCAGGCGCGCCAGGCCGCCCGCGGAGGTGTCGCCGCTGATCGAGGCGTTCACCACCCGGTAGTCGTAACCTTCGTCGGCGAGGCGCTTCTGCAACAGGGCGACCCAGCCCTGGCTGGTATCCAGTCCCAAAGCGGCGCTGATACTATCGCCCACGACCAACAGCGTCTGCGCCGCGGCCTGCTGGGTCAGCAGGACCAGGGCCAGGCAGCCGCTCAACAGCAATGCACGCATCGGAACCTCCATGAGCGCCAGCATTCTCAACGCGCAGAACCTTAGCAAGGTTGTCGGTAGCGCGGAAGGCAAGTTGACCATCCTTCACGACCTCTCCCTCGACCTCGCCCGCGGCGACAGCCTGGCGATCGTCGGCAGCTCCGGCTCCGGCAAGTCGACCCTGCTCGGCCTGCTCGCCGGGCTCGACCAGCCCAGCGGCGGCGAGGTCCGTCTAGCCGGGCACGCCCTCGGCGACCTCGACGAGGACCAGCGGGCGCGCGTCCGCGCGGCCCATGTAGGCTTCGTGTTCCAGTCGTTCCAGTTGCTCGACAGCCTCGATGCGCTGGAGAACGTGATGCTGCCCCTGGAACTGGAAGGCCGCGCCGACGCTCGCCAGCGCGCCAGAGAACTGCTTGAGCGAGTCGGCCTCGGCCAACGCCTGGGCCACTATCCGCGCCAGCTCTCCGGCGGCGAGCAGCAGCGGGTCGCCATTGCCCGTGCCTTCGCGGCGCAGCCGGACGTGCTGTTCGCCGACGAACCCACCGGCAACCTCGACAGCGCCACCGGCGAGCGGATCAGCGATCTGCTCTTCGAACTCAACCGCGAACGCGGTACCACCCTGGTCCTGGTTACCCACGACGAGCGTCTGGCGCATCGCTGCCGGCGCCTGATCCGTCTGGAAAGCGGACGCCTGATCGACCGGGTCGAACCCTGATGAAGCCGGTGCCCCTCTCCCGCCTGCTGAGCCTCGCCGGTCGCCAATTGTTCCGCGAGTCGCGCAGCGGCGAGCTGCGCGTGCTGTTCTTCGCCCTGCTGATCGCGGTCGCCTCGAGCACCGCCATCGGCTATTTCAGCGCCCGCCTGAACGGCGCCATGCTCGCCCGCGCCGCCGAGTTCCTCGGCGCCGACCTGGTGCTCAACGGTACCCAGCCGGCAAGCGCCGAACAGATCGAACGCGGCACCCGTCTGGGCCTGCGCCACGCCGACAGCGTCGAGTTTTCCAGCGTGATCGCCACCGACCAGGGCATCCAGCTCAGCAGCATCAAGGCGGTCGGCGACCGCTACCCCCTGCGCGGCCAGCTCAAGAGCGCTGCCGCGCCGTTCGCCGCCGAGCAGGCCGGCGGTCGTCCGCAGGCGGGCGAGGTATGGGTCGAATCGCGCCTGCTGGTCAGCCTCGACCTGAAGGTCGGCGACAGCATCGAGATCGGCCGCAAGCCGCTGCGCATCGCGCGCATCCTTACCTACGAGCCGGACCGCGCCGGCGACTTCTACAGCCTGACGCCCCGCGCCATGATGAGCCTGGCCGACCTCGATGCCACCGGGGTGGTCCAGCCGGGCAGCCGGGTGCGCTACCGCGATCTGTGGGAAGGCCCGCCGGAAGCCCTCCAGGCCTATCGCCAGCAGGTCAAGGGCAGCCTCGCCGCCAACCAGCGCCTGCAGGATGCCCGCGACGGCAACCGCCAGGTGGGCGATGCCCTCGGCCGCGCCGAGCGCTACCTGAACCTGGCCAGCCTGGCCGCGGTGCTGCTCGCCGGCGTCGCCGTGGCGCTGTCCGCCGCCCGTTTCGCTGCACGGCGCTACGACGCCAGCGCGCTGCTGCGCTGCCTCGGTCTGTCGCGCAGCGAAACCCTGCTCCTCTACGCGCTGCAACTGTTGCTGCTGGGCCTGCTCGCCAGCGCCATCGGCGCCCTGCTCGGCTGGTTGGCGCAGCTCGGCCTGTTCCGCCTGCTCGCCACGCTGCTGCCGCCGGACGTACCAGCCGGCGGCCTGTTCCCCGCCTTCGCCGGGATCGCCACCGGCCTGGTAGCGCTGGCCGGCTTCGCCCTGCCGCCGCTGGCAGCCCTGGGCCGGGTACCGCCGTTGCGGGTCCTGCGCAGCGACCTGCTGCCGGTGCCGATGCGCACCTGGATGGCCTACGCCTGCGCCCTGCTCGCCCTGGGCCTGATCATGTGGCGGTTGAGTCTCGACCTGAAGCTGACCCTCGCCCTGCTCGGCGGCGGCCTGGTCGCCACGCTGGTGCTCGGCGCCCTCCTGCTGCTCGGCCTGAACGGCCTGCGCCGGGCACTGGCGCGTGCCAGCCTGCCATGGCGGCTGGGACTCGGCCAGTTGTTGCGGCACCCGCTGGCCGCCGCCGGACAGAGCCTGGCCTTCGGCCTGATCCTGCTGGCCATGGCCCTGATCGCCCTGCTTCGCGGCGAACTACTGGATACCTGGCAGGCCCAGTTGCCGCCGGACGCCCCCAACCATTTCGCCCTGAACATCCTGCCGACGGAAAAGGACGCCTTCGAACGTCGCGTGCAAAAGCTCTCCCCCGGCGCCGAGCCGCTGTTCCCCATGGTTCCCGGGCGCCTGGTAGCGGTGAACGGCAAGCCGGTCCAGGCGCTCGACGAAGACGTGCGCAGCGAGCGTGCCCTGCAGCGCGACCTCGGCCTGACCTGGTCGGAGCGACTGCCCTCCGGCAACCAGCTCACCGCCGGACGCTGGTGGAGCGCGCCGCAGCCGGGGGCCCTGCCGGGCGTGTCGGTGGAAGAGAAGCTGGCCGCCAACCTGCGTATCCAGGTCGGCGACCGGCTCACCTTCAGCGTCGCCGGGCAGAATCGCGAGGTCCAGGTCCAGAGCCTGCGCAAGGTGAAGTGGGACAATTTCCAGCCGAACTTCTTCATGGTCTTCCAGCCCGGCACCCTGACCGACCTGCCGGTGACCTACCTGACCAGCTTCTACCTGCCGGCCAGCCAGGAACGCGACCTGATCGAACTGGCCCGCGCCTTCCCCACCGTCACCCTGCTGCCGGTAGACGCCCTGCTGAGCCAGCTGCGGAGCATCCTCGACCAGGTCACCCTGGCCGTGGAGTACGTGCTGGTGTTCGTTCTCGCGGCGGGCTTCGTGGTGCTCTTCGCCGGTCTCCAGGCGACCCTCGACGAGCGCGTGCGCCAGGGTGCCCTGCTGCGCGCGCTGGGTGCCGAGCGCGAGTTGCTGCAACGTACCCGGCGGGTCGAGTTCGCCCTGCTCGGCGCAGTCAGCGGCCTGCTCGCGGCGCTCGGCTGCGAGGCGGTCAGCCTGCTGCTCTACCGACTGGTCTTCGACCTGCCGTGGCAAGCGCACCCCTGGTTGCTCGCGCTGCCTCTGGTAGGCGCCGTGCTGGTAGGCGGCGCCGGCCTGCTGGGTACCCGTCGCGCCCTCAACAGCAGCCCGCTGCGGGTCCTGCGCGAGGGCTGATCGGATACACTGGCAGGCTTTCATCCGTTCATTTGTGGAACCACCCGAACCATGAGTCGCTATCGTCCACCGCGCACCGCCGGCACCCCGCTGATCACTCCGGAGGGCGCCGCGCGGTTACGCGCAGAGCTGCATGAACTCTGGCACGTGCGCCGTCCCCAGGTGACCCAGGCGGTCAGCGAAGCCGCCGCCCTCGGCGATCGCTCGGAAAACGCCGAATACATCTACGGCAAGAAGATGCTGCGCGAGATCGACAGTCGCGTGCGCTTCCTGCGCAAGCGCCTGGAGAACCTAAAAGTGGTCGGCGAGCGGCCGGCGGATCCGAACCGGGTGTACTTCGGCGCCTGGGTGACCCTGGAAGACGAAGACGGCGAGCAGGCCCGCTATCGCATCGTCGGCCCCGACGAACTGGACCTGCGCAACAACCAGATCAGCATCGACTCGCCGCTCGCCCGCGCACTGGTCGGCAAGGAGCTGGACGCCGAGGTGCTGGTGCGCACCCCGGCCGGGGAAAAGCTCTGGTTCGTCGTTGAGATCGAGTATCCGCCGGCGCCCTGAGAGGCCACGCGCTCAGCGCAGGATGCGGCGGGTGATCAGGCCCTGGCGGGCGACCCGGATCAGTTGCCGGACCACCAGGTCCAGGTCTTCCGCCTCGGGGGCCTGGACCACGGCGAAGTCGAACGCGTCGCTGGGGAAGCGCGCCAGGTCCTTGCCGTCCTGGGCGAACTGGATAAGGAAGGTACGCGAACCGTTCCAGCGCTTCGGCCAGCCTTCGAGGTAACGGACGAGGGTCGGCTGGTGCGGGCCGCTGAGGAGAATCCTCGGGTTCCGCCGGACCAGGCCGGTGGTGATGGGTGCCAGGCGCAATTGCGTGCTGGGACAGGTCATGACGTCATGTCTCCGCCTCTTCGGTCCCGCTGGACAGCGGTGAGAGGCAACACCGAGCCAGCGCTTTAGCGGTATTTCGGCTGCTGCCGGGCGCCCCGCAAGTTGCTGTTTAAATCGGCGCACGCGCATCCTAGAAAAGCCGCATGGAGACTGTCAAGAAACACGCGGAGGCGCCCATGCCCGATCGCTCTCTTCGCCTGTTCTTCGCCCTGCCCTGCCCACCTCCCCTCGCCGAGCGGATCGGCCGGTGGCGCGATGACCGGCCACTGCCCGGACGCCAGGTGGCGACGGCGAACCTGCACCTGACCCTGGCCTTCCTCGGGCAGGTCCCGTCCGCTCGGCTCGAGGCCCTGCTGGACATGGCCGCGGCCATCGAGGCCGCGCCCTTCGACCTGTATCTCGACCGCCTGCTGCGCTGGAGAAACGGCATCCTGCTGCTGGCCCCCAGCCAACCGCCCGGCGCCCTCCTGCGCCTGCGCCGCGCCCTGCGCTCCGGCCTTGCCGAACTGGAGCTGCCCGTGGAAACCCGCTCATTCAGCGCCCATCTGACCCTGGCTCGCGATGCCGCGCCGCTGGAGGACGCCCCGCCACCCCCAACCTTCGTATGGCAGGTCGACCATTTCAGCCTGTTTTGCTCGCAAAACGACGCAGCGGGCGTGCGCTACCGCACACTCGGTCGCTGGGCGTTGTGCGGGGAAGATTCAAACGAGCGTTTCGCGCCGTAACAACCCGCCTCTTCCGCTCTGCCACGCAGGTTATGACCGGCCGCCAGGAAGCCGCGGATTTCCTGGCCTGGAGGAAAAAAGCCGAAGCTGGCACGGTTCCTGCGCAAGGGACAGCGAAGCGGTTCTCCCGGAAGGATTCGGGCGATGGCTGGCAGGACGCGCCCCTCGGCCCCATCAACCTGAGATGAGAACAACATGAAGAAGAAGTCTCTGCTCCCCCTCGGCCTGGCCATCGGCCTCGCCTCTCTCGCTGCCAGCCCTCTGATCCAGGCCAGCACCTACACCCAGACCAAATACCCCATCGTGCTGGCCCACGGCATGCTCGGCTTCGACAATATCCTCGGCGTCGACTACTGGTTCGGCATTCCCAGCGCCTTGCGCCGTGACGGTGCCCAGGTCTACGTCACCGAAGTCAGCCAGTTGGACACCTCGGAAGTCCGCGGCGAGCAGTTGCTGCAACAGGTGGAGGAAATCGTCGCCCTCAGCGGCCAGCCCAAGGTCAACCTGATCGGCCACAGCCACGGCGGGCCGACCATCCGCTACGTCGCCGCCGTACGTCCCGACCTGATCGCTTCCGCCACCAGCGTCGGCGCCCCGCACAAGGGTTCGGACACCGCCGACTTCCTGCGCCAGATCCCACCGGGTTCGGCCGGCGAGGCAGTCCTCTCCGGGCTGGTCAACAGCCTCGGCGCGCTGATCAGCTTCCTTTCCAGCGGCAGCACCGGTACGCAGAATTCACTGGGCTCGCTGGAGTCGCTGAACAGCGAGGGTGCCGCGCGCTTCAACGCCAAGTACCCGCAGGGCATCCCCACCTCGGCCTGCGGCGAAGGCGCCTACAAGGTCAACGGCGTGAGCTATTACTCCTGGAGCGGTTCCTCGCCGCTGACCAACTTCCTCGATCCGAGCGACGCCTTCCTCGGCGCCTCGTCGCTGACCTTCAAGAACGGCACCGCCAACGACGGCCTGGTCGGCACCTGCAGTTCGCACCTGGGCATGGTGATCCGCGACAACTACCGGATGAACCACCTGGACGAGGTGAACCAGGTCTTCGGCCTCACCAGCCTGTTCGAGACCAGCCCGGTCAGCGTCTACCGCCAGCACGCCAACCGCCTGAAGAACGCCAGCCTGTAGGACCCCGGCCGGGGCCTCGGCCCCGGCCCTTTCCCGGAAGCCCCCTCGCGTGAAGAAAATCCTCCTGCTGATTCCACTGGCGTTCGCCGCCAGCCTGGCCTGGTTCGTCTGGCTGGAACCTTCCCCCGCACCCGAGACGGCGCCCCCGGCCAGCGCGCAGGCGGGCGCAGTCCACGCCCCGCCAGCAGCCTCCGCGGGAGAAGCGGTGCCGGCCCCCCAGGTCATGCCGGCCAAGGTCGCGCCGCTGCCAACCTCCTTCAGGGGCACCAGCGTCGATGGCAGTTTCAGTGTCGACGCCAGCGGCAACCTGCTGATCACCCGCGACATCCGCAACCTGTTCGACTACTTCCTCAGCGCCGTCGGCGAAGAGCCCCTGCAGCAAAGCCTGGACCGCCTGCGCGCCTACATCGCCGCCGAACTCCAGGAGCCGGCGCGCGGCCAGGCGTTGGCGCTGATGCAGCAATACATCGACTACAAGAAGGAACTGGTGCTGCTCGAACGCGACCTGCCGCGCCTGGCCGACCTCGACGCCCTGCGCCAGCGGGAAGCCGCGGTGAAAGCCCTGCGCGCGCGGATCTTCAGCAACGAAGCGCACGTGGCGTTCTTCGCCGACGAGGAAACCTACAACCAGTTCACCCTGGAGCGCCTGGCGATCCGCCAGGACGGCAAGCTCAGCGCCGAGGAAAAGGCCGCCGCCATCGACCGCCTGCGCGCCAGCCTGCCGGAAGACCAGCAGGAAAGCGTGCTGCCGCAACTGCAAAGCGAACTGCAGCAGCAGACCGCCGCCCTCCAGGCCGCTGGCGCCGGCCCGGAAGCCATCCGCCAGATGCGTCAGCAACTGGTGGGCGCCGAAGCCACCACCCGCCTGGAGCAACTCGATCGGCAACGCTCGGCCTGGAAGGGCCGGCTGGACGACTATTTCGCCGAGAAGAGCCGGATCGAAGGCAATACCGGGCTGAGCGAAGCCGACCGCCGCGCGGCGGTCGAACGCCTGGCCGAGGAGCGCTTCAGCGAACAGGAACGCTTGCGCCTGGGCGCGCTGGAACAGATGCGCCAGGCCGAGCAGCGCTGACCGACACGGAAACGCCAAGAACGCGGCGAAGGGCGCTTCGGCGGATAACGCTACCCTCAGGGGTGCAGCCCTGGCGTGGCCGGCGAGGCGGAAACCTTGTGCTGCGCGCCGCAACGAAAAAGGGCGGCCACCCGAAGGTGTCCGCCCTTTTTCGT
>NZ_KV800314.1:262251-320918 GCF_001810205.1 Pseudomonas sp. HMSC076A11 | reverse complement strand
GGCGGCCACCCGAAGGTGTCCGCCCTTTTTCGTCGCCAGCCCGGTTCAGCGGGACAGCTTGCCGTCCAGCGAGAACTTGCCGGCGCCATCGATCAGCAGCGCCACGCTGATCATCAGCAGGGTCAGGGCATATTCATAGCCGTTATCGGTGATGAAGAAGCCATTGCCGATGTGCACGCTGAAGATCGCCACGATCATGGTGAAGCCCACCACCACCGACGCCGGACGCACCAGCAGGCCGATCACCAGCGCCAGGCCGCCGAAGAACTCGGCGCTGCCGGCCAGGGTCGCCAGCAGGTAGCCAGGGGTCAGGCCGATGGATTCGAACCACTGCGCCATGCCGTTCAGGCCGGCGCCGCCGAACATGCCGAAGAGCTTTTGCGAACCGTGGGACATCAGGGTAAGACCGGTGACGATACGCAGGATGGCCAGGCCGGCACCGGCGTTGGTCGACAGGATGGTCTTGATCAGTGGATTCATGGTGCGTCCTCAGGTGTGGGATAAGATGGGCACACTATAGGCAAGATAATTCGATATTAAAACCGTAAAAAACGCGTTATCAATATCGAATTTATAGATTATTTTTGAGCCGTCGCCGTCTTCGCACGCACCCCGGGCTCCAGGCGAACCCGTTCGCGTTCATATGCAAGGTAGTACTTGTTGACGCTGCTGACATAACTCACCACACCCATGCCTATCTCTTCCGCAGCCACCCGCTCGACCTGGAAGAACCAGCGATTCGGATCGAGCCCCCGGCGACGCGCCTGGGTGCGCAGGTTCTGTACCCGCTCCGGGCCCATGTTGTAGGCCGCCAGAGTGAACGCCAGGCGCTCGCGTTCGTCGAGGTGCTTGCTGGAGAAGAACTGCTTGCGGATCTTGGTCAGGTAGCGACTGGCGGCCAGCACGTTGCTGTCCTTGTCGTGCACGTTGCCGACCCCGACGCTGCGCGCCGCCGCCGGGGTGATCTGCATCAGCCCGCTGGCGCCGCCGGAACCGCGCGCCTTCGGGTTCAGATGCGACTCCTTGTAGGCCACCGCCGCCAGCGCCAGCCAGTCCATGCTGCTCTGCCGCGCGTAGCGCTGCAGCAGTGGACGGACCGCTTCCAGGCGCTTGCGGTCCGCCGCGCCGAGGGGGTTGCGGACCTTGTAGGCGCGCCGGTAGACGCGCTGGAAAGCCACGTCCTGGTCGGCCGGCGCGCGGTAGTCGGCGAGGAAGCGGTCGATGGTCGCGCGCAGGGTGCTGGCATCGCGGCGCACGTACCAGGCCATGTCGGCGCGATTGTCCAGCACCAGGTGGCGGTCGACGCGCAGCTTCGGCAGCACCTTGGCCCAGCGTTCGGCGATGGGCTGCTCGACCACGGTGAAGCCGAGGATGCCTGCCTGGACCATTTCCATCACATCCTCGACGGCCAGGGAAGCGTCCAGCTTTTCGATCCGGATCGGTGCCATGCGGCGTTGCGCCAGGCGCTGGTTGACCAGTTCGATGGCGCCCTCGGCGGCGCTGCCGGCCGGCAGCGGGATGGTCCGCCCGGACAACTGCTCCAGGCGCGTGTAGCGCCGGTTGCCCTTGCGCGCCACCAGCACCAGCGGCACATCGGCGCGCACCGGCGCGCTCGGGCTGACCTGCAGGCCGTCGTGCGCCGGCAGCAGTTCGCCGGGGGCGACCAGGTCGCCTTCGCCACGCTGCAGGGCGGCAAGCAACTGGTCCTTGGGCTTGGGTATGAGCTTGAGGGTGAGGTTCCGCGCGGACGGCGAGCGGCTGTTGAGGTATTGCTCGAAGGCGCGCAGGCGACGGTACTCGACGCCGATCGGCTCGCCCTTCACCTCGCCCGAGCTGTTGCGGCTCTGGTTGACCAGCACCTTGAGCACGCCAGCGCGGCGGATGCTCGCCAGGTCGCGGGTCTCCGGCTGTTCCCTGTGCCAGTTGTCCGGCTGGCCGGTGATGCGCGCAGCCGCCGGCAAGGGTGCGAGCACCAGCAGGCAAAGCGAAAGCAGCAACAGACGCGTCATCCAGGTCTCCAGAGGCCAGGCTCGATGTCCCTCTCCGGGGGACCGGATCAATCAGAGCATGGCAGTCTTGGCAAGTTCCTCTCCGACAGCGGCTGCAAACGGAGGCATTGGGTAGATAATCCGGGCGCCGAAGAACCCGATCTGCGATTATAACGGATTGTTCTACAAGCGGTTTGCCACCCATCTCCCGGCGGGTCCGGCGCGATCGAGGGGGCGCCGCCTCGCTGCGAATTCCAGGAAGGCACCATGCAACTCATCGATATCGGCGTCAATCTGACCCACGCCAGCTTCGCCCCGGAACGTGAAGCACTGCTCGCCCGCGCGCGCGCCGCCGGGGTGGTGCAGATGGTCATCACCGGCACCAGCCTGGCCGACAGCGAACAGGCGCTGCAGCTCTGCGGCGAACTCGACGAGGGCGGCCGGCTGTTTACCACCGCCGGCGTCCACCCCCACGAGGCCAGCCACTGGAACGCCGACACCGCTCGCGGCCTGCGCGCCCTGTTCGACGACCCGCGGGTACGCGCGGTGGGCGAATGCGGCCTCGACTTCAATCGCGACTTCTCTCCCCGTCCGGCCCAGGAAAAGGCCCTCGAGGAACAACTGGCACTGGCCGTCGAGCTACAGCGTCCGGTGTTCCTCCACGAACGCGACGCCAGCGAGCGCCTGCTGGCGATCCTGCGCGACTTCCGCGATCGCCTGCCGGCCGCCGTCGTACATTGTTTCACCGGCGAGCGCCGGGCGCTGTATGGCTACCTCGACCTCGACCTGCACATCGGCATCACCGGCTGGATCAACGACGAGCGCCGCGGCACCCACCTGCATGATCTGGTAGGCGAGATCCCGGTCGGCCGTCTCATGCTGGAAAGCGACGCGCCCTACCTGCTGCCGCGCAGCCTGCGGCCGAAGCCGAAGAACGGGCGCAACGAGCCGGCCTACCTGGTCGAGGTGCTCGACTGCGTGGCCCGCCATCGCGGCGAGAGCTCAGAGCGCCTGGCCGCTCACACCAGCGCCGCGGCGCGGGCGTTCTTCGGCCTGCCGACGATCGACTGAGATCGCCCTCAAGCTCCCGGCGGATCGGCCGCTAAGCTGACGAACGGTCTCGTTGACCCGCATCAACGATTGCCCCTTACTCAGCTTTCAAGATAATGGCGCCTTGCCATTAGCTTGCCGATAAGAAGAAATCCCCCTATGGGCACCTGGATCAGCGACATTCCACTGAAATACAAGTTCTGGGCCGTCAACGCGGTGGCCTTCTTCACCACCCTGCTGCTGGTGTTGTTCGCCATGCAGCAGGAAGCCGCCGGGCGCAACGCTTCCGCCCAGCGCGCCGCCGCCGCCGAGGGCGAGCTGGTTCAGAGCTGGCCAGCCGGCAGCGCCCTGCCCGCCCGCAGCAACCTGCTGCCGCTGGAACAGGCCGCGAGCCTGGGCGGCACCGCTGCCCAGGCGCTGGGCAAGGGGCAGGGTTGGATCGAGTTGTCCGGCGCGCGCCAGGGCGATACCCCGCTGCTCGGCGCCTGGGTCGGCCAGACCGGCTCCGGCCAGCGCTTCGCCGTGCTCGCCCCGGCCAGCGACCTGTGGCAGGTCTTCGCCGACCGGGCCGGCGCCTACGCCGTCGCCGTGCTGGTGCTGATGCTGGCGCTGCTGGCGGCCTCGCAACTGCTGATCCGCTTCATCCTCACCCACCTGCATACCCTCAAGGACGTGATGCTGCACGTCGAGAAGAGCGGCGACCTGTCCGCTCGCGTACCGCTGCAGGGACGCGACGAAGTCGGCCAGATGGCCAGTGCCTTCAACGCCATGCAGGCCGGCTACCAGCGCATCGTCGGCACCGTCGCCGCGGCCGCTACCAAGCTCGACGAAGGCGCCCAGGCGCTGGCCCGCAGCATGGGCCAGGTACGCCAGGGCATGCTCGGCCAGCAGAGCGAGACCGACCAGACCGCCACCGCGATCAACGAGATGTCCACCACGGTCTTCCATATCGCCCAGCACGCCGCCGACACCCGTGACCAGTCGCAGGAAGCCGACCGCCTGGCCGGCGCCGGCCAGCAGGCGGTGAGCCGGGTCAGCGCGTCGATCGCCGGGTTGTCCCAGGGCGTCCAGGACACCGCCGAGATGATCCAGAAGCTGGCCGAGGACAGCCAGAAGATCAGCGGCGTGGTCAACGTGATCCACGGCATCGCCGAACAGACCAACCTGCTTGCCCTCAACGCCGCCATCGAGGCCGCGCGGGCCGGGGAAATGGGCCGCGGCTTCGCCGTGGTGGCCGATGAGGTGCGCAACCTCGCCCGTCGCGTGCAGGACTCCACCGACGAGATCACCCAGATGATCCTCGCCCTGCAGTCGGGTACCCGCGACGCCGTGGAGTTCATGCAGGAAAGCTCGCTCAAGGCCGACGGTTGCGTCAGCCAGGCCGGCGACGCCGGCGAGGCGCTGGCGGCGATCGCCAACGCGGTGGCGCAGATGCGTGAAAGCAACACGCAGATCGCCGTCGCCGCGGAACAGCAGAGCCAGGTCGCGGAAGAGATGACCCGTTCGGTGGTGGGCATCCGCGACGTCACCGAACTCACCGTGCAGCAGACCGTCGAGTCGGCGGCCACCAGTCAGCAACTGGTCGACCTGGCGGGCGATCTGACCCGCGCCATCGGCCAGCTACGCCTCTGATCCGCAGGCGCACCTGCCTATCGCCCGGATAGGCAGGAATCATTCGCCGCGCTGCCGCACCCCGCCTAGACTCGACGACATGCAAGGATCCGCCCCGCGGGTCGCCGTCACGGAGTACCGAGAACATGGGCAAACGTCATCCCAACCTGCTCGCCTGGCAATGGCGCGGCTATGCCGCCAACCACCGCAACCCGACCAACCTGGTCCTGCACCTGATCGCCGTGCCGCTGTTCATCGTCGCTGCGATCCTGCTGCTCGGCGGCCTGTTCGGCCTGGACCTGCTGCAGGTGGTGCTCGGTGTCATCGGCATCGGCGCCGGCCTGGCGATCCAGGCCAAGGGACACGCGCTGGAGGAACAGGCACCCGAGCCATTCAGCGATCGGCGCGACGCTGTCAGTCGCCTGCTCGTCGAGCAGTTCGTCACCTTCCCCCGCTTCGTCCTCAGCGGCGCCTGGTGGCGGGCTTGGCGCGAACGGCATAAGTGACAGTTCGTCCGGGATTTTGCACAGCCCTTCAGTTTTAGCGCGACGCTGCCGATATAATCGACGGAATCCTGTCGTGGACCGACAACATGCCGTCAACGCGTCAATTAATCGTCTTTCTCTGTTGCCTGGGGCTGCCTCTTGCCCAGGCCGCGGAGCCCGTGCCGCTGGGCGGACGTCCGATCGTCACCCTGCAGCGGTCCGGCGACGCTCCCGTACGGCTGACCCTGTCCGACCTCGAAGCCCTGCCCAGCGAGACCCTGGAAGCCCAGCTCCCCGGCGAGGCCAACGCCCGCTGGCAAGGCGTGCGCCTCAGCCTGTTGCTGCGCCACCTGGACCTGGCGCCGCCCACGCGCCTGCGCGTGCTGGCGCTGAACGACTACTCGGCGATCATCCCGTACAGCGACCTCGACAGCTACCAGCCCATCCTCGCCTATCGCCGCAACGGCGCCTACATGGCGATCCGCGAACGCGGACCGCTTTTCATCATCTACCCGATGGCCCGCTATCCTGAGTTGAGAAACCAGGTCTACTACAACCGTACCGTCTGGCAGGTCAGCTCCATCACTCTTGAGTAAGTAACGGACATGACTGTGCCGCTGCTCGATCCGACAAAGCTGCGCCGGCAACGCCAGATCATGGGGCTGTTGCTCGGCCTGGTGCTGCTCATGGCGCTGATCGCCGGGGCTGCGCTGTGGCTGGCGGTGCGCCAGGCCCAGCAACTGGCCCAGCCGAACCTGCACAACGAGCTGTGGCAGACCTACTCGCTGCGCGCCGAACTGGATCGCACGCTGGACGCCGCGCGGCACACCGAGAGCGGCGAAGGCCAAGCCGACGACCTGGCGATCCGTCTCGAAGTCCTCGCCAGCCTGATCGCGCCGCTGCGCCGCCAGTCGTTGTTCAGGCATCTCGCCGAACCGCGTCCGGAGGTACAGGCCACCCTGCAACGCCTGATCGAGCTCAGCGATCGCTGGTCGAACCAGGCCCCCTGGGGCGATCCCGTCGCCGCGCGCCGCCTGGCCGCGGAGATCGTCCAGCAGGTTCCGCCCTTGCTCGAACCGACCCACCAGATCGTCGTCGCCAGCAACATCGCCCTGACCAACCAGTTGGACGTCGACCGCAAGCGCCTGCACCGGGCGTTCTACGCGTTGTTCTGGGCCCTGCTCGGGATCGGTGCCGGCGGTGCCCTGCTGGTGCTGCGCCTGGTCACCGACTTCAAACGCGCACAGCAACTGGCCGGGCATCTGATCGAGCTTAACGCCACCCTGGAGAAACGCGTCGGCGAGCGCACCCGCCAGCTCAGCGAAGGCAAGGCGCTGCTGCATTTCATCCTCGAGGCCAGCCCGAGCGACGTGGTCCTGCTCAGCGCCTGCGGCGCCAGCATCCATTACGTCAGCCCACGCCTGCTCAAGCGCCTGGGTTGCCAGGCCCAGGACGACTTCAACCTGCCCCGGCTGTTCGCCAGCACCAGCGAATACAGCCGCCTGCAGAACGCCCTGGAGGCGCGCGGCCAGGTGGATGGCTGGGAAGCCCAGCTATGCGGGGAAACGCCTTGCTGGGCGGTGATCTGCGCGCGCCACCTGGAAATCGACGGCGAGCCGGCGACCCTGATCTGGTGCTACGACATCAGCCGGCGCAAGGCCATGGAGCAGGAACTGCGCCTGCTGGCCAGCACCGATACCCTGACCGGCCTGCACAACCGCCACTCGTTCCTGCACCAGGCGGAACTCATGCTCAAGGCCGCCGAACGCTTCCGCCACCCCTGCGTGGCGCTGATGCTGGACATCGACCACTTCAAGAACATCAACGACAGCCACGGCCACCTGACCGGCGACCGCGCCCTGCAACGTGTCGCCGAGACCCTGCGCCAGGGCCTGCGCGAGGTGGACCTGCTCGGTCGCCTGGGCGGCGAGGAATTCGCCGCGCTGCTTCCAGAGGTCAGCCTGGACCAGGCGCTGGACGTCGCCGAACGGCTGCGCGCCGGCGTCGAGGCGCTACGGGTGAACAATCCCGACGGCGAACCGCTGCGGATGACCGTGAGCATCGGCGTCGCCCTGCGCAGGGACGCCGGGGACGACCTGGAAAGCCTGCTGGTGCGCGCCGACAGCGCGCTCTACCAGGCCAAGAGCGGCGGGCGCAACCGCACCGAGTACGCGCCCGCCTGACATGCGCCTCAGCCGAACACCGTGACCATCTGCCGGCTGATCGCCAGCAACTGGCCGTCGGCGCTCCACATCCGCGCCGCCACGTGGCCGTAGCCGTCGCGCGCCTCCTCGATCTCCGCCAGGTAACGGCACCAGTCGCCGCTGCCCTGCTGCGGCAGCGGCTGGAGGAACTCGGCGGTCCAGGTCAGCGAGCTGGCCATCGCCGGGGTGCCCAGGTGCGGCAACAGCGCCGGCGGCCAGGAGTCGAGCAGCGCCAGCAGGTGGGAAACCTCCATGGGCTCTCCCTCGGGTTCGTCGCGGAAACGCATCCAGCCGCCCATCTGGCGCGACTTGTTCGAAGAGAACGGCAGGCCGCCCACTGCCCAGCGCATGGCGATGTAGCGAGTGAACTCCGGGGTCACGTTACGGATATAGGGCAGCTCCTGGCTCTCTTCGGGGCCCTTCATCCCGGCCGCCGGCAACGCTTCCACCGCCACCGCCGACGCGCGGGCGACGCCGAAACTGGCCTGGACCAGCGTCACCACCTGCTCGCCCTGACGGACCTCGACCTGTACCTGGCTCACCGCCTTGCCCTCGCGCAACAACCGGGCGCTGAAGCTCGCCGGCTGCTCGGGGGCCAGCGGTCCGACGAAGCTGACGCCGATGGAGCGCAACGGACGCCCCGCCTCAACCACCGCAAGCATGGCCTCGTAGGCCAACGCCACCACCAGGCCACCGAAGGTGGCGCGGCCCTGGCCCCAACTGGCCGGTACTACCACCGAGGAAGGGTCGCGGCGGACCGCCTGGATCAATTCGGAAAAATTCATGTGTGCCTCGCGAGGGGATTCGAGGGCCCATCTTAGGCGAGGCGATCCTTGGGAAAAAGCCGATCGGAATACCGGCGGCCTCAGTGCCCGGCAAGCGCCTGCTGCAATGTCGACAGGGCCCGTCCGGCACGCTCCCGGGCCAGTTCGAAGCGTGCCGTCCAGACCTCGCGCACGGGCGCCAGGTCCGGCTCGCGCTGGCATCGCAACAGCCACTGTTCGAGGTCGTGCCAATCGCCCAGCGCCGACTGGGCCGCCTTGAGCGACGCCAGCAGCGAGCCGGGAATGCTGCAATCGTGCGGATAGGCCTCCAGCCCGTAGCGCACGCGCTTGATCCGCAGCCGTAGCGGGTGCCAGTGCTCGTAGGTGGTGTCCGCCAGCTCGGCGCGCAGGGTCTTCCATTGCCGGCGCAGGCGCTTGCGCACCCGGCCGTGCAGGCCATCCAGCACGGCATGCCGCTGGGCCGTACGCAACAGGGCCGGCCAGACGTCCAGGCAAAGCTGCAGGCGGTGCAGCGGCTGGCTGGCGAGAACCGCCACGTAGCCGGACTCCAGCACCGGCCGGCGCACCGCCAGCGCATCCCGCAGCCCTTCGGCGGCGAGCGCCGGCAGCAGCACCTCCAGGTCGCGGATCGGCCCGCTGAGCCGCCCGACCTCGGCGGCGGCATGCTCCAGCTCCTCGACGCCGGGGACTCCGCGGATCGGCCGCAGCAGGCTGCGCAGACGGCGCAGGGCGATGCGCAGGTCGTGCAGTGCCTCGCCATCCGTGCGCGCCTCCAGGCGGGCGACCGCCGACATCAACGCCACCTGCTGGCCGATCACCTCGGCCAGCAGTTCATCGATGAACCCCGTCATGCCTGCTCCTCTCCCCGGCCATCCCGCGTGGGCGTGCGCACCAGGCGCCAGGGCAGCGCCCGGCGCAATGCGCGCAGACGCAACCCTGGATCATCGGCACCGCCGTGTCCATAGCGTTGCGCTTCGAACGCGCCGACGAAGGCCGCGATGGCTGGCGCCTGCGCCGGCAGGACGCGGGCGGCGCGCTCGCCGTAGGAGCGTAGCCCTTCGCCGGGGGAACGGCGCAGGCCATGCATCTCCAGCAGGCGTTCGAAGCGGCGCAGTTGGCGGCTGCGCAGATCGTCACGGCCTTGCCAGGGCTTGAGCAGGAACAGCGCGAGCAGACCGACCGACAATATCGCCGCGGCACCGAGCAACAGGCCCAGTCGGGTCGGATCGAGCCCGCCGAACCAGCGCTGCAGGAAGGCGCCCTGCTGCTCACCCTGGTAGGCCAGGACCCAGCGTTGCCAGCCATAGTTCAGGCTGTCCCAGGCCAGACGCATGTCGTTGAGCCAGGGCAGGCCACGGTAGCGCAACGGCGACAGCGGTGCGTCGGCGAGGTACTCGCTGTCCCCGGCCAGGGCCTGCTCCAGCCCCTGTTCGATCCGTTCGGGCGCCACCTGGTAGGTCGGGTCGACGCTCAGCCAGCCCTGCTCCGGCTGCCAGTATTCGACCCAGGCGTGGGCGTCGAACTGATGCACCAGCAGGTAGTTGCCCGCCGGATTCAGCTCGCCGCCCTGGTAGCCGGCCACCACTCGCGCAGGAATGCCCGCGGCGCGCAGGACGAAAGCCATCGCCCCGGCGTAATGCGCGCAGAAGCCGCTGCGCGTGTCGAACAGGAAATCGTCCACCCCGTCGGCACCGGTCGCTGGCGGTTTCAGGGTGTAGGCGAAAGGCTCGCGGTTGAAGCGCTGCAACAGGGCCGCGACCAGTGCCTGCGGTTGCGCATGGGCCTGGCGCAGTTGCTCGGCCAGGGCGCGCGCGCGCGGATTGCCGTGCATCGGCAACTGCAGGTTGCGCCAGCGCATGCGCGGATCGATGCTGGACTCGCGCAGCGCCTGTGGCCAGGAACTGGCTCGGTAGAACAGACGTTGCTCGACCGGCTGCCGCCGCTGCAGGTGGAAATCGCTCATCAGGCGCGTGTCGGTCTGGTCGGTCTGCGCCACGTCGAGGGCGAACAGCCAGGGCTGCGAACTGGGCTGCATGATCACGTCGTAGCGCAGCTCGGGGCCACGCTTCTGCCAGTGCATAGCATCCTCGCCCGACCATTGCGGCGCCTGAGCCCAACGTCGTCCGTCGAAACGCTCCATGGTCAAGGCGCGCCAGTAGAGCTGCTCGCGCGGCGGCGGTGCGCCCTCGAAGCGGACCCGGAACGCCAGTTCGGCGGAGCGCCCAAGCTCGGCGATATCCCCTGGCGCCATGCTCTCCGAGAGTCCGGTGACCCCCTTGTTGCCGGGCATCGGCAACGACCACAGCGGCCCCAGGCGGGGGAAGAACAGGAACAGCAGGAGCATCAGCGGCAGCGCCTGCAGCAACAGCCCGCCGGCCAGCCGCAGGGTCGGCCAGGGCCGGCTGGCGAAAGCGCTCTGCTGCAAGCCGATCAGCGCCGCCAGCAACGCGGTCACCGGCAGCAGGCTGTACAGCGCGGCGAGGAAACCGTCGTCGAACAGGTAGCCCACCACCACTGCGAAGAAACCGAGGAACACCAGTACCAGCGCATCGCGGCGGGTCTTCATTTCCACCAGCTTGAGGATGAACGCGGCGATCAGCAGCACCGCCCCCGCGTCCAGGCCCACCAGGCTGCCGCGCGACAACCAGACCCCGGCCCCGGCGAGCAGCGCCAGGGCCAGCTTGACCCAGGCGCGCGGATAGCCGGCACGCATGCGGAAGACCTGCACCCGCCAGGCCGCGCAACCGAGCCACATGGCCGCGATCCACAGCGGCATGTAGGCCAGGTGCGGCAGGATCACCAGTACCTGCGCCACCAGCAGCCAGACCAGCGCGACCCGCGGAATCGCGTTCATCGCGCCGCTCCGAACAACGCCAGCGCGCGCAGGCAGGCCTCGCGCTGGGCCTCGCCGCTGGCCGGTTGCAGGCGTGTGCCGGGCAGCGCCAGGCCATAGGGCTGCTGCCGCGCGGAGAGTTCCAGGACTGCATGGCACAAGCGGCCCAGGCGACTTTCGAGATCCCCGCCGATGCGCTCGAATTCCAGCCACAGGTCTTCCCCGCCGAGCGCGGCGAAGTCCTTCACCAGCAGCCCCTGGCCACGGGAAAACGCCTTCCAGTGCAGGCGCCGCCGCGAGTCGCCAGGCTGGTAGGCGCGCAGTCCCTGGTAGTCGTCGACGCCCGCGCTCGCCAGCGCGCGCCCCTGGTCCTCGGCATCCTCCGCGCCCGGCCCGAGGAACGGCTCGCCGGCCAGCGGCCGAGGGTAGACCAGCGCCTGCTGGCGCAGGTCGACCCAGCTCCAGGCCACCAGCAGGCCGAGGGGAAAGCGACTCTCCACCCGCAGGCGCCCCGGCCGCAGCCAGCCGCGTCGCTCGGTCGGGTGGAACAGCAGCACCTCGGCAGCCGCGTCGCCTGCCAGGTCGGCGTATTCCAGCGGCCGCTCCGGCCAGCCGACGGCGATGGCCTGGCGCGCCCGCCGCGGGCTTTCCAGGCGCACCCGGAAACCGGCGCGCTCGCCGGCGAACACCGGGTCCGCTCCCAACGCGGTGAGGCGCAGGCCGGCAAGGTTGCGATAGGTATGGAGGATGGTCACCACGCCCAGGGACAGCAGCAGGAAGGTCAACCCGTAGGCCAGGCTGTTCTGGTAGTTGATCGCCGCCAGCAGCATCACCAGCAGCGCCAGGCCGAAAGCGCCGCCCTGGCGGGTCGGCAGGATGAATACGCGACGCTGGTTCAGCTCGACGCTGCTCGCCGGCGGTATCCGCCGGTTCAGCCAGCGCTGCCAGCGCGGCCAGTTGCGCAGGCGCATCAGAGCGCCGGGACTTCGCGCAGCAGCCATTGCACCAGCGCGCCGCCACCGTGCCCGGTGGGGTCCGCCTGGTCGCGCAGGCGATGCCCGGCGACCGCCGGCAACACCGCCTGGACGTCTTCCGGAATCACATAGTCGCGTCCCGCCAGCAGCGCCCAGGCACGCGCCGCGGCGAGCAACGCCAGGCTACCGCGCGGCGACAGGCCGAGGGCGAAGGCCGGCTGCGTGCGGGTCGCTTCGACCAGGCGCAGCACGTAGTCCACCAGCGCATCGCTGGCGCGGACCTTCGGCACTTCGGCCTGGAAAGCGGCCAGCGCCGCGTGGTCGAGCAAGGGTTCCAGGCGCGGCAGCAGATCGCGCCGGGCTTCGCCGAGCAACAGCGAGCGTTCCGCCGCGCGCCCGGGGTAACCCAGCGACAGGCGCATCAGGAAGCGATCCAGCTGCGATTCCGGCAGGGAGAAGGTGCCGCCCTGGCTGGCCGGGTTCTGCGTGGCGATGACGAAGAACGGTTCCGGCAAGGGCCGGGTGGCGCCCTCGATGGTCACCTGGCCTTCTTCCATCGCCTCGAGCAAGGCGCTCTGGCTTTTCGGCGTGGCGCGGTTGATCTCGTCGGCAAGCACCAGTTCGGCGAAGATCGGCCCGGGATGGAAGACGAATTGCCCGCTGTCCTTGTCGAACACCGAGGTACCGAGGATATCGCCCGGCAGCAGGTCCGAGGTGAACTGGATGCGCTGGAAACTGAGCCCGAGCACCCGCGCCAGGGCATGGCTGAGGGTGGTCTTGCCCATCCCCGGCAGGTCTTCGATCAACAGGTGCCCACGGGCCAGCAGGCAGGCCAGGGCCAGGCGCACCTGGCGGTCCTTGCCCAGGAGAATCTCATCGACCGCCTTCAGGCAGGCTTCCAGGGTGTTCAGCATCCCGACCTCGCGTTTCCGGGGAAAACAGCGATCCTACTGGCCTGGGGCCAGCCGGCAAGGCACTTGCAATTTTTCCTCACGAAACTGTGAAACCGTTGCCACCGGTACTTGCCGGAGTGCCCGCTACAAGCCTAGACGCTGGGGAGGGACAGGCGCCCCCCTGGGCGCCGGCGCGGATGATGCCTGCGCCAGTCCGGCTCGACACGGCGCGCGACGGTCGCCGACGGCAGGCGTGGGGGAAGCCGCCTCAGCCCAGTTCGGCGACGATCGCCGCCAGCGCCTTGGCCGGGTCGGCGGCCTGGCTGATCGGCCGGCCGATCACCAGGTAATCGGAGCCGGCGTCCAGGGCCTGGCGCGGGGTGAGGATGCGCCGCTGGTCGTCCTGGGCGCTGCCGGCCGGGCGGATGCCCGGCGTGACCAGTTGCAGGCCCGGATGGGCGGCCTTCAGCGCCGGCGCTTCCTGGGCCGAGCAGACCAGGCCGTCCATGCCGGCCTTCTGCGCCAGGGCGGCGAGGCGCAACACCTGCTCCTGGGGCTCGATGTCGAGGCCGATGCCCGCCAGGTCCTCGCGCTCCATGCTGGTCAACACGGTCACGCCGATGAGCAACGGCCTGGGCCCGCTGAAGGCCTCCAGCGTCTCGCGGCAGGCGGCCATCATGCGCAGGCCGCCGGAGCAGTGCACGTTGACCATCCACACGCCCATCTCGGCGGCGGCCTTCACCGCCATCGCCGTGGTGTTCGGGATGTCGTGGAATTTCAGGTCGAGGAACACCTCGAAGCCCTTGCCACGCAAGGTCTCGACTATACCCGCGGCACAACTGGTGAAGAGTTCCTTGCCGACCTTCACCCGGCACAGTTTCGGGTCCAGCTGATCGGCCAGCGCCAGGGCGGCCTCACGGGTGGGGAAATCCAGGGCGACGATGATGGGGGACTGGCAGGCGGACATGGGCTCTCTCGCGGCGAATCGAAAACGGCGCGCATTGTCGCAGAATCCGGCCGTTTGCCGTAGCCCGGAACGCGCCGGGGAGATGAACGTCGTGGACTAGAGGCGGGCGCGGAGCAGTTGCTCCAGCCAGTCGACGAATGCCCTGACCCGCCGCGACAGATGCCGCCGGTGCGGATACAGGGCGTACGCCGGCATCGCTTCGGCCCGCCACTGCGGCAGCACCTCGCGCAGCTCGCCGCGTTGGAGGTGCTCGCGCACGTCGTAGGCAGGGATCTGGATCAGGCCCAGTCCGGACAGGCAGCAGGCGATGTAGCTTTCCGCGTTGTTCACCGTGACCCGGCTGCGCAACGCGCGGGTCAGGGTGCGCCCATCCTCGCGGTACTCCCAGGGCAACACCCGGCCGCTGCTGGGCGAGGCATAGTTGACCGCCCAGTGCCGGTCGAGGTCGGCCGGCGTCCGTGGCTCGCCATGCTCTTCCAGGTAGGCGGGACTGGCGCAATTGATCAGTTGCATCTCGCCAAGGCGTCGCGCCACCAGGCTGCTGTTGCCCAACTGGCCGACCCGCAGGACGCAGTCGACGCCCTCCTGCACCAGGTCCACCGAACGGTCGCTGGAACCCAGTTCCAGTTCGATGTCCGGATGCTGGCGGAAGAATTCCGGCAGCGCCGGGGCGATCAGCAGTCGCGCCACCCGGCTCGGCACGTCGACCTTGAGCCGGCCGCTGGCGCGGCTGCCGTCGTGGAACAGGCTCTCCAGCTCCTCCATGTCTTCCAGCAGGTGGCGGCAACGCTCCAGCACCACGCTGCCGTCGTGGGTCAGCTGGACCTGCCGGGTGGTGCGATGCAGCAGCCGGCTGCCGAGTTGCGCTTCGAGCTGCTGGACCGCCGCCGAGACCGTCGCCCGCGGCATGTCCAGCAGGTCCGCGGCCTTGGTGAAGCTGCCGGTTTCGGCAACGCGCAGGAACACGCGCATGCTGTCCAGACGATCCATGGGCAGGCCCCTTCTCTCTATTCGGGATGGCTGGACAGTCTATCCATGCCACCTACGTTTATCCAAAGAACCCGGACCAATAGCCTGGAGTCCCTACTCTACTTCCTGGATCCGCAGATGCCCCATGCAGCGCTTTTGCTTCCTCCCAGCGCGTCCCCGCTGCCGGAAGTGGTCGGTTTCTGGCGCGATGCCGGCCCTACCCTCTGGTTCGCCAGGAACGCCGATTTCGACCGGCGCTTCCGCGAGCGCTTCGCCCACCTCTACGAGCTTGCCTGCGCCGACGCGCTGCGCCCGGCTGCCGATGAAGCCGAGGACCATCTCGGCCTGCTGTTGCTGCTCGACCAGTACCCGCGCAACGCCTTCCGTGGAACCCCGCGCATGTACGCCAGCGACGCCCAAGCGCGGCGCTGGGCGGAGCGGGCTCTGGGACAAGGCCTCGACCGCCAGGTCGGGGACGCGCTGCGGCTGTTCTTCTACCTGCCGTTCGCCCATGCCGAGAACCTTGCCGACCAGGATCGCTCGGTAGCGCTGAACCACGGACTCGGCCAGCCCTTCCTCGCCCACGCTCGTGAGCATCGCGAGATCATCCGCCGCTTCGGGCGCTTTCCCCATCGCAATCCGATCCTCGGTCGCCCGTCCAGCGCCGAGGAACTCGCCTTCCTCGCCGCCGGCGGCTTCGCCGGCTGAACCGGGGCTCAGCCGGCCCTCCCTAGATAGGCAGGTCGCGATCCAGCAAGCGGTCCAGCAACCAGTTGGCCGCCGGTCCCAACGGCCGCTGCCGCGACCAGACCACGTCCACCGCCTGGCTGCGCGGCCAGCCGGACACCGGCAACTCCTTCAGCCGTCCGTTGGCGTAGCCGCTGACCAGCCAGCGCGGCAGCTCGGCCCAACCGAAGCCGTGGGTGGCCATTTCCAGCAGCAACAGGTAGTTGGGCGCCGACCAGCAGCGCCCGCCGCTGGACGGCAGGCCGTCGTTGATCGCCGCGCCGGTCTCGCTATAGGTGTTCAGGCGCAGCAGACGCCATTCGGAAAGGTCACGCTCGCTGACCCGCTCCAGGCCCGCCAGCGGATGGTCGACGGCGGCGAACAGGCCGAACTCGGCACGCTCGGCGACCGCCGCCACGCCCAGCTCCGGCGGGTAGTGCGGCTGCGCGGCGAGCAGGCCGAGGGTGGCGCGGCCGCGGCTGACCTGGGCGATCACGTCCTGGTCCTCGGCGATCAGGCATTCGAACTCCAGCTCAGGGTAACGCTCGTCCAGTTCGGCCAGGCGCGCCTCGTAGCGCGCCGAATGGTAGGTGTCGGATAGCGCCAGGGTCACCCGTGGTTCCGAGCCGCCGGCGAGCAGCGCGGCGACCCGGCGCAGGCGGTCGGATGCGCCGAGGACCTCCTCGACCCGTCCCAGCAGGGTGCGCCCGGCCTCGGTCAGTTGCGGCTGGCGGCCACTGCGATCGAAGAGTTCCAGGCCGAGGTCGATCTCCAGCCGGGCAATGGCCTCGCTGACGGTCGACTGGCTCTTGCCCAGCTTGCGCGCGGCGGCGCTGAAGGAGCCGAGGGAAACGGCCTGGACGAAGGCCTCGAGGGATTCGGGCGACAAATGCATATCGGTTTTTCCGATGGTATCCAACTTAACCCTATCCCAAAGACCGATGACAATACAGCCCGACTTCAACGACGAACCGGGAGCGTTCGCCATGACCCACACCCACACCGCCCTCGACAAGACTCTCAAGGAGCGGATCTTCCACGCCCTGGCCTTCGAGGGCCTGGCCGTCCTCCTCACCGCGCCGGTGCTGTCGCTGGTGATGAACAAGCCCCTGGCGCACATGGGTGCGCTGACGCTGATGTTCTCCACCGTGGCGATGCTCTGGAACATGCTCTTCAACAGCCTCTTCGACCGCGCCCAGCGGCGCATGGGCTTCCAGCGCACCCTGCAGGTCCGGGTGCTGCATGCGATGCTTTTCGAGCTGGGTCTGATCGTGGTGCTGGTACCGCTGGCCGCCTGGTGGCTGTCGATCGGACTGGTCGAGGCGTTCCTCCTCGACATGGGCCTGATCCTGTTCTTCCTGCCCTACACCATGGCCTTCAACTGGAGCTACGACGTCCTCCGCGCACGCCTGGTGGAAAGCCGCCAGGCCAAGGCCGCCGGTTGCGACGCCGGCTAGGCCGGCGTTCAGGCCGTCAGCCGCTCGCGCAGGCGGCCGAGCATGCCGAGCAGGCTGCCGACCCGTTCCTTCTCGCGCTCGTCGCGCGGCACCTCGGCCAGCCGGTCGACCTCCGGCAGGCTTCGCCCGCGCCACAGCAAGGCCTGCTCGGCGGCCGCCTTCAGGCCTTTCTCGAACAATCCCCTGCGGATCGGCTTGGGCAGGTAGCGGAATATCTGCGCCTGGTTGATCAGTTCGAGCAGGGCCTGGGTGTCGCGGAACGGCGTAACCACCAGGCTGAGCAGGCGCGGATGGGCCTGGGCCAGGGATTTCAGCAGCGGCGCGGTATGCTCCCCGGCCAGCTTCAGGTCGCTGACCAGCACCTCCACCGGTTCGGTGTTCAGCCACACCAGCGCCTCGGCCAGGTTGCGCGCGCGCAGCAGGCGATGCCCGCCGGCATGGCAGAAGGCCCCGACGCAGTCCAGGGTTTCCGGGTCGTCGTCGAGCAGCAGCACGCTCAGCGGCGCCGCCAGCGTGGCCGCGGGCGGCGCCGGCAGGCCCTGGCGGCTGGCGATCTCCGCCGCCTGGCGCAGGGTGAAGGCCATTTCCTGGGGATTCCAGGGCTTGGTCAGGTAGCGGAAGATGCCACCGTCGTTGAGCGCGTCGACGGCGGCATCGAGGTCGGAATAGCCGGTGAGGAGAATCCGCAGGGTCTCCGGATAGCGCTCGCGAGCCTGCGCCAGCAGTTCGGCGCCGCTCATCTGCGGCATGCGCTGGTCGCTGACCAGCACCTGTATCCGTTCCGTCTTCAGGCGCTCCAGGGCGCGCCGCGGGTCGCTCTCGGTGAGCACCTCGTAATGGCGGCGGAACTGCATGGCCAGGCTGCGCAGGATGCGCTCCTCGTCATCGACGAAGAGAATGCGGACGGGAGATGGGCTCATGTCAGGCGCTCCGTTTCAGTTCGCGGGCCTGCTCTCGCGGCAGGCTGATGAGGAAGCGGGTTCCGCGGCCCGGTTCGGAGGCCACGCGGATGGTCCCGCCATGTTGCTGGATGATCTTGTAGCTGATCGACAGGCCGAGCCCGGTGCCCTGCCCCACCGGCTTGGTGGTGAAGAACGGGTCGAAGATCCGGCCGAGGACCTCGGCGGGCATGCCCTTGCCGTTGTCCTGCACGGAGAGGAACACCTGGCGCTCGTCGGCCCAGCTCTTCAGCAGGATGCGGCCGAAACGCTCCATGGCCTGCGCGGCGTTGGTCAGCAGGTTCAGCAGCACCTGGTTGATCTGCGACGGCGCGCAGGCGATAAGCGGCAGCTCGCCGAGCTGGCTGCTGATCTCGGCCTTGTCCTTGATGGCGGTGCGGGCGATCAGCACGGCGTTGCGCACGCAGTCGTTGAGGTCGACCTCCTCGCTGAAGGCGCGGTCCAGGCGGGCGAAGTCCTTGAGCCCGGAAACCAGCTCGCCGATCTGGCCGAGGCCGTAGCGGGTATCGACGAACAATTGCCGCAGGTCCTCGCGCAACTGTTCGACGGCGGCTTCGCGGCGCACCGCGTCGGCCGCCTGCAGCGCCTGCGCCAGGCGCGCTTCGTCGCACTGCGGGTCGCCCAGGCAGTCGACCAGCGCCGCCTGGGCATCGGCCAGGCGCAACAAGGGATCGCTCAGCTCCTCCAGCAGCGCCAGGTTGTTGCCGACGTAGCCGAGCGGCGTGTTCAGCTCGTGTGCGACCCCGGCCACCATCTGCCCGAGCGAAGCCATCTTTTCCGACTGCACCAGTTGCGCCTGGGACTCCTTGAGGTCCACCAGCGCCTTGCGCAGCACCCGGTTGCGCTGGGCGATGCGCGCCTCCATGGCCTTCAGCAGGTCGAGTACGGTGCCCAGGCCACGGTAGCGGCCCTCTTCGTCGACCAGGGCGAAGTCCTCGGTGATCGGATACTGCAGGCGACCGGTGACCTGCTGCGCCGCCTCCTCCAGGCTGGCGCCGAGGGAGACGCTGAGGGGCGCCCGGTTCATGACGTCGCGCACCGGATGGCGGCCCCAGAGGTCGCGGCCGAAACGCTGCATGAAGATGTCCTGGAGGGTGTAGCGGCTGACTAGGCCGAGGACCCGGCGCTCGTCGTCGACCACCGGCAGCGAGAGGAAGGCACGGTGCTCCGGCATCAGCAGGCGGTCGGCGACGTCGCTGATGCTCATCGCCGGAGTCAGGGGTTCCACCGGGCGCAACAGACGGGACAACGCGCTCGGAGACATCGGCAACCTCTCGCTGGCAGGCCCGGACGGGGCAATGAAGGGATACCCGCCAGTTAAGCAATGTCAGATTGCCAACATGTGACAGGCATCACGCCGGCCAGGCTCAGCGTTTTCTCCGCCCGCAACTTCCGAGCGCCGCCGGGAGTCTCAACCACAGGGCCTCGCGCCGGAGCGTTGTCTGACAGAAAGGCAAACCCGGCGTATGGTGAACATTCATATCGATGAGGGAGAACAACATGCCCTGGTACGCCTGGTTGATCATCGTCCTCGCCCTGGGCTCCATCGTCGGCGGACTCCTGCTGCTACGCGACTCGGCGAAGAAGCTGCCGTTGAGCGAGGAACAGCTCAAACGCATCCATGAACGCAACGCCGAGCTGGACGCGCAGGAGGCGAAGGACCGCTGAACCTATTGGCCTGCCGGCGGGTCACTAGGTCTCGTAGGAAAACCCCGGCGGGCGAAAAACCGGCGAGGCGAAGGCTCGCGGGGCGGAGTCATGCGGGCCGCGCGTGGTTTTTCCTGCGCAACCTGGGGTTCGTTCCCCGTGTGTTTCCCTCTGGCAGAAGGTTCGTTCCTTGCGCTTTTCCCATCCGCGGGTCGAAATGCCTTTAGAATCCCTCCTTTAAACGGGAGGCTGCATGCTCGGGCGTCTGATACCGCTTCTACCCATTCTGTTCCTGCTCGGGGGCTTCTTCACCGGGCACATCGCGCTGCTGACGGCGGTCATCGTCCTGCTCTACATCATCTGGGTGACCTACGCCGAGCGCTGGCTGCCGACCCTGCTCTGGTGGCCGGTGAGCCTCGCCGCCAGCGCCCTGATCGCCATCCACTACCTGCCCGGCTTCATTCCCCTGCGCCTGTTCCCCTGGGACCTTGCCAGCGCCAGCCCGCCGATCCAGATGATCTGGCTGCCCTGGGACAAGGCCCTGGTCGCCCTTACCCTGCTCGCCTGGTGGCTACGCCGGCCGAAGCAGCCGCTGGTGTCGCTGGATATCACCGCGCTGGCCTTCTGCCTGACCTTCTTCGTGGTGCCGCTGCTGTCGATCATGACCAATGCCGCGAGCTGGCAGCCGAAGTGGCCGGATGCCTTCTGGTGGTGGCTGGTACTGAACGTCGGGGTGGTCTCGCTGGCCGAGGAGGCGTTCTTCCGCGGCCTGCTGCAAAGCCAGTTGATCCGCTGGTTCGGCGCCTGGCCGGGAATCATCGTCGCGACCCTCGCCTACGCCGCGCTGCACCTGCTGGTGAACCCGGTGTATGCGCTACTGGCCGGGATCGCCGGGCTGGGCTACGGCATGGTCCTGCACTTCAGCGGGCGGCTGTCCCTGGCGGTGCTGCTGCACGCCTCGATCAACACCCTGCACTTCCTCCTGCTGAGCTACCCGTTCCGCCTGATCTCCGAGTGATCAGGCGTCCTTGATCACCAGCGCCAGGGCCTCCTCGGCGAGCTGATCGAGACTCATCGGTCCTTCCGGACGGAACCAGGTGGTGGTCCAGGACAGCGCGCCGGTGAGGAAGCGCCGCAGGATGAACGGATCGCCCTGGCAGTAGCCGGCCAGCCGCGCCTCCCCCAGCACGTCGAGCCACATCTGCTCGTAGATGTCGCGCAGGCCGAGGATGTACGCCTGGCCTTCGGCGGACAGCGAGCGCCACTCGTAGACCAGCACCGCCATCGCCTCGCCGGTACCGCCCATGATCGATTGCAGCTCGCAGCGGATCAGTCCCAGCACCCGCTCGCGCAGGTCCTCGGCGTCGGCCAGGGCGGCGCGCATCAGCGCGGTATTGTAGAGGATGGTCTCTTCCATCACCGAGCGCAGGATCTCGTCCTTGCTCTTGAAGTGATGGAAGATGCTGCCCGACTGGATGCCCACCGCGCTGGCCAGGTCGCGCACCGTGGTGCGTTCGTAGCCTTTGCTGCGGAACAGGTGGGCGGCGGTCTGCAGCAGCTTGCCGCGGGCGCTTTCCGGATCGGTGAGCTGTCCGGTAGCCACCAGCTCCAGCATCACTTCCCGGGCTTTCTGATCGTCCAACGCTGAGTACCCCTTTTCCGGATCGTCGGCGGCTCGGTGCCGCTCATCCGCGCGCCCGGCCGCTCCGTATTTGCCGACCGGCCTCGGGATTGCCCCGCAAGTGCTTGTCGGCATTCATGAAATGTATGCCTGCGAAGACGACCGAGCAAGCGCTTGGGTAACAGCCGAGAACGGATTTGTTTCTGCCCCCTTCTCAACCAAGCGCTTGCTTGGTAATGTCGCCCCACACTTCCGCCGTCACGGGTCAAGAACAATGCAAAAGACCGTACGCATCGGCTGCGCCTCGGCCTTCTGGGGCGACACCTGCACCGCGGCCGCGCAGCTGGTGCGCGGCGCGCCGCTGGACTACCTGGTGTTCGACTACCTGGCCGAGATCACCATGTCGATCATGGCCGGCGCCCGCCTGAAACAGCCGGACGCCGGCTACGCCACCGACTTCGTCGAGGTCCTCGCACCACTGCTGGGCGAGATCGCCGAGAAGAAGATCCGCGTCATCAGCAACGCTGGCGGGATCAATCCGCAGGCCTGTGCCGCCGCCCTCGCCGCGGCCTGCGAGAAGGCCGGGGTGCAGCTGAAGATCGCCGTGCTCCATGGCGACAACCTGCAAGCGCGCCAGGCCGAACTGGCCAAGGCCGGCATCCGCGAGATGTTCAGCGACGCGCCTTTCCCGCCGATGTGCGTCTCGCTCAACGCCTACCTCGGCGCGCCGGGCATCGTCGAGGCCCTGCGCCTGGGCGCGGATATCGTGATCACCGGCCGGGTGGTCGACAGCGCGGTGGTCAGCGCCGCCCTGGTGCACGAGTTCGGCTGGGCCTGGGACGACTACGACCGACTGGCCCAGGCCGCCCTCGCCGGGCACATCGTCGAATGCGGCGCGCAATGCACCGGCGGCAATTTCACCGACTGGGAGCAGGTGCCGGACTATGAGCACATCGGTTTCCCCATCGTCGAGGTCGAGGCCGACGGGCGTTTCGTGGTGACCAAGGCGCCCGGCACCGGTGGCCTGGTCAGCGAACTGAGCGTCGGCGAACAGATGCTCTACGAGATCGGCGACCCACGCGCCTACCTGCTGCCCGACGTGGTCTGCGACTTCACCGAGGTGCGTCTGCGCCAGGCCGGTCCCGACCGGGTCGCGGTGGAAGGCGCGCGCGGCCTGCCGCCCACCGACCGGTACAAGGTCAGCGCCACCTATCCGGACGGTTTCCGCTGCACCGCCAGTTGCCTGATCGCCGGCATCGATGCGCTGAAGAAGGCCGAGCGGGTCAGCCAGGCGATCATCGCCAGGACCGAGGAAATCTTCGCCGAGCGCGGCTGGGAGCCCTACCGCGAGGTCAATGTCGAACTGCTCGGCAGCGAAGCCACCTATGGTCCCCATGGGCGACGGCAGGACAGCCGCGAAGTGGTGGTCAAGCTGGCCGTCCGGCATCCGCGCAAGGAAGCCCTGGTGCTGTTCTCCCGCGAGATCGCCCAGGCCGCCACCGGGATGGCGCCCGGCCTGACCGGCATCGTCGGCGGCCGGCCGACGGTGTATCCGGTGATCCGCCTGTTCTCTTTCCTGATCGACAAGGCGCAATGCGCGTTGAGCGTGGAGATCGACGGCCAGCGCCATCCGCTGGAACTGCCCGTCCTCGAAGCCTTCGATCCGGCACGATTGGCCGAGGCGCACCAGCCGCCACGCCCGGAGCAGCCCGCCAGCGCCAGCGTGCCGCTGGTGAAGCTAGCGGTGGCGCGCTCCGGCGACAAAGGCAACCACAGCAACATCGGGGTCATGGCGCGGCGCCCGGAGTACCTGCCGTGGATCGCCGAGGCGCTGGAGGAAGGCGCGGTGGTGGACTGGATGCAGCATGTGCTCGACCCGCAGACCGGCCGGGTCGGCCGCTGGTACCTGCCGGGCAGCCACAGCCTGAACTTCCTGCTGGAGAACGCCCTCGGCGGCGGCGGCGTCGCCAGCCTGCGCATCGACCCGCAGGGCAAGGCCTTTGCCCAGCAGTTGCTGGAGTTCCCGGTGGCGGTGCCGCAGGCGCTCGCCGACGCGCTGGAAACGCAAGGCAGATAACCACAACCAGGAACGGCGAATGCGGCGTTCCGCTGCCCCTCTACGGGATTCATCGGAGTCACCAGAACAATGAGCTACGACTCGATCTTCCGACCTGGCCTGTTCGACGGCCAGACCATCATCGTCACCGGCGGCGGCAGCGGCATCGGCCGCTGCACCGCCCACGAGCTGGCGGCCCTCGGCGCCCACGTGGTGCTGGTCGGACGCAAGGCGGAAAAGCTGGAGAAGACCGCCGGCGAGATCGTCGAGGACGGCGGCAGCGTCAGCTGGCACGCCTGCGACATCCGCGAGGAGGAAGCGGTGAAGACGCTGGTGGCGAATATCCTGGCCGAACGCGGAACCATCCATCACCTCGTCAACAACGCCGGCGGCCAGTATCCCTCGCCCCTCGCCTCGATCAGCCAGAAGGGCTTCGAGACCGTGCTCCGCACCAACCTGGTCGGCGGCTTCCTGGTCGCCCGCGAAGTGTTCAACCAGTCGATGAGCAAGACCGGCGGCAGCATCGTCAACATGCTCGCCGACATGTGGGGCGGCATGCCCGGCATGGGTCACTCCGGCGCCGCACGCTCCGGCATGGAGAATTTCACCAGGACCGCCGCCGTCGAGTGGGGCCATGCCGGCGTGCGGGTCAACGCGGTGGCGCCGGGCTGGATCGCGTCCAGCGGCATGGATACCTACGAAGGCGCGTTCAAGGCGGTGATCCCGACCCTGCGCGAGCACGTGCCGCTCAAGCGCATCGGCAGCGAGTCGGAAGTCGCCGCCGCCATCGTCTTCCTGCTCTCCCCCGGCGCCGCCTTCGTCAGCGGCAACACGATCCGCATCGACGGCGCCGCCAGCCAGGGCAGCCGCGCCTTCCCGCTATTCAAGGGCAAGCCGGGACAGAGCCGCGCGTACAACGGCTTCCACCGCGCCTACCTGCCCGACGTACTGAAGGACCAGGAGGACTGACATGCCCGCGATCCAGTCGGAACTCGACGTCAACGGCGAGGACTTCGCCCGCAACCGCGAGGCCATGCTCGCCGCCGTGGCCGGCTTCCGCGAGTTGGAGCAGAAGGTCCTGGACAAGGCCGCCGAGGCCAGGCCGAAGTTCGAGAAACGCGGCCAGCTGCTGCCGCGCGAACGCCTGGCGCTGCTGCTCGACCCGGGCGCGCCGTTCCTCGAACTGTCCTCGCTGGCCGGCTACAAGCTGCACGACGACAAGGACGGCACCCAGGCCGGCGGCGGGATCATCGCCGGGATCGGCTACATCGCCGGGGTGCGCTGCCTGGTCAGTGCCAGCAACAGCGCGATCAAGGGCGGCACCATCTCCCCGACCGGGCTGAAGAAGACCCTGCGCCTGCAGCAGATCGCCATGGAGAACAAGCTGCCGGTGGTGACCCTCACCGAAAGCGGTGGCGCCAACCTCAACTACGCGGCGGAGATCTTCGTCGAAGGTGCGCGCGGCTTCGCCAACCAGGCGCGGATCTCCGCCATGGGCATTCCCCAGGTCACCGTGGTGCATGGTTCCAGCACCGCCGGCGGTGCCTACCAGCCGGGGCTGTCGGACTACGTGGTGGTGGTGCGCGGCAAGGCCAAGATGTTCCTCGCCGGGCCGCCGTTGCTCAAGGCCGCCACCGGCGAGATCGCCAGCGACGAGGAGCTCGGCGGAGCCGAACTGCACGCGCAGGTCGCCGGCACCGCGGAATACCTGGCGGAAAACGACGCCGACGGCGTGCGCCTGGCCCGCGAGATCGTCGGCATGTTGCCGTGGAACGCACAACTGCCGGCGCGCCCGGCGCGTTCCTGGCGTGAACCGCTGTACCCGGTGGAGGAGCTGCTCGGGGTGGTTCCGGCCGACCCGAAGAAGCCCTACGACGTCCGCGAGATCGTCGCGCGCATCGCCGACGGCTCCGAGTTCCTCGACTTCAAGAACGAGTTCGACGGCCAGACCGTCTGCGGCCACCTGCGCATCGAGGGCCACGCCTGCGGCCTGATCGGCAACAACGGACCGATCACCCCGCAGGGCGCGGCCAAGGCGGCGCAGTTCATCCAGCTCTGCGAACAGAGCAACACGCCGCTGCTGTTCCTGCACAACACCACCGGCTTCATGGTCGGCACCGAGTCGGAGCGCCAGGGCGTGATCAAGCACGGCTCGAAGATGATCCAGGCGGTGGCCAACGCCCGCGTGCCCAAGCTGACCCTGGTGGTCGGCGGCTCCTACGGCGCCGGCAACTACGCGATGTGCGGACGCGGCCTCGACCCGCGCTTCATCTTCGCCTGGCCGAACAGTCGCACCGCGGTGATGGGCGGTGCCCAGGCCGGCAAGGTGCTGCGCATCGTCACCGAGGAGAAACACGCCAAGGAAGGCAAGGAAGCCGATCCGAAGATGCTCGAGATGCTGGAAACCGTCACCGCGCAGAAGCTCGACAGCCAGTCCACCGCGCTCTACGGCACCGCCAGCCTGTGGGACGACGGCCTGGTCGACCCGCGCGACAGCCGCAGGCTGCTCGGCTACCTGCTGGATATCTGCGCGGAAGCCGAGGCGCGGCCGCTGAAGGGCAACAGCTTCGGGGTCGCGAGGTTCTGACTGCAACAGGCGAGCCGGCGACAGCCCCTCTCCCCGCTCTCCCTGAAGGAAGAGGGTTGGGAGAGAGCAAGCGGATCCTGCCGGAAAACAATGATGCCCAGGAGGAAAGACAACCCATGATCTTCACCCAGGAACACGAGGAACTCCGCCGCACCGTTCGCAGCTTCGTCGAGCGGGAAATCAACCCCAACGTCGACCAGTGGGAAAAGGACGGCCGCTTCCCGATCCACGAGATATTCCGCAAGGCCGGCGAACTCGGCCTGCTGGGCATCTCCAAGCCGGAGAAGTTCGGCGGCATGGGCCTGGACTACAGCTACTCGATCGTCGCCGCCGAGGAATTCGGCAGCATCACCTGCGGCGGCATCCCGATGGCCATCGGCGTGCAGACCGACATGTGCACCCCGGCCCTGGCCCGCTTCGGTTCCGACGAGTTGCGCGAGGAGTTCCTCCGCCCGGCCATCGCCGGCGAGATGGTCGGCTGCATCGGCGTCTCCGAGGTCGGCGCCGGCTCCGACGTCGCCGGCCTGAAGACCACCGCGCGCAAGGACGGCGACGACTATGTGATCAACGGCAGCAAGATGTGGATCACCAACTCGCCGTCGGCCGACTTCATGTGCCTGCTCGCCAATACCTCCGACGACAAGCCGCACGTCAACAAGTCGCTGATCGTGGTCCCGATGAAGACCCCGGGCATTACCCTCAGCCCGCACCTGGACAAGCTCGGCATGCGCAGTTCGGAGACCGCCCAGGTGTTCTTCGATAACGTCCGCGTACCGCAGCGCAACCGCATCGGCGCGGAAGGCGCCGGCTTCATGATGCAGATGCTGCAGTTCCAGGAAGAACGGCTGTTCGGCGCGGCCAACATGATCAAGGGCCTGGAGCACTGCATCGACGTCACCATCGAGTATTGCAAGGAGCGCAGGACCTTCGGCCAGCCGCTGATCGACAACCAGGTCATCCACTTCCGCATGGCCGAGATGATGACCGAGGTCGAGGCGCTGCGCGCCCTGGTCTACCAGGCCACCGAGCTGTACGTGAAAGGCAGGGACGTGACGCGCCTGGCTTCCATGGCCAAGCTCAAGGCCGGCCGCCTCGGCCGCGAGGTCAGCGACGCCTGCCTGCAGTACTGGGGCGGCATGGGCTTCATGTGGGACAACCCGGTCTCCCGCGCCTACCGCGACACCCGCCTGGTATCCATCGGCGGCGGTGCCGACGAGATCATGCTCGGCATCATCTGCAAGCTGATGGGCATCCTGCCGGGCAAGAAGAAAGGCTGACGTTCCAGGAGGAAACCGGCATGAGCCTGCCGCATTGCGAGACCCTGCTGCTGGAACCCGTCGAGGGCGTCCTGCGGATCACCCTGAACCGCCCGCAAAGCCGCAACGCCATGAGCCTGGCGATGGTCGGCGAACTGCGCGCGGTGCTCGCCGCCGTGCGCGACGACCGTAGCGTGCGGGCGCTGGTGCTGCGCGGCGCCGACGGGCACTTCTGCGCCGGCGGCGACATCAAGGACATGGCCGGTGCCCGCGCCGCCGGGGCGGAAGCCTACCGCACGCTGAACCGCGCCTTCGGCAGCCTGCTGGAGGAAGCCCAGGCCGCCCCGCAACTGCTGGTGGCGCTGGTGGAAGGCGCGGTGCTCGGCGGCGGTTTCGGCCTGGCCTGCGTGTCGGACGTAGCGATCGCCGCCGCCGATGCGCAGTTCGGCCTGCCGGAAACCAGCCTCGGCATTCTCCCGGCGCAGATCGCGCCTTTCGTGGTCCGCCGCATCGGCCTGACCCAGGCCCGCCGCCTGGCCCTCACCGCCGCCCGCTTCGACGGCCGCGAGGCGCTGCGCCTGGGCCTGGTGCATTTCTGCGAGGCCGACGCCGATGCCCTCGAACAGCGCCTGGAGGAAACCCTCGAGCAACTGCGCCGCTGCGCGCCGAACGCCAACGCCGCCACCAAGGCCCTGCTGCTGGCCAGCGAAAGCGGCGAACTCGGCGCCCTGCTGGACGATGCGGCGCGCCAGTTCGCCGAAGCGGTGGGCGGCGCCGAAGGCAGCGAAGGCACCCTGGCCTTCGTACAGAAACGCAAGCCGGTCTGGGCCCAGTGAGCCACGACCGCGAAACAGGGCAACAGCCTCCAGGAGCCGAACGACATGCCCAGCTTCAACAAGATCCTCGTCGCCAACCGCGGTGAAATCGCCTGCCGGGTGCTGCGCACCGCCCATGAACTGGGCTACCGCAGCGTCGCCGTGTACAGCGAGGCGGACGCCGACGCCCGCCATGTGCAACTGGCCGACGAGGCCGTGTACATCGGCCCGGCAGCGGTGGCGCAGTCCTACCTGAACCTCGAGGCGATCCTCGACGCCGCCCGTCGCAGCGGCGCCGAGGCGATCCACCCCGGCTACGGCTTCCTCTCCGAGAACGCCGAGTTCGCCCGTGCCTGCGAAGCCGCCGGGATCGTCTTCATCGGCCCGGATGCGGAAGCCATCCACCTGATGGGCAGCAAGCGCCTGTCGAAGATCGCCATGCTCGCCGCCGGGGTGCCGTGCATCCCCGGCTACGAAGGCGCCGAACAGGACGACGCGACCCTGCGGCGCGAGGCCGAACGCATCGGCTACCCACTGATGATCAAGGCCAGCGCCGGCGGCGGCGGCCGCGGCATGCGCCTGGTGGAGGAACCCGACCAACTGCTGGAGCAGTTGCGCACCGCACGCTCGGAAGCGCTGGGCGCCTTCGGCAGCGCCGAACTGATCCTGGAGAAGGCCGTGCTGCGCCCGCGCCATGTGGAGATCCAGGTGTTCGGCGACCGCCACGGCAACCTGCTCTACCTCGGCGAACGCGACTGCTCGGTGCAGCGCCGCCACCAGAAGGTCATCGAGGAAGCCCCCTGCCCGGTGCTCGATGCCGACCTGCGTCGCGCCATGGGCGAGGCGGCGGTGAAGGCCGCGGCTTCGGTCAACTACGTGGGCGCCGGCACCGTCGAGTTTCTTCTCGGCGAGGATGGCCGCTTCTACTTCCTGGAGATGAATACCCGCCTGCAGGTCGAACACCCGGTCACCGAACTGGTCACCGGCCAGGACCTGGTGGCCTGGCAGATCCGCGTCGCCGAGGGCCATCCGCTGCCGCTGCGGCAGGAACAGGTGGAACTGCGCGGGCATGCCATCGAGGTCCGCCTCTACGCCGAGGACGCCGGTCGCGGCTTCCTGCCGCAGACCGGCACGGTGCTGCGCTGGGACCCGGAACTGCTGCCCGGCGTACGCATCGACCATGGCCTGGTCGAGGGGCAGGCGGTGACGCCCTTCTACGACCCGATGCTGGCCAAGCTGATCGCCTACGGGGCGACCCGCGACGAAGCCCGGCGCAAGCTGATCCGCGCGCTGGAGCGCTGCGTGCTGCTGGGGGTCGACGGCAACCAGCGGTTCCTCGCCAACCTCCTGGCGCATCCGGACTTCGCCGCCGGCGAGGCGACCACCGCCTTCATCGGCGAACGCTTCGCCGAAGACCCCAGCCTGCAACCGCGCCAGCCGGGCGCCGAGGAACTGGCCCTGGCCGCCGCCCTGCTCTACCAGGCCGGCGCCGAGGCCAGTGCGCACCAGCCCGGCCTGGCCGGCTGGCGCAGCGCCGCCGGGGCACCGTGGAAGATCGTCCTGAAGCACGCCGAACAGCGCCTGGAGATCGGCCTGGACGTCCTCGAAAGCGGTCGCCGGCCGCGACTGCTGGCGCGCCTGGAGCGACGCGAGATCGCCGTGCGCCTGCTCGACTGCGACGGACGCTGGGCCAGCGCCGAACTCGACGGCATTCGCCGCCGCCACGCCTACCACCTGGACGGCGGGCGCCTCTGGCTATACGGCCACGGCGGCAACCTCGAACTGCTCGACGTCACCCACGCCGGCGCCAGCGCCCAGGTCGGCGCCAGTTCCGGCACGCTCAAGGCGCCGATGGACGGCGCCATCGTCGAGGTGCTGGTCGGCGAGGGCGAACGGGTCGGCAAGGGCCAACTGCTGCTGGTGCTGGAGGCAATGAAGATGGAACACCCGCTGAAGGCCGGAGTCGACGGCGTGGTCCGCCGCGTCCAGGTCGGCCGTGGCGAGCAGGTGCGCAACCGGCAGGTGCTGGTCGAGGTGGAAGCCGACGCCTGAGACACCCCGCCGCTCATCCGCAACGACAACGACAAGAAAACGGAGACGCCCATGTCACTGCACGGCAAGACCCTGTTCATCACCGGCGCCAGCCGCGGCATCGGCCGGGAGATAGCCCTGCGCGCCGCGCGCGATGGCGCCAACCTGGTGATCGCGGCGAAGAGCGCCGAGCCGCATCCGAAGCTGGAAGGCACCATCTTCAGCGTCGCCGCCGAGGTCGAGGCCGCCGGCGGCCAGGCCCTGCCGCTGCAACTCGACGTGCGCGACGAGCAGGCCGTGGCGGCGGCCATGGCCCGCGCCGCCGAACGTTTCGGCGGGATCGACGCGCTGGTCAACAACGCCGGGGCGATCCGCCTGGTCGGGGTGGAGAAGCTGGAGCCCAAGCGCTTCGACCTGATGTACCAGATCAACACCCGCGCGGTGCTGGTCTGCAGCCAGGCCGCCCTGCCCTACCTGCGCAGGAGCGCCAACGGCCACATCCTCAGCCTGTCGCCGCCGATCAACCTGGCCGGCAGGTGGTTCGCCCAGCACGGCCCCTACACGGTCACCAAGTACGGCATGAGCATGCTTACCCTGGGGATGCACGAGGAGTTCGGGAAATACGCCATCAGCGTCAACGCGCTGTGGCCGAAGACCATGATCGCCACCGCCGCCATCGAGTTCGAGCTGGGCAGCCGTGACGCCTTCCGCCGCGCGCGCACCCCGGCGATCATGGCCGACGCCGCGCACGCCATTCTCACCAGCGAGGGGCGCAGCCTCAGCGGGCGCCTGCTGGTCGACGAGGAATTGCTGCGCGAGCGCGGCCAGAGCGATTTCGAGCAGTACCGCTACGACCCGGAGGGTGGCGCGCTGGTGCCTGACCTGTTCCTCGACTGAGGTCTCCGACGAAAGGCGCGCGGCGCTCTGCGGCGGGCTTCCGGGCTATTTGCCGAAGTGCCCCGGGGCGACCGCGCAACGGTCATAGCCGAGGCGGCGGCTGCGGTCTAGAGTCGCGGGAGCGTCCTACGCCCCGCACAACAACGACAAGCGCGAGAGCCATGACCCACGCCGACCTGATCACTTTCAACCGTTTCGTTGCCCGCCTGCCTGCCACCTTCGGCCGCGTGCCGCGCATGCTGCGCGGCCTGTACTACACCGCGATCCGTAACCGCGAGAAGAGCCTGTCCCTGGGCTGGGCGCTGGAGCGCGCGGCACGCCTGTACCCGGACAACCCGGCGGTGCTCGACGGCCAGCGGCGGATCAGCTACGCCCTGTTCAACGGCTGGGCCAATCGCCTGGCGCGCGCCTTCAAGGCCGAGGGCGTAGGCCACGGCAGCGTGGTCGCGGTGATGCTGGAAAACCGCGTCGAGCTGCTGGCGATCCTCGCCGCCCTGGCCAAGCTCGGCGCCATCGGCGCACTGGTCAACACCACCCAGCGCGGCAAGGTCCTGGTGCACAGCCTGAACCTGGTGAAGCCCGGCCACTTCGTGGTCGGCGAAGAGTTGCGCGAGGTGTTCGAGGAAGTCCGCCAGGAGGTGCTCGGCAACGCCGGCCATTGCTACTGGGTCGACGACGGCGACACCCTCGGCGATCCCGGCTCGCCGCCGATGGGCTGGCGCAACCTGATGCGCCTGGCCCAGGGACAGACCTCGGAGAACCTCGAGGACACCGGCAGGGTGCGGCTCAAGGACTCCTGCTTCTACATCTACACCTCCGGCACCACCGGCCTGCCGAAAGCCTCGATCATGAGCCACGGCAAGTGGATCAAGGCCTACGGCGGCTTCGGCCATTCCGGCCCGGGCCTGGGCCGCGACGACGTGCTCTACCTGACCCTGCCCTGCTACCACAACAACGCCGTGACCGTCTGCTGGAGCGCGGCGCTCGCCGGCGGCGCGGCCATGGCCCTGCGCCGCAAGTTCTCCGCCAGCGGTTTCTGGAAGGACGTGCAACACTACCGGGCGACCTGCTTCGGCTACATCGGCGAGCTCTGCCGCTACCTGCTGAACCAGCCACCGTGCGCCGAGGAACGCGGCAATAGCCTGACCTGCATGATCGGCAACGGCCTGCGCCCGTCGATCTGGGCCGAGTTCAAGCAACGCTTCGAGATCCAGCGGATCACCGAGTTCTACGCTTCCAGCGAAGGCAACATCGGCTTCACCAATGTATTCAATTTCGACAATACGGTGGGCTTCTCCCCAGCCACCTACGCCATCGTCCGCTACGACCTGGAGAACGACCATCCGGTGCGCGACGCCAAGGGCTTCATGGAGAAGGTCGGCAAGGGCGAGGTCGGCCTGCTGATCAGCGAGATCAGTGCGAAGTGGCCGTTCGACGGCTACACCGATCCGGCCAAGAGCGAAGCGGTGATCCTCCGCGACGTGTTCAAGAAGGGCGACGCCTGGTTCAACACCGGCGACCTGATGCGCGACATCGGTTTCAAGCACACCCAGTTCGTCGACCGTCTCGGCGACACCTTCCGCTGGAAGGGCGAGAACGTTTCCACCACCGAGGTGGAAAACGCCCTCGGCGCCTTCGACGGGGTCGAGGATGCGGTGGTCTACGGCGTGGAGATTCCCGGCACCAACGGCCGCTGCGGGATGGCCGCGCTGCGCCTGGCCGATGGCGTCGAACTGGACCGCGACGCTCTCGCCGCGCACCTCGACCGCGAGTTGCCGGCCTATGCCACACCGGTGTTCCTGCGCCTGCTGCGCGAAGTCGAGACCACCGGCACCTTCAAGTACAAGAAGACCGACCTCAAGCGCGACGCCTACGATCCCGCGCGGGTCAGCGACAAACTCTTCGTCAGGTTGCCCGGCAGCGCCGGCTACCAGCCGCTGGACGCGGAGCTGTACCAGGCGTTGCAGGAGCAGCGCTACCGCTTCTGAGCACCGTGGCGGCCTACTGGCGGAACTCGAACTGCAACTCGGCCCCTTCCAGGGGCCGCGACACGCCCAGTTCGCGGTCGCGATAGAGCAACTGGCCGTTGAGGCGGAAGTCGCTGTCGTCCTTTTCCTCGAACATCGGCGGCAACAGCGGCTTGGGCTTATGGGTCTCTTCCGTGCCGGGCGGCGCCATCTTCTGCACCAGTTCCTTCGGCAGGCGCAGGTCCAGCTTGGCGCTCGGCAGCGGCTTGCGTACCTCGGGGTCGAGACGAGCGGTGGAAGCGCGCTTCGCCGGCGCCGGCTTGTCCTTGGCGACCGGCCTGCTGGCCGGCTTCGGCGGCGCAGCCGCAGGCTTCGGCTTGGCCGGCGGCTTGGGTTCGGCAACCTGCTCCGCGGCTGGCGCGACCTTCTTCGAAGCTGTTTTCGGCGCGGCAGGCACGGCAGGCGCTGGCTCCGCTCGTTCAGGCTTCACTGGCTTGGCAGGGGCGCGCTGCTCCTGCGGCGGTGCTTCCGGGGCTTTCTTTTCCGGTGCCTTGGAGCCGTCATCGCAGGCCGCCAGGAAGCAACCGAAAAGAACAACGACGCAAATTCGGCAAAGACGTTTCATAGTCACGCAGGTATGGCCAATTGCGGCAATGCTGACGGCAGACTGCAACCAAGGCAAGGGGTCACTATCGTCATCCTGGCACTCTCTCTGTTGTTCGCCCCATGTCTAACCTGTCATGCGCGGGTAACCGCTTGATGTCAGCCCGCGACGCCGCCGCCGCGTCGCGGGCCATGGTCGTCACGGCCGTTTCCTGGCGCTCGCGGCTATCGTCGCGAGGCGTTCCAGTCGTTCCACCAGGTTCTCTCCGGGGAAACGTTTCTGCAGCTCGGCCAACTGGGTCGCGGCCTGCTCCGTCTTGCCCTGCTCACGCAGGGCAAGGACCGCCCCGAGCGCCTCGTCGAGCACCTCCGGCTTCACCGCAACCGCCTTGCCCCTGGCCTGGGCGACGAAGTCGCCGGCCAGCGCCGCCTGGACCTTCGCCTGCTGCGCGGCCTGGGCCGGCGGTCGGTCGGCCAGGGCAGCCGGAGCCGGCGGCGCGGCCTCGGCCATCAGTTGCGGCGCCTCCCCGGACGATGCGTAGCTGGCCAGCAAGGCCGGGGGCTCCGACATCTCGCCGGACAGCGGAGCCGGCGCCGCCGGCGCGCGCATGGCCCGCTTCGCCGCAGCGGCCCCGGCGACTCCGTCGCGCAGGGGCACATCGCTGAACGCCACTTCGGGGCGGGCCTGGCGCTCGGCGTCGTCCAGCACGTTGTGGCTGACCAGCCCCAGCACCAGCGCCACGCCCAGCAGGCTGGCGAAAGCCGCCTGCCAACGCGGCCTGCGGGAGGCTTCCAGCCAGCGCCGCCACCAGGACCGGGCGGGTTCGACATGCGCCGCCTGGCGTCGCGCGGCGGCGAGGATCGCCTGGTCCAGCGCCGGCGCCGGCTGCTGCGGCGCGTGGGCGCGGAAATGCGCCAGCATCTGCTCTTCGGCGACGCTCGCGGAATGCTTCTGTGGGTTCATACCGCCACCTCCTCGGCCAGCAGCCGGCGCAGCTTCTGCACCGCGTAGCGGAAACGGCTCTTCACCGTCTCCAGCGGCGACTGGGTGAGCGTGGCGATCTCGGCCAGTTCCAGTTCGCCGTGGGCGCGCATCAGGAATACCTCGCGCTGTTCCTCGGGCAGGGTCTCCAGCGCGCTCTGCAAGCGCTCGCCGTCGCGGCTCAGGCTGAGCTGCTGCTCGGGGCCGGCGCCCTGGTCGGGTTGCGCGTGCAACTGTTCGTCGTAGCTGTCCTGCAACGGCTGGCGCTGGCCATGCTTGCGCCAATGATCGATCAGGCGGTTGCGGGCGATCTGGTAGAGCCAGGTGCGGAAGCTCGCCCGGCCCTGCGGCTGGCTCTCGCTGCGGATCAGGCTGAGCCAGGTTTCCTGGTAGATCTCGTCGGCCAGTTCGGTCTGTCCGGCCAGGCCGCAGAGAAAACGGTAGAGACCTTGCCGATGGCGCTGGTAGAGCACCTCGAAGGCCGCGCTGTCGCCCTTGCGGTAACGCGCCAGCAGCGTTTCGTCGCTGCCGGCGGCCGTCGTGGCGCTGGTGGAGGCATGCATGCCGCTGGTCGACTCCTGTCCTGTGTCAAAGGCGACCGAGAGCAGGCTCATCGGCCACATCCTTCGCGGCACGCATCGGCGTCGCCACGAAACGCCCGGGCCGTCGCCAGAAGCGCGGCCGGAGCGGCTATCGGTAGACATTTTCCAGCGTCGGACAGTTCGGCGAAAGTGCCGGTCCGGATGGAAGCCGGGAAAAACATCGAGACGACCTCGTCGTGCAGCGGAGATACCCGCTGAGACGAAGCTGTCGGTGGATTCGGGTTAATCCCCGGGAAAATTCTTCGCGGACTGTCGCGGGGCGCCCCTCAGCCAGGGGAGCGCCTCGCGCTCAGGCGGCGATAAGGCCTTCCTGGCAAAGCTGCCCGGCAAGCATGCCGAGGGTCATGATCGCCCGCTCCGCCTCGCGGTTCCAGGGAATCCCGCAGGTCAGCCGCAGGCAGTTGTTGAACTGCTCGGTGTTGCTGAAGATCAGCCCCGGGGCGATGCTGATGCCCTGCTCCAGGGCCCGCACGTGGAGTTCCTTGGTGTTGACCTTGGCCGGCAGGCTGACCCAGAGGATGAAGCCGCCCTTGGGCCGGGTCATCTGCGTACCTTCCGGGAAGTACTGCTGCACCGCCAACTGGTAGGCGGTCATGTTCTTCCGGTACTCCTGGCGGATGTAGCGCAGGTGGCGGTCGTAGCCGCCGTTCTCCAGGTAGGCGGCGACGCCCATCTGGGTCACGGTGCAGGCCGAATGGGTGGTGAAGGTCTGCAAGCGACGGATCTCCTCCTGGTAGCGCTCGGCGATGATCCAGCCGATGCGTACGCCGGGCGAGATGGTCTTGGAGAAACTCGAGCAGTAGATCACCCGGCCGTCGCGGTCGTGGGACTTGAGCGAGCGCGCCTGGCCCTGGTCGAACATCAGTTCGCCGTAGATGTCGTCCTCGACCACCCCGATGTTGTGTTCGGCGGTCAGTTTCAGCAGTTGCTTCTGGCGATCCTCGGGAATCGTCCCGCCGAAGGGATTGCTCAGCCGCGCGGTCAGCACCAAGGCCTTGATCGACCACTGGTTGGCCGCCAGTTGCAGCGCTTCAAGGCTGATCCCGGTGCGCGGGTCGCTGGGGATCTCGATGACCTTCAGGCCCAGCACGTCGGCCAGTTGCAGCAGGCCGTAGTAGCTCGGCGACTCGGTGGCGATCAGGTCGCCGGGACGGGTCAGCACCCGCAGGGCCATGTGGATCGCATCCACGCAGCCGTGGGTGATGGTCACCTGCGACGGGTCGACCACCACGCCGGCGTCGCGCATGCGGATCGCCACCTGCCGCCGCAGCGGCTCGAAACCGGGGCTGAACATGTAGCTGAACGCCCGTGGGCTCTGGAAGCGGGTGACCTTGGCCAGTTGCTGGTGCAAGGCGCGCACCGGCAGGTAGTCCACGTGCGGCACCGCCGCGCCGAGCGGGAATACCCCTTCGCGGCGGGACTCGGCGAGCACCTGGTTGATGATGCTGCTGCGGGTGACCAGGCCGGGACGCTCGACCCGCGCGATATCCGGGGTCGGCGCGGTCAGCGCCGGGGTGCGGTGGACGTAGAAGCCGGATTGCGGACGGGCGCGGATCAGTCCCTGGTCCTCGAGGGTGGCGTAGGCCTGCAGCACGGTGGCGTGGCTGACGTTCAACTGGGTACTGAGCTTGCGCACCGACGGTACCCGCTCGCCCGGCTGGTAGACGCCACGGCGAATGTCCTCGGCCAACTGCTGGGCGATGCGTTGGTAAAGCAGCAGATTGGTCATGGCGGGTTTTCCTCGGCGATTGAACCGAAACAGTAGCTCAATTCGTGAAACTGCTCCAGAACAGTTCGGCCGACAACCAGGCATACAGTCGCAAAACTGTACGGGTCGGTCGCAGAGACGGCGCGTTCGCGAGAAAAAGAAAACCCGGTCGGTCGCCACCGGCCGGGTGCGGGCGGGAAACAGTCCGCCAAGAGCCGCCTGGGGAGCGGCCATAGGGAAAGTCAGAAACGCAACGCGTCCGCCGCCGCGCTCTCGCCGGTCAACGCTTGCCAGGCGAAGGGGCTTGGCGCCAGGCCGAGATCGCCGAACAGGCGGTAGTCCGGGACGGCGGCGGGCTGGCGGGCGGCCGGGGAAAAATCATCGCGGCCGAGGCGGGTGACCAGAACCCGGGCCTGCACCTGCAACGCCACCAGGCTGAGGCTTTCCCGCGCCGTGCAGCCCGCCTCGCCGCACGCCACCGGCGAGTCCTCCAGCAGGAGTTCCTGGCGGCGTGCTTCGGCAACCGCGCGGAGTTCGGCGGCGAAGGACGGCTGGCACAGGCTCAGCAACAACGGCAGGACGAAACGGGCAAAGCGGGGCTGGCGGATCATGCGGATTCCTCGGCTGCGGCGGGATGGCTCCCGGGGGCTGGCGAGGATTGTTCCGCAACTGGCGGTCGAGATGTTTCGAACCCGGTCAGGCGAGTTCGTGGAGCCAGTTCATCACGCCCAGGGCGATCAGTTCGGCGTCACTGTTGAGGCCTATCTTGACCATCGCGTTCTTCTTGTGGGTGCTGATGGTCGACACGCTGCGCATGGTCCGCTGGGCGATCTCGCTGACCGTGTCGCCACGCGCCAGGCGCCGGAGGATGTCCACCTCGGTGGGGCTCAGCGGCTTGCCGGTATGCCGCTGCGGGTGCAGGCCGGGGTCGAGGAAGGTCTGTCCGAGCGCCATGCACTCCAGCGCCGCCTTCAACGTCTCCAGCGGGCTGCGCTTGCTGATGTAGGCCGAGGCGCCGCTGCGCAGGACCGCCTTGGCCAGCAACGGCGCGCTGAACACCGAGTAGACCATCACCTTCATTTGCGGGCAGTGCCGGGTCAGCCATTCCACCAGGTGGATACCGTCGCGGCTGCGCTGGCCAGGCAAGCCCAGCTCGGTGATCAGGATGCTTTCCGGCGGCAGGTCGGCCAGGCGCTCCACCAGGCTGTCGCTATCGCCGACCACCGCCAGCACCTGGCGTCCGCACTCCTCGCTGAGGTAGCGCTGCAGCGCCCACTGCATGACCGGGAAGGAATCGGCGATCACCAGCCCCGGCAGGGTTTCGTTCGAACTCATTGCGCCTCTCTACTCGTTATAACGAAATACAAGGTGCTTATGCTGCACGGATTGCTGCTCGAACTAGTTCGATCCCGATGATAGCCCGCTCTTGCGCAAGGTCTGACAGAGAAATCCGGCGCCACCCGGTTCGCCAGGCGAAAAAAGCCCCGGACCCTTTGGGGTACCGGGGCTCCCTGCGGCAGCGCGGGACTCAGCGCGGCGCGCTGAGCTGGCCCTTGTCGTTGGAGAAGACGATCTCCACCCGGCGGTTCTGCGCCCGCCCCCGGTTGGAGGCGTTGTCGGTGACCGGGAAGGCTTCGCCGTAGCCGACCACCTGCATGCGCGCGGGATCCACGCCGAGATCGGCGAGCACGTCGGCCACCGCCTGGGCGCGCTCGCGCGACAGGTCGAGGTTGGCCTGCCTGTCGCCGACGCTGTCGGTATAGCCTTCGATGCGGATCACCCGCCGCGGATTGAGCTGGAGGAACTGCACCAGCTTCAGCGCGGTGCGGTTGGCCGCCGGCTTGAGTTCGGCGCGGTTGAAGTCGAACAGCACGTCGCCAAGGGTGAGCACCAGGCCACGCTCGGTTTCCTCGGTGCTGAGACTGGCGATCTCCTCGCTCAGGCGCTGGCCCTGCTCCTGCACGCTGAGCAGCTTGGCTTCGCGCAGGGCCAGTTGCAGGCGCTCGCGCTCCAGTTGCAGGCGGGTCAGGCGCTCCTGGTTGAGGTTGAGCAAGGCGTGCTGGCGAGCGATCTCGCTGTAGCGCTGGCTCAGGTAGGCATACTGGATCACGTCGCTGCTGCTGCCCCAGTAGCTGGACAGGCGTTCGGCGCGGGCCAGCGATTCGCCGGCGCGGATCACATCCTTGGGCGCCGCGCGGAGCACGTCGGAATCTTCCTTGACCTGGTCGAACTCGCTCTGCGCCTTGGCCAGCGACTGTTCGCTGAGCTTGTGGTCGGCGCAGCCAGCCAGCGCGGCGCAGGCCAGCAGGGTGGCGAAGAGAGTCGCTTTGCCCGGCATCAGTCGGTCTCCCCCAGTTGCTTGCGCAGACGTTTCAGGCTCTTGTCCAGCTCGCCGAGCTGGTCCTTGCTCTTCTGCGTCAGCACCTTGGACTCGGCGAGGCGTGCGTCCAGCTCGGCCTGCTCGGCCAACAGGCGCGCCTTCTTGTAGGACTCCGCGGTCATCGCGATCTGCGCCGCGGCGTACTTGTCCTGGGCCAGTTTCAGCTCGGCCACGTCGTCGGTGGCACCCACCGCCTTGGCCTGCTCCAGCGCCTGTTCGGTCAGGCGCATCTGCTCCAGCGGAGCCGGGTCGTTGCTCGCACAACCGCTCAGGGTCAGCGCGGCGAGGCCTGCGGCCATCATCCATCGAATGCTCACAAGTCACTTTCCTGCGTAGTCGAACTGGCGCCGGAAGCCGGCAATTGCTGGGCTTTCCAGCGTTCGAGATTGTCCTGCAAGAGCGTTACGGGAACGCCGGCAGCCGACAATTCTGTCATCTTTTTCGCCAGTTGTCCGCGCAGCCACGGATCGTTGCAGGCGGAGTTGTGCGACAGCGTCAGGTACAGCCCCTCGCTGCTCAGCACCGGTTCCAGCGCCTCCAGGTCGTCGGCCATGCCCAGCGCCTCGACCTGGGCCTGCCCGGGCAACGCCTGGTAGAGGAGGAACTCGCTGCGCTTGAGCATCAGGTCCTGCAAGCCCTGGGTCAGGCTCGGCACCGGCTTCAGGTCGAGACTGGCCTTGGCGAAGCGGTCGAACTCCTCGCCCAGGCTGCTGCCGGCCAGCACGCTGCCCTTGTGCCCGATCAGGTCGTCGCGGCCGATGAACGGGAACGCGGCGTCCTTGTTCACCCAGACCACCCCGCTGGTCATCAGGAAGGGCGGATGCACATAGTCCATGCTGCCGAGCCGTGCCAGGGTCAGGTAGGCCCCGGCGAGCAGGTCGGCGCGACCGCTGGTCACCTCTTCCTGGGCCTTCTCCCAGGAGCCGCTATAGAGCACGTCGATGCGCACGCCGAGCTCCTTGCCCAGGCGCTGCAACAGGTCGGCATTGGCTCCGATCAGGCGCTTCGGATCCTGCGGGTCGCGCCACAGGTAGGGTGGGTACTCCGGGTTGCCGGTGGCCACCAGGCGCTCGCAGGAGCCGGCCGCCGCGGCCAGCCCCGGAACGAACAGCGCCGCCAGCAGGATGCCGGCCAGGCGGCACGGGGAACAGCGAAAGGACATGGATTCAGGCTCCGCGGTACAGGGATGCGCGCAGCAGTCTGCCACATTTCCGCGCGCGCTCCCGCCCCGCTATTCCGATGGGTACCAGCGCGGCGTGTAGACCCAGGCTTCGCCGTCGGCGCGCGGGAAGCTGCGGGTAGTGGACGAGCCGATGATCACCAGGGTGCGCATGTCCACCTGCTCCGCACGCAGCTCGCCCAGGGTGGTGCGCAGCAGGCGCTCACCGGGCCGCCCGATGTCGCGACCGAGCACCACCAGGGTCTGCGGCGAACGATGGCGGGCGACGATCTCCAGCGCCCGTCCCAGTTGCCAGGGCCGCGCCCGCGAGATCGGATTGTAGAAAGCCATCGCCAGGTCGGCGGCGCCGGCCAGGTCCAGGCGCCGCTCGATCACCTCCCAGGGCTTGAGGTTGTCGGACAGCGACAGCAGGCAGAAATCGTGGCCCAGAGGCGCCCCCGCCCTGGCCGCGGTGGCCAGGGCCGCCGAGACGCCAGGGAAGATCCGCAGCTCGACCGCGTCCCAGGCCGGCTCGCCAGCGCCATGCAGGGCTTCCAGCACCGCGGCGGCCATGGCGAACACGCCGGGGTCGCCGGACGATACCAGCACCACCGCCCTGCCCGTCGCCGCCAGTTCGAAGGCATGCCGGGCGCGCTGCAATTCCTCGCGGTTGTCGCTGCCATGCAGCACCTGTCCGGCGCGGAAGGGTCCGGCCATGTCGACGTAGGTCTGGTAGCCGAGGATGTCCTCGGCCTCGTCCAGTGCCCGCCGCGCCGCAGGCACCATCAGCTCGGCGCAGCCGGGCCCCAGGCCGATCACTGTGAGTCGGCCGCGACGCTGGCCGATGCGGTCCATCGCCAAGGGCGCGGCGGCCACCGCCAGCCGGTCGCCGACCTGCTCGGCGGCGGGCAAGGCCTGGCGCAGGCGCGCAGCGGGATCGGTCTGCGGCAGGAAGCGCAGCGGTACGCCGAGCGCATCGGCGGCGGCCTGCAGGCGCGGATCGGCCATCCGCGCGCTGTCGGCCAGCAAGCCGCCGAGCGCCGCCGCGGCCAGGCCGGCATCGACCAGCGCCTGGCGCACCGCGTCCGCCGCCGCGTCGGCAGGTTCGAGCGCCGCCAGCACGCAGCGCGGATGGATCAGCAGTTCCTCGGCCCGCGGCGCACGCGCCGAGGGCGTCACGTGAATCGCCAGCGCCGCCGCCGGGTCGCGCGGCAAACGGGCCGCGTCGAGCCAGCCGGCGGCACCCTCGACGCGCACCGGCTGGCCACCGAGCAAATCGGCAACGAAGCGCTTGCCCTGCTCCAGGTCGGCCAGGACATAACCGGCGGGCGGGTTGAGCACGCAGGTGCCGAAGCGCAGCTCGCCGCTGGTGGTGATCGCCGGCGCCACGGCCAGCACCTCGCCGATTTCCCGCGCCAGCCGGTTGACCCCGGCCAGCCCGCCGAGCAGCGGCACCACCGCGCTACCGTCCTCGGCCAGGGCCAGCACCGGCGGCTCCGCTCCCTTGCGTTGCAACAACGGCGCCAGGCTGCGAATGACGATGCCGGCGGCGCACAGGGCGACGATCGGGCGGTCGGCGCAATACAGTTCGCGCAGGGTGTCGCCGAAGTCCGTATAGGAACGGTCGGCCTCGACCCGCCCGGCGAGCCCGTGGACCAGCGCCCCGGGATAGCGCGCCTGGACCCGCCGCGCGGTATCCAGCGCGCCCTGGCCGAGGATGACGATGGCCGGAACCTGCTGGGCGTCACTCACCGCCGGCCCCTCCCTGCCACTTGTCGCCGGGGACGACGATCAGCGAGAAGTACGGCGAGGCCATCGGCTCCACCCGTTCCAACGGCACGATCCGCTGGTTGGCCATGGTCGCCCGCTCGACGTACAGCGCGCGGCGCTCGAGGCCAAGCTCGACCAGCACGCGGCGGACCTTGTCGAAATTGCGGCCGAGCTTCATCACCACCGCCGCGTCGGCATCCGCCAGGCGCCGGCGCAACTCCTCCTCGGGCAGCACTCCGGAGAGCACCGAGAGGCTCTGGTTGCGGTACACCAGCGGCGCACCGAGCACCGCCGCGCCGCCGAGCATCGAGCAGACGCCAGGCACCACTTCGCTTTCGTAGCGCGTCGCCAGGCGGTCGTGCAGGTACATGTAGGAACCGTAGAAGAACGGGTCGCCCTCGCAGATCACCGCCACGTCGCGGCCGGCGTCCAGGTGCGCGGCCAGCTGTTCGGCGGCGGTGTCGTAGAAATCGCTGATGATGGTCTCGTAGCACAGCGGCGGTTCCAGCTTCTCGGTGGTCACCGGATAGACCAGCGGCAGGCGCACCTGGGCCTGGTCCAGGTGCGCCTCGATGATGCCGAAGGCGTTGCCCTTCTTGCCCTTGGCCACGAAATAGCCGACCACCGGCGCCGCGCGCAGCAGGCGCAGGGCCTTGAGGGTGATCAGTTCGGGATCGCCGGGCCCGACGCCCAGGCCCAGCAGGCGGCCCTTCACGACACTCATCATTCGCGCTCCGTGGCCAGGGCGTTCACCGCCGCGGCGGCCATGGCGCTGCCGCCACGGCGACCGCGGACGATCACGTAGGGCACCCCGCGGCTATCGGCGGCGAGCATCTCCTTGGATTCCGCGGCGCCGACGAAGCCGACCGGGAAGCCCAGGATCAGCGCCGGTTTCGGCGCGCCGGCGTCGAGCATTTCCAGCAGGTAGAACAGCGCGGTCGGCGCGTTGCCGATCACCACCACGCTGCCCTCCAGGTGCTCGCGCCAGTGCTCCAGGGCCACCGCCGAGCGGGTATTGCCGAGTTCCGTGGCGAGCGCCGGCACGTCCGCTTCGTTGAGGGTGCAGATCACACGGTTGGCGGCGGGCAGCCGCGAGCGGGTCACGCCTTCGGCGACCATCCGCGCGTCGCAGAGGATCGCCGCGCCGGCGGCCAGCGCGGCGCGGCCGGCGGCGCCGGCGCCGGGCGAGAAGCGCAGGTCGTCGACCACGTCGACCATGCCGCAGGCGTGGATCACCCTGACCGCGAGCTTTTCAAGGTCGGCCGGGATGCCGGCGAGGTTCGCTTCGGCGCGGATGGTAGCGAACGACTGGCGATAGATCGCCTGGCCATCGCGGATGTAGTCAATCATGCGGGTTTTCCGGAAGTGTGCTGGGAAGGCAGGGCCGCCAGGTAGTCGGCGGCCGTGGCGAAAGTCAGGCGGCTGGCCAGCAACTGGCCGAATCCGGGGTGACATGGGTCGTGCCGGTACAGGTCGTAGAACCCGCCGCTGCGCGCCAGCAGGGTGAGCGGCGCGCGGTGGGCGGCGGCGCAGGACCGTTCGCAGCCGCACAGGTGCAGTTGCGGCAGGTCGCTGCGCGGGCCGAGGCGTTCGGCCAGGCGCAAGGCGTCGCCCTTGGTGTCGGCCAGGCCCCTGGCGCAGGCGCTGGAACCGCTGCAGGCGATCAGCCGCGCCAACGGCGCATCGGGCTCGGTCAGCAGGCCGAGTCCGCGCAGGCCGAGCAGCGCCTGGTCGGCCTCGGCGTGCGCCAGGTTCGGCAGGAGCACGCCTTGCCAGGGGGTCAGGCGCAGGCTGCCGTCGCCATGGCGTTCGACCAGCTCGGCCAGGCCTTCCAGGCAAGCGCTGTCGAGCCGGCCGAGCGGCGCCGCCGCGCCGACCATCACCAGGCCCGGCTGGCGTTGTGGCTGGACGCCGAGATGACTCCACGCACGCCCCGGCGGACGCTGCCAGGCCGCCACCCGCTCGTCACGCCGCAGAGGGAAATCCAGGCGCGCCTGCAAGGCCTCCAGCAAGGGTTCTCCGGCCAGCTTCTGCAACAGGTGGCGCATCCGCGTCTGTTGCGGCTGGGCGCGTTCGAGGAACAGGTCGAGCAGCGCCAGCACCAGGGACTCGCCCCGCTCCGCCGGCAACGCCGCCAGGGGGCGGTCGCGGGCCGGGCAGCCGGCGAGTCCGAAGACCAGCGTCGCGGTCGGCGCCGCGGGCATCGGCGAGAGCCAGATGTCATGGGGATGTTCGAGCATCGCCAGGTCTTCGCCGCCGTCCAGCTGGATGGCGAACTTGGCCGACAGCGCGTGGTAGCGGCTGTCCGCCTGGAGCCGCAGCAACAGCCGAGCGGCCAGCGGGCGCACGTCCAGCGACAGGTGCGGATCGAGCCCGGCGGCCGGGCTGAGCATCAGGTTGCGCACGTCGTCGGCGCCGGCCAGGGACCCATGCCGGGGACCGAGGCCGGCGTCCAGCAGGCGGCGGACAAGCCGCTCTTCCTCGCCGCGACGGACGCCGCGCAATTGCAGGTTGGAACGGTTGGTCGCCTCGATCACGCCGCTGGCGCAATCCCGCGCCGCGGCCGCCACGGCGCGTGCCTGGGCGGCGTCCAGGCGGCCGGCGTCGAGCTTGATGCGGCAGATGCCGCCGTCCAGCGCCTGGACGATACGCAGCAGGCCGGGACAGGGCGACGGACGTGGTACGGGCAGGGGCGCCGGGGTCTGGTCGTCGTTCAAAAACGCTACTCGAATCGGCGTCGCGGCGACCGCACCGCTGTCCCCCAGGGACAGACCACGGCATCGGTACACCCCGCCCGATGTTGGCACTCGCGACTGGTTTCGGCGGCAGGTCTCCTGGCTCGCAGCCCGGCGTTCCACCCGGGGGAGGAACCTCCGCTTCGCGCCGCCTTCCCGGTAATCCAGTGGCGAATGGCGCGAATACAGGCTGCATACAGTTGCGGGGGCAGCCACGGCTAGGCCCGGGCTTCGAAAAGACCGCGGCTCCGTGTTCCCTCTTCGGCCCTCGTTGGCCCCGCGCTAACGCGAAAGGGCCGGGCACCGACGAACGCGCTATTATGCCGCCCAGCCCGGGGCCGGGAAAACCCATTCCGTCCGGAAGCCGTCGCGGGCCCTTCACAGACGCATTTCAGGAGTATCGGAACCGTGTCATCGGCAGACTCGACGCCGCCCTGGCTGACCCTGGTGGGCATCGGCGAGGACGGTTATCCCGGCCTCGGCAAGCAGGCCCGGCGTGCCCTGCTGCACGCCAGCCGGATCGTCGGCGCGGCGCGCCAGCTGGAACTGCTGCCGCCGTGCATCGGCGCCGCCCGCGAAACCTGGCCGACGCCGTTCTCCCTGGAACCATTGCTGGCCCGGCGCGGCCAGCCGACCTGCGTGCTGGCCAGCGGCGACCCGATGCTGTTCGGCGTCGGCGCCAGTCTCGCCCGGCAACTGCCGGCGACCGAACTGCGGGTCCTGCCGGCGCCCTCCTCCCTCTCGCTGGCCGCCGCCCGCCTCGGCTGGGCCCTGCAGGAGGTCGCCTGCCTGTCGCTGGTGGCGCGTCCGCTGGCGGCGCTGCAGGCACAGGTCCACGACGGCCGGCGCCTGCTGGTCCTGAGCAACGACGGCGACAGCCCGGCCGCCATCGCCCGCCTGTTGAACGCCCGTGGCTTCGGCGCCAGTCGCCTGAGCGTGCTGGAACACCTCGGCGGGCCGCTCGAGCGCCGTCTCGACGGCCTCGCCGGCGACTGGTCGCTGCCGCGCGCCGCCGATCTCAACCTGGTGGCGGTGGAATGCCGCGCCGGCGCCGGCGCCGTGCGCCTGCCGCTGACCCCGGGCCTGGCCGACGAGGCCTATCGTCACGACGGCCAGTTGACCAAGCGCGACGTCCGCGCCGTGACCCTGGCGCGCCTGGCGCCCTGCCCCGGCGAGCTGCTCTGGGACGTCGGTGCCGGTTGCGGCTCCATCGGCATCGAATGGATGCGCGCGCACCCCAGTTGCCGGGCGATCGCCATCGAAGCCAACGACGAGCGCCAGGAACATATCCGCCACAACCGCGACGCCCTCGGCGTACCGACCCTGCACCTGGTCGCCGGCAGCGCCCCGGAGGCGCTGCTGGAACTGCCCGAGCCGGACGCCATCTTCATCGGCGGCGGAGTCACCGCCGAGGGCGTGCTGGAAACCTGCTGGGAGCGCCTGCGGCCCGGCGGCCGCCTGCTCGCCAACGCGGTCACCCTGCAGAGCGAACGGGTGCTGCTCGACTGGCAGCAACGCCTGGGTGGCGACCTCACCCGCCTCGGCGTCGCCCACGCGCGACCGCTGGGCGGTTTCGACACCTGGCGCCAGGCCTTGCCGATCACCCTGCTGGAATTGCGCAAGCCCGCCGCCAGGAAGCCTCCCCGCGATGCGTGAGGAAACCCCCGAGCAGCCCGCGCCGTTGCGCAGTGGCTACACCACCGGCAGTTGCGCCACCGCCACCAGCCTGGCGGCGGCGCGCCTGCTGCTGGGCGGCACGATCAGCGACGCGGTGCAGATCGTCCTGCCCAAGGGCCAGCAGGTGCTGATGCGCCTGGAATTCTGCCGCGCCTGGGAAAACGGCGCGGAAGCCGGCACCCTCAAGGATGCCGGCGACGATCCCGACGTCACCCATGGCGCCCTGGTGTTCGCCCGGGTGCGCCTGAGCGCCGAGCCTGGCGTGCGCTTCCATGCCGGCCCCGGGGTCGGTACGGTGACCCGCCCGGGGCTGACCCTGGCGGTCGGCGAGCCGGCGATCAATCCGGTGCCGCGACAGATGATCGAACGCCACCTCGCCCAGCTCGCCGCCGAACGGGGCTACGCCGGCGGCTTCGAGGTCGCCATCGGCGTGGAGGGCGGCGCCGAGCTGGCGCTGAAGACCATGAACCCGCGCCTGGGCATCCTCGGCGGGCTGTCGATCCTCGGCACCAGCGGCATCGTCCGGCCGTTCTCCTGCTCGGCCTATATCGCCTCGATCCATCAGGGCATCGATGTCGCTCGCGCCAACGGCGTCCGTCACATCGCCGCCTGTACCGGCAACGCCAGCGAGGACGCCATGCGCCGGCGCTATGCGCTGCCGGAGATCGCCCTGATCGAGATGGGCGACTTCGCCGGCGCGGTGCTCAAGCACCTGCGCAGGGCGCCGGTGGAAAAGCTCAGCCTGTGCGGCGGCTTCGGCAAGATCAGCAAGCTCGCCGGCGGCCACCTCGACCTGCACAGTCGCCATTCCAGCATCGACCTGCCGCAATTGGCCGGCTGGGCCGCCGCGCTCGGTGCCAGCACCGCGCTACAGGACAGCATGCGCGCCGCCAACACCAGCCAGCAGGCGCTGGCCCAGGCACACGCCGAAGGCGTGGCCCTGGGCGATGCGGTCTGCGCCCACGCCCTGCGCTTCGCCCGCGGCATCGTGCCCACCGAGGTGGCGCTGGAAGTCTTCGCCATCGACCGCCAGGGCAACCTGGTCGGCCAGGCCTGCGAGGAGCGCCGATGAAGCGCCTGTTGCTGCTCGGCGGGATCGGTGAGGCCCTGGCCCTCGCCCGCCGGCTCGGTCCGGCGCATCTCTACAGCCTCGCCGGGCTGGGCAAGGTGCCCGGCGACCTGGCCTGCCGGGTCCGGGTCGGCGGCTACGGCGGCGCCGAAGGGCTGGCGGCGTTCATCGACGAGCAGGGCTTCGACCTGCTGGTGGACGCCACCCACCCCTACGCCGCACGGATCAGCCAGAACGCCGTGCGCGCCGCGCGACTGGCCGGAGTGCCCTGCTGGGCGCTGCGCCGGCCCGGCTGGCAGGCCGGGCCCGGCGACGACTGGCGCGAGGTAGCCGACTGGCGCGAGCTTATCGCCGCCCTCGCACCCTTCCGCCGTCCGCTGTTCACCCTCGGCCGCGAACCGCTGGAGCATCTCGGCCAGGTCCCGCCGCACCAGCACTGGACCGTGCGCTGCCTGCAAGGCCAGCCGGCCGCGCCGCGCGCCGAGGTGATCGGCGCGCGCGGGCCGTTCAGCCTGGATGGCGAACGGGCGTTGTTCGAGCGCCTCGCCTGCGACGTGCTGGTGAGCAAGAACAGCGGTAGCCAGGCCACCGAGCCGAAGCTCCAGGTGGCGCGGGAAATGGGCCTGCCGGTGCTGGTCCTGGCGCGTCCGGCGCTGCCGCCGGCGGACCGCGAGTTCGCCGACGGCGAGGCGCTGCTGACGGCGATCCGCGATTGGGAAAGCGCCTGAAGCGAACGCCCACCCACTCGCCGCGACCTGTCCCGCCTCCATCTCCGGCGCCGCTCACGCCGCGCTGAGATGCTCGTAGAGAATGGTCGCGCCGACCAGGATCAGCACCACCCCGCCGACCATCTCCGCGCGCTTGCCGGTCACTGCGCCGAGCGCCCGGCCGAGCATGGTGCCGAGGGTGACCATGGTCATGGTGGCCAGGCCGATGGCACCGGCGGCGAGGAAGATGTTGACGTCGACAAAGGCCAGGCCGACGCCCACCGCCAGCGCGTCGATGCTGGTGGCCAGCGCCGTCACCGCGAGAATCCAGAACGAATGCTGGCCGGGCTTTTCCTGTTCCGTCTCATGATCCGCGCGCAGGCCGTTGTGGATCATGTGCAGGCCGAGCAGCACCAACAGGACGAAGGCGATCCAGTGATCCCAGTCGGCGACGAACTGGCTGGCGGCCTGGCCAAGCAGCCAGCCGACCAGAGGGGTGATGGCCTCGATCACGCCGAAGATTATCCCGGTGCGCAGCGCCTCCGACAGGCGCGGCCGATCCAGGCTGGAGCCCTTGCCGATGGCCGCGGCGAAGGCATCGGTGGACATGGCGAAGGCGAGGAAGATCAGGGAAACGGGATTCACGCGGATACTCCAGCCGGGCATGAGTCAACGACATGACCCCGCGGCCCGGCTTTGGCGCAGGAATGTCGTTGGTCTCACCAATCCGGTTGGATGCGCTGGCCATGGCAGGTTGCCAAGAATGTTGACCAGCGCGCCGTCAACGGGTGACGGCAGGCTACTCCCCAAGGAAGGCCGGCAGCATAGCAGGCCGGCGTGAAGAAAATGTGATGACCCGGGAAGCTGCGCCAGGGCGTGGGGTCCGGCGAAGAAAGACTGCACAAGCGAATTGTTATAGTATAACATTTTATTCAATCCAGATCGTTCAAGGCTTGACTGGAAACGGTGCGGATGTTCCCATCCGGCCCGTTCCAGGTGCCTCCTGCCGCCGCGCAGGAGGTGAAACGGGAAGCCGGTGCGTCACTTCGGTGATCAGTCCGGCGCTGCCCCCGCAACGGTAAGCGAGCGAAATCCTCTTCAGGCCACTGTGCTCCAGCATGGGAAGGCGAGGATTTCACGACCCTCGCAAGCCCGGAGACCGGCCTGCAACGCCCTGTTGGCACACCCGCGGTGGGCGGGAGCGAGCCGGTTGTTCGAGGCGCTGTCGCGCCTGCGATTTCCTGCGCGTTCCGTCCTGCCCGGCCATGAGATGGAACGCCCATGCCCCGCTTCAGCCGTTTGCGCACCGAGCCTTTCGCCCTCGGCCTCTCCACCAGCCTGCTGCTGGTACCGCCCGCCCTCGCCGAAACCGAGGAAGCCGCCCTCGCCCTGCCCAGCCAGTTGGTCAGCGTTCGCCAGGATCCCGCCGAACTCGACCACATCGACCTCGCCACTCCGGTCAGTGCCGGTTCGCGCCTGGGCCTCAGCGCCCTGGACACCCCGGCGAGCACCAGCAGCATCAGCGGCGAGGAAGTTCGCCGGCGCAACAACCCCAGCGTCCAGGCCGCCGTTACCCGCAGCCCCGGCATCAGCTTCATCGGCACCCCCGGAGATGGCGGTACCGGCCTCTCGGCGCGCGGCTTCAGCGGCCATGCATCGGTGATGCAGCTGTTCGACGGCACGCGCCTGTACACCGGCATGGGCACGGTGAACTTCCCCAGCGATCCGTGGATGGTCGAGCGCATCGACGTGATCCGCGGCCCGGCCTCGGTGCTGTACGGCGAAGGCGCCACCGGCGCGGTGATCAACGTGGTGCCGAAGAAGCCTTTCGCCGGCGAGATCCGCAACCACCTGCGCCTCGGCTACGGCTCCTACGACAACCGCCAGTTGGCCCTGGACAGCGGCGGCTCGCTGACCGACAGCCTCAGCTACCGGCTCAACCTGAACCAGCAGCAGAGCCACGGCTGGATCGACCGTGGCGACTCGCGCAACCTGGGCATCAGCGCGGCGCTGCGCTGGCAGGCCAGCGACGATCTGGCCTTCACCCTCGCCCACGACTATGGCGACCAGGAGCCGATGAACGACTTCGGCACCCCGCTGGTCGGCGGCAAGTACCACAAGCGCCTGCGCGAGAAGAACTACAACGTGCGCAACGACGTGCAGCGCTACAACGACCAGTGGACCCGCCTGACCAGCGACTGGAGCCTTTCCGACAGCGTCACCGCGAGCAACCAGTTGTACTACATCAAGGCCCGCCGCCACTGGCGCAACGCCGAAACCTACGAATGGGACGTCCCGCGCGAAGAGCTGTTGCGCAGGGACTACCTGCGCATCAGCCACGAGCAGGAGCAGATCGGCGACCGCCAGACCTTCGCCTTCCAGCACGCCCTGTTCGGCCTCGACAGCCGCACCCTGGTCGGCGCCGAGTACAACCGCATCCGCTTCCGCCTGAGCAACAACTCGCCCTATACCGATGTCGGCGGCGACTACATCGACCCCTGGCATCCCGCGCCCGGCTACTTCGAAAGCCGCTCGCCCTACCGGCCGCACTCGCGCAGCCAGACCCGCACCTTCGCCCTGTTCGCCGAGAACCGCCTGCAGCTCAACGAGCGCCTGTCGCTGGTGACCGGGGTGCGCCGCGACCAGAACCATATCGACCGCGACGACCTGCGCGCCGGCACCCGCAGCGACCGCAGCCTGCAGGGCGGCAACTGGCGCGCCGGGATGGTCTTCGCGCTGACCCCGGAACTGTCGCTGTACGGCCAGTACTCCACCAGCGAGGACGGTGTGAGCAACCTGATCACCCTCAACGCGGCCCAGCAGCAGATGGACCTGACCCACTCGAAGCAGACCGAGGTCGGCCTCAAGCAGCTGTTCCCGGACGGTCGCGGCGAATGGACCCTGGCCGCCTACCATATCGTCAAGAAGAAGCTGCTCAGCGCCAACCCGCTGCCGCCGCACGACGCGCAGCAGGTCGGCCAGCAGAGTTCGGACGGCCTGGAGGCCAGCCTGGAACTGAACCTGGCCCAGGACTGGCGGCTGTCGGCGAACGCCGCGCTGGTGCGTGCCGAATACGACGACTTCGACGAAACGATCGACGGGCAGACCTACTCGCGCAACGGCAACCGCCCCAGGAACGTGCCACGGCGCACCGCCAACCTCTGGCTGGACAAGTCCTTCGCCGAGACCCTGCGCGTCGGCGCCGGGCTGCGCTACGTCGACCGGCGCTACGCCGACGCCGCCAACCAGGCCAGCCTGCCCGGCTACACGGTGGTCGACGCCAACCTGGGCTGGCGGGTACGGCCGGACCTGACCCTCGGCCTTGAGCTGTACAACCTGTTCGACCGCCAGTACGCCCTGGCTGACAACAACAACGGCCAGCAATGGATCATGGGCCAGCCGCGCTCGTTCAACGTCACCGCCGACTTCAGTTTCTGAAGCCGGCGCCGCGGCAATCGTCTCTGCTGAACCACCGGACCTGCGAGTAGCCATGTCGTCCCTTCACCTCGATGCCCTGCACTGGTCGCCCGACGCCTCCACCGAGTTGCTGCGCGGCGTGCATCTGGAAGTCCCGGCCGGCAGTTTCGTCGGCCTGATCGGCCCCAACGGCAGCGGCAAGACCAGCCTGCTGCGCTGCGCCTTCCGCTATGCGCGACCGCAGCGCGGCCGGGTGGTGCTCGACGGCGACGACCTCTGGCGCCAGCCGCCGCGCTGGGCCGCCCGGCGTATCGCGGTGGTGTTGCAGGAGTTCCCCGAGGACTTCGGCCTTGCCGTCGAGGACGTGGTCGCCATGGGCCGCACGCCGCACAAGGGCCTGTTCGACGGCCACGGCGCGGACGACCGCCAGCGGGTCCGCCAGGCGCTGCTCCAGGTCGGTCTCGAAGGGCGTGCCGCGAGCCCCTTCGCCAGCCTCTCCGGTGGCGAGAAGCAGCGCGCCCTGCTGGCTCGCGCGCTGGTTCAGGAGCCGCGCCTGCTGATCCTCGACGAACCGACCAACCACCTCGACCCGCGCTACCAGCTGGAGCTTCTGCGCCTGCTGCGCAGCCTCGGCCTGAGCACCCTGGCGAGCTTCCACGACCTCAACCTGGCGGCGGCCTTCTGCGACCGCCTCTACGTGCTCGACGGCGGCCGCATCGTCGCCCAGGGCACGCCGACCGAGGTGCTCGACGCCGACCTGCTGTGGCGGGTGTTCGGCGTCCGCGCCCTGGTCGACCGCCACCCCCTCGCCGACCACCCGCGCCTGACCTGGATTACCCAAGCATGAAGCACCCGATCCTGCACCACCTGCTGCTCTGCGCCCTGCTCGCCTGCGCCGATGCCGCGCTGGCCGAGCGCTACCCGCTCAGCGTGCGCAGCTGCGAGCGCGAAGTGACGTTCGAGCGCGCGCCGTCGCGCGCAGTCAGCCACGACATCAACCTCACCGAGATGATGGTCGCCCTCGGTCTGCAAACGCGCATGGTCGGCTATACCGGCATCAGCGGCTGGTGGAAGAATGCCGATCCCGGATTGATCGCCGCGCTCAAGCCGCTGCCCGAGCTGGTGGCGCGCTACCCCACGGCGGAAACCCTGCTCGATGTCGACGCCGACTTCTTCTTCGCCGGTTGGGGCTACGGCATGCGCGTCGGCGGCGACCTCACTCCGGCCAGCCTGGAGCCGCTGGGGGTGAAGGTCTACGAGCTGAGCGAATCCTGCGCGCAGATCGGCGAGCCGCGCCGCGCCAGCCTCGACGAGCTGTACCGCGACCTGCGCAACCTGGGGCGGATCTTCGACGTCGAACCGCGCGCCGAGCGCCTGGTCGCCAGCCTCCAGGCACGCATCGAGCGCGCCCGCGCCGGCATCCCGGCGAACGCCGAGGCGCCGCGGGTATTCCTCTACGACAGCGGCGAGGACCGCCCCTTCACCTCTGGCCGCCTGGGCATGCCGCAGGCGCTGATCGAGGCCGCCGGCGGCCGCAGCGTGACCGACGACGTGGCGGCCAGTTGGACCCAGGTCAACTGGGAAAGCGTGGTCGCCCGCGATCCGCAGGTCATCGTCATCGTCGACTACGGCGAGACCAGCGCCGCGCAGAAGCAGCGCTTCCTCGAAGAGAACCCGGCGCTGCGCAGCCTGACCGCGATCCGCGAGCGACGCTTCATCGTCCTGCCCTATAACCAGGCCACGCCGGGCATCGGCAACGCCGCGGCGATAGAAACCCTGGTCGCCGGCCTCCACCCTCGGGCGCCACGTCCATGACCCTGTTCCGCAGCCCTCGCGCCTATTGCCTGTTGCTGGGCAGCCTGGTCATGTTGCTCGGCCTGTCCTGCGTGGTCGCCCTCGGCTTCGGTCCGGCGCGACTGGACAGCGGCCTGGTCGGCCGCATCGTCCTCCAGCGCCTGTTCGGCGTGGCGGCGGAGCCCGGTGCCTGGAGCGCCGGCCAGGAGCACATCGTCTGGCTGATCCGCGCCCCACGGGTACTGCTCGGCGCCTGCGTCGGCGCCGGCCTGGCGCTGGTGGGAGCGGCCCTGCAGGCGGTCACGCGCAATCCGCTGGCCGATCCGCACCTGCTCGGCGCCACCTCCGGCGCGACCCTCGGCGCGGTGTTGGTGGTGCTCTACATCGGCGAGGTGATCGGCCTGCTGACCCTGCCGCTGGCGGCCTTCCTCGGCGCCCTCGGCAGCATGCTGCTGGTGCTCGGCGTGGCCAGTCGCGGCGGCCGCCTGGGCAGCGACCGGCTGTTGCTGGCGGGGGTCGCGGTGTCGTTCGTGCTCCTGGCGCTGGCCAACCTGCTGCTGTTCCTCGGCGACCACCGCGCCGCCTCCTCTGTGCTGTTCTGGATGCTCGGCGGCCTCGGCCTGGCGCGCTGGTCGTTGATCTGGCTGCCGGCGCTGTGCGTGGCCGGCGGCCTGCTGGTACTGCTCGGGCTGGGCCGTGCGCTGAACGCGCTGATGGCCGGCGAACAGACCGCCGTGACCCTCGGCCTGGACGCCCGTCGCGTACGCCTGTGGGTCTTCATCTGCTGCTCGCTGCTGACCGGCGTGCTGGTCTCGGTGAGCGGCGCCATCGGCTTCGTCGGACTCATGCTGCCGCACGCCGCGCGCCTGCTGGTGGGCGCCGAGCACCGCCGGCTGCTGCCGGTGTGCGCCCTGCTCGGCGCGCTGTTCCTGGTCTGGATGGATGTCGCCGCGCGCACCCTGATCGCCCCCCAGGACCTGCCCATCGGCATCGCCACCGCGGCCATCGGTGGGCTGTTCTTCATTCTCCTGCTACGTCGCCGCAGCTGATCAGAACAGATCCAGCGGGATCTTCAGGTAACGCACCCCGTTGCCTTCCACCGGCGGCAGGTTGCCGCCGCGCATGTTGACCTGGATCGCCGGCAGCATCAGGGTCGGCATGCCGAGGGTGGCATCGCGCTGCTGGCGCATGGCGACGAACGCCTCCTCGTCGACGCCTTCGCGGACGTGCACGTTGTGCCGGCGCTGCTCGCCGACGCTGGTTTCGCAGCGGTGCTCGTCGCGGCCGGGAGCCGTGTAGTCGTGGCACATGAACAGGCGGGTCGCGTCGGGTAGCGCGAACAGGCGCTGGATCGAGCGATACAGCTGGCGCGCGTCGCCGCCGGGGAAATCGCAGCGGGCGGTGCCGTAGTCGGGCATGAACAGGGTATCGCCGACGAAGGCGCTGTCGCCGACCAGGTAGGTCATGCACGCCGGGGTATGCCCCGGGGTATGCAGCGCGCGGCATTCCAGGGCGCCGATGCGGAACGACTCGCCGTCCTCGAACAGGTGCTCGAACTGGCGGCCGTCCACCGGGAACGCCTCGCCGAGGTTGAACAGGCCGGAGAATTTCGCCTGCACCTGGGTGATTCGCGCGCCGATGGCCAGGCACCCGCCCAGTTCGCGCTGCAGGAAGATGGCCGCCGACAGGTGGTCGGCGTGCACGTGGGTCTCCAGCAGCCATTCCACCTGCAGGTCGTGCTGGCGAACATGGGCGATCAGGCGTTCGGCGCTGGCATGGCTGGTGCGCCCGGCGGCCGGGTCGTAGTCGAGCACCGGGTCGACGATGGCGCAGGCGCGGCTGGACGGGTCGCGCACCACGTAGCTGTAGGTGGAGGTGGCCGGGTCGAAGAAGGCAGTGATGTCGGGTTTCAACATGGAGGTTCCTTGCGCGGCGTGCTGACGGCGACCGCGCCATGGCTACGGATCGTCCCACCATAGCCAACCCGGGCCCGGCGTACCAACCCACAGGTTTGTCAGGAAGCTACCGGACCGCCTCAGAGCAGCAGGGCGGCCCAGGCCGATGCCAGCAACAACAGCGCCATGCCTTGGTTGAAGCGTTTCATCAGCGACGGCGAGCGCAGCAGCCGCGCGCTGCCGACGCCGAGCAAGGCCCAACTGGCCAGGCACGGCAGCGAAACCAGGAAGAACAGCAATGCCAGCAGGCCGATCCGCCCGGCCTGTCCGGCGCCTTCCCCGGCGAACAGTGCCAGCGCGGCGAGGGCCATCATCCAGGCCTTGGGATTGACCAGTTGCAACGCCGCGCCGCCGAGCACGCCGAGGCGCCGCGGCGGCTCCGCGCCGTCGATGCCGCCCGCGCTGCGGAACAGGCTCCAGGCCAGGTAGCTGAGCCAGCCGACGCCGAGCCAGGCGAGCCCCTGCTGGAGCAGCGGATGGCGTCGCAGCAACTCGCCCAGGCCGAGCCCGAGCAGCAGGATCAGCGCCGCCACCGCCGCGCAGGCGCCGAGCACGATCGGCCAGGCGGCGGCCAGGCCGTGGCGCTGGCTGTTGCTCAGGACCAGGATGTTGGTCGGTCCGGGGGTGATCGAGGCGACGACGGCGAACAGCAGGAAGGGCACGAGGGATTGCATGGACGGGCTCCTGTGGCGGGGGAGCCTTCATCCTGGCGACGCGCCGGGCCTCAGTCTGGAAGCTGGGTGCACTGCCGGCGGTAGGCCGCCGGGGTCATCCCGTAGGCGCGCCGGAACCAGCGGCCGAGATGGCTCTGGTCGGCGAAACCGAGAGCGCTGGCGAGGTCCGCCGGTTGCCCGCCGACAGCGAGCATCTGCCGCGCCTTGGCCAGGCGCAACTGGACCAGGTAGGCGTAGGGTGGCAAGCCGTAGGCGGCCTTGAATGCACGGTTCAGGCGGAAGCGGTCGGTGCCGCAGGCGCTGGCCAGCTCGTCCAGGCCGATGTCCTCGTAGAAGTGCGCATGCAGGTAGTCGCGGGCTTTCTGCGCCACCAGCGGCAGGCGCGGATCGAATGGCTTCGCCTCGCGCCAGCCGAGGTGCACGCGCAGCCGCTCCAGCACCAGCTCCAGGGCGGTCTGCCGCAGCAGTCGCAGCTCGCGGCCATGCAGGACGCGGAAGGCCTGGGCGATGGCCAGGGTCAGGCGCGGGTCTTCGGTGAGGTTGGCGTGGAAGCCGGGGTCGCGGTCGCTGGGCGCATCGTCGAAGGTCGCCCGCAGTTCGCGCCGCAGCCAGTCCGGCTGCAGGTACAGCATCGAGTAGGTGAAGCCGCCGGCGATCGGCGCGCGACCGTCGTGGATCTCCCCCGGTTCGACCAGGAATACCTGGCCGGCGGTGCTGTCGTGTCGGCGTCGGCGGCAGTTGAATTGCTGCACGCCGATCTCGGTGTAGCCGATCAGGTAGCTGTCGTGCCAGTGCGGATCGTAGGCGTGGCCCTCGAAATGGGCGCGCAGGGTCTCGATCCCGGTCTCGGCGTCGCGGGCCAGGTCGATCCAGTCTCGGCTCCCCATCGTGCGTCAGGTCTTCCCACTCGTTGGTTTCGTCGCCGCGACTATAACGCGCCCGTCCCGGGGTTCTAGAAGATTCGTGCAGGCGGCTGCGCTCCTCCGGAGGCGGGAATTGATCGGCGTTTCTGGACAATCTATCCAGGCCGCCGCGATTACTCCGCAAGGCCGCCCTCCCTAGACTGGGTTCTCCACTCACCGCAGGAGAAACACCCCATGGTCGACCACTCCATCAAAGGCAAGACCGTCCTCATCACCGGCGGCGCCAAGAACCTGGGCGGGCTGATCGCCCGTGATCTCGCCGCCCACGGCGCGAAGGCGATCGCCATCCACTACAACAGCGCCGCGAGCAAGGCCGATGCCGACGCCACCGTCGCCGCGCTGCAGGCAGCCGGAGCCAAGGCGGTAGCGCTGCAGGGCGATCTCACCAGCGCCGCGGCCATGGAAAAGCTGTTCGCCGACGCCATCGCCGCGGTGGGCAAGCCGGACATCGCCATCAACACCGTCGGCAAGGTGCTGAAGAAACCCATCACCGAGATCAGCGAGACCGAATACGACGAGATGAGCGCGGTCAATTCCAAGTCTGCGTTCTTCTTCCTGCGCGAAGCCGGCAAGCACGTCAACGACAACGGCAAGATCTGCACCCTGGTGACCTCCCTGCTTGGCGCCTATACCCCGTACTACGCCGCCTATGCCGGCACCAAGGCGCCGGTGGAGCACTTCACCCGTGCCGCTTCCAAGGAGTTCGGCGCGCGCGGCATCTCGGTCACCGCGGTCGGCCCGGGCCCCATGGACACGCCCTTCTTCTACCCCGCCGAAGGTGCCGATGCGGTGGACTACCTGAAGAACGCCGCGGCCTTGTCGCCGTTCTCCAAAACCGGCCTGACCGACATCGACGACGTGGTGCCGTTCATCCGCCACCTGGTCAGCGAAGGTTGGTGGATCACCGGCCAGACCATCCTCATCAACGGCGGCTTCTCCACCAAGTGAGCCACGCAGCGGCCGCCACGGCGGTCGCTGCCTGCCTGCGGAAACCCTTCATGCACGTGACCCTGGTAATCGCCGGCGGCATCGTCCTGCTCGGCCTGTTCCTGCTCTTCGGCAAACTCTGGGATGCCGGGCCGGCGCTCGCTGCCGGCCTGTTCCTGCCGACCTGGCTGGCCGTCGCGCTGGTCAACCTGTGGGTCGGCGTCCAGCACGCCGGCTACGGCTTGCGCGAAGAACTGCCGATCCTGCTGCTGGTCTTCCTGGTCCCGGCGGCACTGGCCGGCGTGGCGATCTGGCTGGCGCCGCGCTAGGCGGCGGCGCTTCAGACGCGGAAACGGCCGACCAGCCGCGCCAGTTCCGAGGACAGCTCGGACAGCCGGCGGCTGGCCCCGGTACCCTGCTCCGAATGTTCCGCCGCCTGGGCGGAAAGCTCGCGCACCTCGCTGATGTTGCGGGCGATTTCGTCGATTACCCGGCTCTGCTCCTCGCAGGCCGAGGCGATCTGCGCGGCGAGGTCGTTGATCCGCCCCACCGCGTCGCCGGTGGCGGCCAGCACGCCGTCGACCCCGGCGGCGCGCTCGACGCTGTCGCGCGCCTTGAGGCTGCCCGACTGCATGGCCCGCACGGCGTTCTGCACCCCGGCCTGGAGGCGCTCGATGCGCGCCTGGATGTCCTTGGTCGAATCCTGGGTACGCGCCGCCAGCGCCCGCACCTCGTCGGCCACCACGGCGAAACCGCGACCCTGCTCGCCAGCCCGCGCGGCTTCGATGGCGGCGTTGAGGGCGAGCA